>JBBQVZ010000066.1:0-18656 GCA_038211015.1 Actinomycetota bacterium | reverse complement strand
CGGGGTTGGGGGGTGGTGCGGGCGCGGGGGGGGGGGGGGCCGCCGGGGGGGGGGCGCGCGGCCCGGCGCCCCGGGCGGGGGCGCGGGGGCCCGGGGGGTCTCCGCCCCGGGCGCCCCCCCCCCCGCTCCCCGATGTGCGTTCGATCAGTTCCGTTCGATCAGCTGTGCGGTGACGCGTCCGACCCGGAGAACGGGTAGGCCACGTACGGGAAGGCGTTCAGGAACGGAACGTCGTTCGCGTCGACACCGTCGCCGATCGTGTCCGCCAGCGCCTGGTGAGGCGTCAGGAGCACGCCCAGGACCGCTCGCAGCGAGACGTCGATGACATCGTCGGACAGCCGACGGCCGTTCGGGAAGCCCGCCGTGTCGCCGCCGATCACGCCGAGGGTCGAGCAGGCCGTCGAGCACGGCTCGATGGCCGTGTTCAGACGCAGCATCTCGCTCGCCGTGACGTGCGCGGGCTGGTTCAGCGTCGGAACGCCCGTCAGGAAGACCTGGATCAGGTCCGCCCGTTGGATGCCGGGCGTGCTGTCGTCGGAGTCCGGGACGTCCGTGCCGTACACCGCGTTGAGCAGGTGCGGAAGCTCGGGGTCCTGGACGAGCGGCAGCGCCGCACCGTCCGCGCTCGGCTTGGAGGAGTTGAAGTAGTCCTTCAGACCCACGGGGACGACGACCTCGTTCACGAGCGGGCTGCCCAGGCGCGAGACCTGAACGTTCTTGCCCTTGAACGACTGGCTGCCGTCACCGTTCTCGATCCGCAGGCTGGGACGCGATGCCGTGTTCCAGATCCCGATCGTCGACTCGCCACCCTTGGTGAGGTCCTTCGTCGGGACCTGCAGCGCGAACGTGTTGACGTTGAACCCGGCCAGCGAGTCGTCGCCGGCCTCCGAGAGGTTCGCTCCGTAGAGGAGGTCGAACACGCGGAGGTCGAGGAAGAACGGGTCGTCGGACTGACCCACCCAGCTGTAGGACGGATTCGAGCCGCCGAACTTCGTCGTCGCGGCGTCGAACAGGTCGCTGTTGTATCCCGGCATGGAGGCGCCGCCCACGTTGCTCGGAGCCACCTTCGCGTTGTGCAGCAGACGGTTCTTGTGCCCGTTCGAGATCTTCCAGAGGTCATACGTCTGATAGATGTTCAGATCGGGGTCGTTCAGCGACGTGACCGGACCCGTGTTGTACAGGAACGTGTTCGGGTTGCGGTAGCGCGTCGTAAACCTCCAGCGGTACTTGATGTCGGCGTTGGTCCCGCCGTCGTTGCTGATGTTGATGTCGTAGTTGGTGTGCTCGGCCCACAGGTAGAAGTTCGGGCCGCCCGCGGGCTCCTCGAACGGGATCCACGAGCTGACGAGCGTCACGGTGTCGGGCCGATCGGGACTGACGAACGCGTACACGTCCGTGTTGTCGATCTGCGGGTCCGCGGCCGTGAGCGGTGCCTCGCGGTGGCTCGACGCGCGGCTGGCGAGCGGGGCGAGACCTGCGAACAGGCCCCCACCGACCACCAGCGCGGTCGCCGCCGCGAGCACCTTGTTCCGGATTTGTTGCACTGACAAGGGATGACTCCTTTCGGTTCCATGGTCTTGACGTTTGCGTTGCCGATGTCGTGGTC
The DNA here is from genome assembly GCA_038211015.1 of Actinomycetota bacterium. GTDB lineage: Bacteria > Actinomycetota > UBA4738 > UBA4738 > HRBIN12 > JBBQVZ01. The sequence goes on along the minus strand of JBBQVZ010000066.1, from coordinate 17,050 downwards.
CGCCCGCGCCTCCTCGGCGGCCTTCCCGCCGAGGGATCCTCCGCATCCCTCCTTCCTCCAGCGGGGCGGTACGCGCGTGCTTCGCGCCGGAGGGACGCCCGGATCAACCGGATCTGGATGCGAGGCGTTGCGATAGCGGGCGGGGTTGGCTCAGCGTGCGTCGGCCGCTGCGGGCAGCACAGGCACCGACGTCGGCTTCGATGCTCGGAGGAAGCCCCAGAACATCACCGCGATGCCCGACAGGAGCGATACGGAGAACAGCGGCAGCTTGCCGAGCGCGGCGAACGTCGAGCCGAGCCCTGCGATGATCGTCGCGCCGATCGCGATCAGGAGCGTGCCGACGAATCGGTCCTTCAGCTCGGGACGGCCGCGCATCCGCCACGCCGACCAGAGGGCGCCACCGACGAGCACCAGGTAGGACGGGATCGAGATGAGTTGCGGGAGGCGATGGGCAGGCGTGCCGTCGCCGAACACGTGCTTGCCCGACGGCAGCTGCTGGGCGAGCGCGTGCACGTCGTAGGCTGCCCCGCGCACGACCGAGATCGAGTACGCGATCAAGAACACGAGCACCACGTCGATCGCCAGCTCGACGGTCCGGTTGCGGACCAACAGTTGGAGCTCGCCCGCCGCCAGGAACGGCACGTTCAGGACGGCGCCGAACACCCAGTACACCTGGAACGCGAGCCGGCCCCAGCCGTTCAACGCGCCGATCGCGACGGCGAGGGACGCGGCCGCGTACATCAGGAGCGCGATCGCCCAGAGCAGTTGGTGCGACCGACGCCGCTCCGCGTATCGCTTCGCGAGCAGCACGGCGAACACGGATGCGACCGCGGCCGCCACCAGAGGGAATGCCCACATGGCGAGCAGGATATCGGTCGCTCTGGCCCGGCGCCCGACTCGCACCTACAATGGGAGGTGATGCCTTCCCCCAGGATCTTGTTCTCCTCGGCCGCGTTCTTCGCCCGGCCATTGTCGGAGACGTTCCGTCTGTTGGCCGACACCGGGTATGAAGGCGCCGAGGTGATGGTCACCAAGGACCCCGCGAGCCAGGATCCCGTCCGGATGCGAACGCTCGCGGACGAGTACGGATTGACCATCGGCGCGATCCACGCGCCATGCCTGCTCCTCACCCGCAGGGTGTGGGGCACCGATCCGATCGGCAAGGTCGAGCGAGCGATCGAAGTGGCCGCCGACGCCGAGGTTCCCATCGTGGTCGTCCACCCGCCGTATCGATGGCAACGGTCGTTCCGTCGCTGGTTGGAGGACCGCCTCCCCGACCTCATGGCGGGAACCGGCGTGACGGTCGCCGTGGAGAACATGTTCCCGGTCCGGGTCGGCGGCCGCGAGATGACGTTCCATGCGAACCAGGACCTGGACGAGCTCGAGGGATTGCCCGATCTGGTGTTGGACACGAGCCATGCGGCGGTCGCCGAACACGACCTGGTGGACGTTCGTCGGCGGTTCAACGGCCGGATCCGACACGTGCACCTGTCGGACAACGCCGGCAAGGGTTGGGACTCCCATCTTCCTCCGGGCGAAGGGGTGCTCCCGCTCGGCGCGTTCCTGGACGACCTGTCGGCGAGCGACTACGAGGGAGCGGTCTCGCTCGAGGTCGACCTGCGGCGGTACCTGACCGACGCCGCGCGCCTGCGCGCGATGATGGTCTCGATGCGCGAAGGTGTCGAGCGACGGCTCCCGGGACCGGACGTCCGGCGCGCTGCCGGCTAGCCCTCCCCTGCTAGCCTGCCGCCCATGCGGAGGCCGACGTTCATCGTCCTGATCGTCCTCTTGGCCCTCCTGATCGGAGCCGGGATCGCGCAGCTCGTGATCGCGTCCGGCGACGACGCCCCGCTCCAGGGACCGACCAGTCCAGGCCAGCTCCCGAGCCCGTCGTCCTGACCGTCCCCGGCACTACTCCAGGACGACGGTCTTGCCCACCGACAGGCCCAGCGTGTCGGCGGCGCTGCCCTGGTTGACCACCAGCGCCAGCTGACCTTGCGAGTCGATGATGGCCGCCAGCGTTCCGCGCGGGACGTCCGCGAAGACGCCCACCCGGGGGACCGTGCGGCCGCGGACGGTGAGCACGGGCCCGACGCCGGCGGCCTCCATGTCGTGCGGTCCGACGTTCAACTGAACGTTGCCGAAACCGTCGATGCCGGTCACGCGGGCGCCGATCGCTCCCGAAGCCACCATGGGACCGGGAAGCTCCATCACGCGGAGATCCTCCACCACGAGCTCGGGACCGAGATCGGCGAGCGGCAAACCCGCCGCCAGGTGCGCGGCCGCAGGGGCGAACACGTCTCGACCGTGGAACGTGCGTGACGCCGGCTGCAGGATGACGTCGTCGGACGTGATCTCGACCGCCGACTCGGCGCCGCCGAGCGCCTCCCACGCCAGGGACAGCAACCCGTTGTCTGGCCCGACCAGGAGCGCATCCGAGGCCGCTCGCACGGCGATGGACCCCCGTCCGGAACCCACGCCCGGGTCGACCACCGCGACGTAGACGGCATCGCCGGGCATGTACGAGGTCGCCCGGCCGAGCGTGAGCGCACCGCGCATCACGTCCTGGCGGGGGATCGAATGCGTGAGGTCGACCACCCGAACGTCGGGCGCGATCCGCAGCATCACGCCGTGGCACACGCCGACGAACTCGTCGGCGATCCCGTAGTCGGTCAGGAAGACGATCGGTCGGCTCATGTGACCGGCACGTGCTGGCCGAGCCAGCCGGTGATGAGGTTGCGGGCCTCCTCCGCCTTGTTGCCCTCCAGGATGTCGGTCCCGTGGTCGGCCGTCGTCAGGATCTCGACGCGCTTGGGCTGCAGGGTCTCGTCGAAGAACGCCTGCGCCGTGGCGGCCGCGTTCCCGTCGACGTTCCCGGCCAGGAACAGCTTCGCGGCGCTCACGGTCTGCAGGACAACGGGACCCGCCGTGAGCCCCTCGATGGCGTCGGGCGCCGACAGGGTCACGACCGCGTCGATGTCCGTGCCGCTCTGCGAGGCGTAGACGAGCGAGGCAGTGCCGCCCATGCTCGCACCGACGAGCCCGACCCGCCGCACGCCCTCCGCCCGCAGGAACCCGACGGCGCCCGCCACGTCCTGCCAGATCGCGGCGACGTCCCTGTCCCCCTCGGAGCAGCCGGCGTCGCCACCGGGACAGTATCCGCGGAAGTCGAACGTCAGCGTGCGGTATCCGATCTCGCCGAGCTGGTCCGCGAAGTCGAACCAGGAGCTCTGATCGGCGGGCCTCATATGCGCCAGCACGACCCCCGCGGTCGCGCCCTCGGGCCCGAACATCCGTCCGGCGAGCCGCACACCGTCGATCGACTCGAACGACACGGCCTTGGAGTCGGCGAGCGCCTGTTCGCGGATCGCCTCTCCCTGATGGCACGCGGGAAGCAGGAGGGCGATGACGGTGGCCACGGAGCCGATCGTGAGACCGAACCTCAGGCGGGCTGGTTCGCGCACGGGTCAGGAACCTCGGGAGCGGCTACTTACCCAGCTTCATCCGCGCGTGGCGCGTTCGCTTCAGAAGCTTCTTGTGCTTCTTCTTCCGCATCTTCTTGCGGCGCTTCTTGATCAGCGACGGCAAGCATTCCTCACTCTCGGTCGTCTCACTCGGTTCCGAACAGGTTCCGGAGGTCGACGCGCTTGGCGCGATAGCTCTCCTCCAGACGGACGGACCCCAGTCTAAGGGCCTTGGGCGGATCTGCCACAGGCGATATCAGCCGCAACGCTCCGTCCTCGGGCACGTACTCGAGGTACCCCACCCCCGTGTAGGCCCCCCGACCGTCCGAGAGCCCAACCAGCAATCGGTCCAACTGCACCAGCTCGAAGAGTGGCGGAAGACTGGGCATGAACACCGTGGGCCGGATCCGGAACCGGTTGAGGTCCCCGTGGAAGTAGCGCGCCATCGCCTCCTGGCGGTGCTCCGCCCGCTGTTCCACGCTGGTGGACACCACCGAGGGATGCACCCCCAGCGAGACGACGTCGATGCTGAAGAACCGCTCGAGCACTCCCAGCACCGGGGCGAGCTCCTCCCCGCGCTGCAGGCCGACGATGAGATCGGGCTGGAGAAGCTCCACCTTGTGGTATTTGACCAGCTGGCCGTAGATGCCCGACACCATGCCGCTGGTGTCGACGACCACCAGGTCGGCTCCGTCGGCGAGGGCGAGGTCGTGCATCCTCGCGATCCCCGTCACGAGCGGCAGCAGGTGCCCTTGCGGCGAGAGGGATCCCACGAACGACAAGGCGTCGGCGTCGGCGAGCCGGTCGAGCGTGAGATCGTCGGCCGAACCGATGCGCTTCATCGCCACGGTCCCGGGCGGGCCCACGGTCTTCTGGCCCAGGTCGCCGTCGACGTAGACCACCGAGCGACCGAGCGTGAGGGCGTAGGCGGAGACGGCGCGCGCCAGCGTGCTCTTGCCGGCGTCGATCCCACCCACGAACAGGACCGTGTGGGCGTCGCGCGCGGCTCGATCGACGAGCCGGTCGTGCTCGTTCACGGACCCCCTCCGTCGCATCGCGGAGGTTCGGCGCCGCGTGTACGCGAAAGCGCTTCTGCCAGATACCCTTGGCGGGTTATCCGGCCTCGGTGTAGCGCTCGGTCAGGTAGCTATCGATGTCTTCCTCACGGAGTCGATAACCCCTTCCCACCCTGAAGGCGGACATCTCCCCTGTCTTGATCAGCCGGTAGACGGTCATCCTGGATACGCGCAAGAGGTCAGCGACCTCGTTCACGGTCAGCAGCCGAGCCTCGGTGAATGGTTCCTTCTTCACGATGGGCGGATTGTAGGGGAACGGTGCCCTCCCGGGATAGCCCTCCCCCCGGACTACCGGTTGACCTGCGGGAACGCCGCCGCCGCCGCCTGGAAGCAGGGCCAGTAGGCGTCCGGAGCGACGTGGTCGTCCATGACGACGACCACGTCAGTGCGTCCCTGCGCCTTGGCGACCAGGAGGGCGGGGTCGTTCACATCGGCCACCGATACGGTGTCCACGCCGGCCTCGATGGCCGCGCCCGCGAACCCGTGGTCGGCCAGGACCAGGTCCGGACGCTCATCCTCCAGCATGCGCCGCATGGCGTCCGGCCAGTGCGTGTGACGCGGCACGCGGCCGTCCGTCTGCATGCCGACACCTGAGAGGTAGCCGATCGACCAGTCGTGGTCGAGACGTGGATCTCGCCACGAGACGCCTTCCGCCGGTTTGATCACGCGGCCTCCATGCGCGAGGAGCAGCCGCTCCAGCTCCCGGTAGAGCAGGTCGAGGCCGCCGGGATGACCGGTGGCGATGAGCACGCGCTCGCCGCCGAAGGCGGCGAGCGCCAACCGCCGACCGAGCGCCTCGCACGCGTCCAGGATCGGTTCGGGCGCGATGAGCACATCGCCGAACTCACTCACCGGATCGACCGGCGCTCCGGCCCCGGCGGACACCAGGTCGAGCACGTCCTGCAACACGAGCCCGTCCTGCAAACCCGTGAGCCCGAACTGCTTGTCGGGATCGCCCTCGAGAAGGAGCTGCGCGTTCCGGCGGACGTTGTCGAGCGGGTGGGTCGCCACGCCGGCAACGCGGCCCTCCTCGAGCGCGCGAGCGAGCTCTTCGCGAGGGTACGGTCGTGGGGTGAATCGACCGTCGACGACCGGCAGACGGCGGGCGTGGGCTTCGATAACGTCCATCTCTCCCAGGGTAGAGGAGCGGGCATGCAACTGAAGGGCGCGGTCGCGGTGGTGACCGGAGCGTCGTCCGGCATCGGTGAGGCGGTCTCGGTCGCGCTCGCGCAGCGCGGAGCCAAGGTGGTCTTGACCGCTCGTCGGAAGGAACGCCTCGACGATCTCGCCGATCGGATCGGGCGCGCCGGAGGCACGGCGCTCGCGATCCGTTGCGACGTGACCGACCGTGAGCAGCTGGCGTCGTTGCCTTCGGTCGTCAAAGAAGCGTTCGGTCCCTGCGACGTCCTGGTGAACAACGCGGGGGTCCCCGGCGGCGGGACGTTCGCGAACCTCACGTACGAACAGATCGAGGACATCATCGAGGTGAACGTTCTGGGCGTGATGTACGGGACCAGGGCGTTCCTCCCGGGGATGTTGAAACGGGGACGCGGCCACATCGTGAACGTCGCCTCGCTCGCCGGCCGGTTCGCCACACCCGGTGCGTCGGTGTACGGGGCATCGAAGCACGCGGTGGTCGCGTTCTCCGAATCCCTGTTCTACGAGGTGGAGGACCAGGGCGTGCTCGTGACGGCCGTGAACCCGGGGTTCGTCAGGACCGAGAGCTTCCCGCTCGTGGGCATGGAGCCTCGATTGATCCTCACGTTGGAGCGCGTCGCCAACGCGGTCGTGCGCGTGGTGCGCGACGACATCGCCCCGGAGCTGTCGGTCCCGCGATACATCAGCCCGCTCCAGGCGTTCCGCGTCCTCACACCGCCGCTGTACCGTTGGGGGGTGCGAAAGGGCCGCGACATGGGCCTCAAGGGGACGAAGACGGCGGACGGATGACTCAGGAGATCGCGTTCGACGGCGAGCTGCTCGCGGCGCGCGGCGGCGGGCACGCCATCGCGGTGAAGGAGGCGCTCGCGGCCTCGCTCGGCGCCAAGCACATGTCGCGCGTGGCCGGCACGCTGAACGGCCACCCGTTCCGGAGCAACCTGGTGAAGATGGGCGGCGCGTTCCTCCTCGGTGTGCACAAGGTGAACGTCGAGGCGCTCGGCCTGAAGCCCGGCGACACCGTCGTCGTCATCATGTCGCTCGACGCGGAGCCGCGCGGCGACGACACGCCGCCGGAGATCCTCGCGGAGGCGTTACGGCAGGATCCGGTCGCGGCGGCGACGTGGGAGAACCTGGCGCCATCGCACCGACGGGAGTACGTCGGCTACATCAAGGAGGCGAAGAAGGACGAGACCCGCGCACGTCGGGTGAAGCGCACGATCGACGAGCTCGCGGGCCGCAACCCGAAGACATGAGCATCTCCGCCGAGACGATCACCGCGCCCTCCAAGATCGACCGCCCGGCGAGCGACGACGTCCCCGTGCCCGACCCGCCGTGGGTGGTCATCGTGTGGAACGACCCCGTGAACCTCATGTCGTACGTGACGTGGGTCCTGCAGAAGCTCTTCGGGTACCCGCGCGCCAAGGCCGAGAAGCTGATGATGGACGTCCACACGAAAGGCAAGGCGGTCGTGTCGAACGGCACCCGCGAGAAGGCCGAGTTCGACGTCGCGCGTCTGCACGCCCACGGCCTGTGGGCCACGATGCAGAAGGACGCCTGAGGTCTCCGTGGCGCGCGGTGGCCCGATCAAGCGCACGCGGCGAGGCGACTTCGAGCTCCACCTGGACCCGAAGGAGCGCGACATCCTGCGTGGGTTGCCGGACCAGCTCCGGAGCCTGATCGAGAACGAGGACCCCACGAGCGATCCGGCGATGGCGCGGCTCTACCCGCCGGCGTACGAGGACGACCCGATCCGCAACCTCGAGTACGAGCGTCTCGCGGGGGACGACCTGACGTCGCAGCGCCTCGCGTCGATCGGCACGATGGAAGGATCGATCGACGCCGAGCGCCTGACCGAGGACCAACTCCTGTCGTGGCTGAGCGTCTTGAACGACCTGCGGTTGGTGCTCGGAACCCGGCTGGAGATCACCGAGGAGACGACGGAGGACGACTTCGCGCCGGACGATCCGCGCGGGTCGACGTTCGCGTTGTACGGGTACCTCACTTGGCTGGTCGACGCGATCGTGCAGGCGCTCGACCCCGGCTAGTCTGGGTCAGACTACTTGGCCGTCGGCCGGCGGCGGAAACAGCTTGGAACTCATGGGACGAGCATAAGCTTCGACACGGATCAGCGGACGGGCGATCCGACCCGGTGGACCTTCAGCATGTTCGTGGTGGTCTTCCCCGCGGGAGAGGCCGCCGCCATCACGACGGCGTCGCCGGGTTCCGCGAGCCCGTAGGCCTGGAGCCCTTCATCCATGAGGGCGATCATCTCGTCGGTGTCCGCCGGCTTGCGCGCCGGGAGTGGGATCACACCCCATTGGATGAGATTGGCACGCCTCACGGCCTCGTCGGGGATGAACGCGTACACCGGACATCCAGGACGCTCAGCCGAGAGCAGCCGCGCGGTACGGCCCGTCTCGGTGTAGCACGTGATGGCGACGAAATCGAGGTCCCCGCCCGCAACGGCCGCGGCAGCATGGGCGACGGCAGCTCCTTGCCCGGCGTGATGGCACGCCGGCTGCGCCGCTCGGTACTCGGCGCCCCGCGACTCCACTGCCCCCGCGATCCTGGCGGCTGCCGCCGCGGCCTCGAGTGGGAAGCGTCCGATCGCCGTCTCGCCGGAGAGCATGATGCCGTCGGCGCCGTCAAGCACCGCGTTCGCGACGTCGGTGGCCTCGGCGCGCGTGGGCCTCGGCGCACGGATCATCGATTCGAGCATCTGGGTGGCGACGATCGCCGGTCGCGACGCCGCGCGGGCGGCGTGCAGCAGATCCTTCTGAAGCAAGGGGATCTCTTCCATCGGCAGCTCGACGCCCAGGTCGCCGCGCGCGACCATCAACGCGTCCGTGACGCGCAGGATCTTCTCGATGTGCTCAACAGCCGGCTTCGTCTCGATCTTCGCGACGATAGGAACCGCGCGATCCCCCATCAACGACCGCAGTTCCTTGATGTCGTCGGGGCCGCGTACGAACGACTGCGCCACCAGGTCGACGCCGAGATCCAACGCGCGAGCGAGCCCTTCGCGGTCGCGGTCGGTGACCGCCGGCAAGCTCAGACGCTCGGCGGGAACGTTCGCGCCCTGTCGGGAGCGAACGGTGCCGCCACGCACGCACTCTGTCCGAACGACGGACCCTTCGATCTTCGACACGGTGAGCTCGACCGCTCCGTCGGCCAGCAGGATCCGATCGCCGACACGCAAGTCGCGTGCCAGACCCGGATAGGTCGTCGTCGCGCCGTCCCTGTCCCCCTCGCCGTCGGGCCGCAACGCGAACGCTTGCCCGGGAACTAGCTTCAACGGATCGGGGACAACGGTGCCCAGCCGCACCTTTGGGCCGGGGAGGTCGGCCATCACGGCCAGGGCGATCTCTCCCTTCGCCTCGACGGCCCGCACGAGCTCCATCGCCCGCGCGTGGTCGGCGGGAGCGCCGTGGGAGAAGTTGATGCGGAAGATCGTTGCCCCCGCCGTCACCAGACCGCGGATGAACTTCGGCGTGTTCGTCGCCGGGCCGAGCGTGCAGACGAGCTTGGTCCGCGTGGTCATGCGGCTCCCCCGAGCCCGACGAGCGCGCGGACCTCGGCCGCGATCGCTCGTGCCCCTTCGTCCCCGTCACCCGTTCCGAGCGACGGCTCCGAGAACGTCGTCGGAACCGCGGCGCGAACCTGCATCTCCGCTTCCTCGATCCAGCTCTCGGGGATCTCGTCGGGAAGCTCCGCACCCGCCATCTCGGCGAACGCGATCGTCCACGCGCGAGGGACGACTCGTGCCCACTGGTACCCGCCGCCCCCGGTGGCGACCCAGCGACCGTCGGCCGCATCGTGCGCCAGGGCGTGCAGCTCCTTCGCGGCATCCCGATAGGCCCGAGTGGTGAGCTGCATCTCCGCGAGCGGATCGGTCGCGTGCGTGTCGCACCCCAATTGGGTCACCAACACGTCGGGGGCGAATCGCCGGACCAGCGGAGGGACGACCGATCGGAACGCTTCGAGCCATGCGTCGTCACCGGTGAACGGCGGCAGCGGCAGGTTGACCGCGCTCCCTTCCGCCCCGGGGCCGCCGCGCTCGCTCACGCCGCCGGTGCCGGGGAAGAACCACGGCGCATACTCGTGTATCGAGATCGTCAGCACGCGTGGATCGTCGTAGAAGGTGAACTGCACGCCGTCGCCGTGATGGACGTCGACATCGACGTAGGCGATCCGCTCCGCACCTTCGCGCAGCAGCCATGCGATCGCGACCGCGGGGTCGTCGTAGACGCAGAAGCCCGACGCTCGTTCCGGCATCGCGTGGTGCAGGCCGCCGGCCGCATTGAAGGCGTGATCCACATCGCCCGACCAGACGGCGTGCGCCGCGGTCACGCTGGCGCCCACCACGAGCGCGCCGGCCTCGTGCATCCGATCGAAGATGGGGTTGTCCCCCGGACCGTAGCCGAACCGGCCCCAATCGCCGTCCTCGCCGTCCCCCGCGCGCCTCGTTGCATCAACGAATGCCGGGGTGTGCACGAGCTCGATCGTCGCGTCGTCCGCCGGGGCCGCGCTCCTCAGACGTTCGACGTTCGGCAGGTCGTCCAGACCCAGCGCACGGATCAGGTCCCAGGTGAGCAACACGCGCTCCGGTCGCAGGGGGTGCTCGGGCCCGTGATCGTAGATCCTCGCCTCGGGGCAGAGCACGAGACCGACCCGGTCGCTCACCGCACCGAGCGGATCGCGTCCGCCGTCAGGTCGACGAGCGTGGTGGCGTCGTCGTCGGTCAGGATGAACGGCGGACCGAGCATCACGAGATCGCCGTTCGTCCCGTCCACGTGACCCGTGCTCGAGTAGAGCAGGAGACCGGCGTCCTTCGCGGCCGCGACGACGCGCTCGGTCACCTGTTCCTTCCGCGGGAACGGGTCCTTCGTCTCCCGGTCGCGGACGAGCTCGACGCCGACCATCATGCCGATCCCCCGCACATCTCCGACGGAAGGAGCACCGTCGAGCGCAACGCTCAGGTCCTTGCGGATCCGTTCCCCCAGATCGGCGCTCCGATCGATCAGGCCCCCCTCCGTGAGCCGGCGGAGCACCGCTCGGCCGACCGCCGCACCCAACGCGTTGTGCGACCACGTGAACCCGTGCACGAACCCACCGGACGCGACCGTGTCGAAGACCTCGCCGCTCGCGGCCGCGAAGCCGAACGGAACGTAGCCGCTCGTCGTCCCCTTGCCCGCCGTGAGGATGTCGGGTCGAACGTCCCAGTGGTCCACGCCGAACCACCGCCCTGTCCGCCCGAACCCCGTCATGACCTCGTCGGCGATCACGAGGATGCCGTATCGCCGGCAGACGTCGACGATCGCCGGCCAGTAGTCATCGGTGGGAACGGCTCCCGCGAGCGTCGCCCCGCCGACAGGTTCGGCGATGAACGCAGCGACCGACTCCGCGCCGGCCAGCGAGATCATCCGCTCGAGCTCGGCGCCATGCCATGCGCCGCATCTCTCCGGGTGCTCCGGGTTGCCGCACCGGTACTCGTAAGCCGCCGGGGCATGCAGGAAGCGTCCGAGCCACGCCGTGTAGGGCTTGCGGATGGGCTCTTTCCCGCTCGCGTCCAGCGCGCCGAGCGTGTTGCCGTGGTACGAGCTTCGCCGCGCGATGACGGTCGTGCGGGCGTCGTCGCCGCGGGCCAGGTGATACGCGCGCGCCATCTTGATCGCGGTCTCGACCGCCTCGCTCCCGCCCGACACCGGATAGATGCGCGGGTCCTCCATCGGCAGGTGCGGCGCGAGCTCGTCCGCGTACCGCTCGAGCGCCTCGGTCGTGAACATCGTGCCGTGCACGTACTGGATCGCGTGCAGCTGCTCGGTCGCCGCATCGATCAGCGCTCGATCACCGTGGCCCACGCCGACGACGATCGCGCCTCCCGCGCCGTCCAGGTAGCGCCTGCCGTCCGCGTCGACGATCCATGCACCCTCGGCTGAGACGGCGGTGGGGAGCGTGCGGGTCAGGACCCGGGGGAACACGTGACTCACCGGTCCTCCCCCGGAGGCGGCTTCGGCGGCGAGGGCTTCTTCGGCAGCCGGCCGTCGAAGCCGTCGAAGACTTTGCGGAGCCGCTCGGCCCGGGCCTTCCGCCGGGCGCGGATCTCCTTGGCCCAGTCGGGCTCGGGCTCATGCATCTCGGACGGATCGACCCACGGCGAGGGCTCGGGTCCTGGGTCACGCTCCGGCATGGCCGACACGGTACCGCCCGGAGGCGGTGCTCCACGAGGGCTACTTCGTGTAGACGCCGCCCGGGTCGAGCTCCTCGCGGATCAGGCGGAGCTCCTCGGTGGTCGGCGGGGCCGTCTCGCCCAGATCGTCGGCGACCTTCGGCTCCCAGCCCATGTTGTCGCGGACCTGCTTCAGCGTTACGCCCTGGTGGAGCGTAGCCAGGGTCATCTCCCCCGTGGTCTGGTCGAACGTGTACGTGCCCAGATCGGTCACCACGCTCGTGGGTCCGCTCCCCCACCAACCGCGCGCGGCGTCGTGCGCCGGGTCCCCCGAATGCCCCGGCGAGGTCCGGAAGTCGATCGTGTCGACGAAGGACCGGGTCCCCTGCCGCATGATGACCATGACCTGCCGCGCGTTGATCGCGATCTCGCACGCGCCACCGGACCCCGGCAGTCGAACCTTCGGTGTTGCGTAGTCGCCGATCACGGTGGTGTTGATGTTTCCGAACCGGTCGATCTGGGCCGCGCCCAGGAACGCCACATCGATCAAGCCGGCCTGCAGGTAGTACGCGAACAGCTCGAACATCGACGTCACTGCCGTCGCGCCGGTGACGAGCGTCGGGTCGCCGATCGACAGCGGCAGACGCTCCGGCCGTGCCCCGAACACGCCGGACTCGTACACGAGCTGGAGGTCCGGCGAAACCGTTCGTTGCGCCAGGTTGCAGACGATGTTCGGAAGTCCCACGCCGACGAAACAGTTGCTGACGTCGTTCAGCTGCCGCGCGCTCGCGGCGATCATGATCTCCGACTTGGAGTACCCGGGGTCGGTGGAGACCGCGCCCGTCATGCGTACCTGCCGTAGTCGACCTCACCGGACATCGCCGGCCCGGGCCGCAAGGAATCCCAGAGCGCGGCCCCCATCTTCTCCACGTACTCGGCGTGGCTCGCCAGGCCGTAGACCCACTCGTCCAGCCACGCGTCGAGCGACGCGGCGTCGCGCGCGATCTCGTCCCACTTCAGGTAGAAGGCGTTGTCGCGGTCGTAGTAGCCCTGCGTGAACGACGGATGACAGGCGAACGGCTCCTCCACGACCGCGTCGACGATCACGCCGGGGATCGCGGTGCGGTTCGGGTCGGCGCGGATGACCGACCCGTCCACCATCTCCTCGCAGACCACGATCACGCGATCGGCAGCGAACGCGGCCTCCTTCTGACAGCCGAGCAGGCCCCAGATCTGGGCATCGCCGCTGGCGTCGGCCCGTTGCGCGTGCACGATCGCGACGTCGGGCTTCAGCGGCGGCACCACGTGCACCTCGGTCGCGTCCTCGTATGGAGAGGTCATCGACCGGATGTTCGGGTTCACCTTCGGGATGTCGGACTCGTGGTAGCTGCGGATCGGGAAGAACGGCAGGTTCGACGCACCGGCGACGTACCGGCAGACCATGCCGAAGTGCGAGTACTCCTCGATCTCGAGCGGCTCGGGATCGGCGTGCTCGATCCGTCGTCTGATCGCGTGCAACGAGCCGACGCCCGGGTTGCCCAACCAGGAGAACACGAGCTTCGACGCGACGCCGGCACCGATCATCTGGTCGTAGATCACGTCGGGGGTCAGCCGGCAGAGGGTCAGGTCGCGACGGCCCTGCCGGATGATCTCGTGTCCCGCCGCGAAGCAGATGAGATGCGTGAACCCTTCGATCGCGACGGTGTCGCCGTCCCGCACCAACGCATCGACGGCATCATGCATGGTCGCGACCTTGTCAGAGCTCACCCGACCATCCGTCCTCGGGGCCGCGCAGGATGCAGAACTCGTTGCCCTCGGGGTCGCCCATCACGGTCCAGAAGCTACCGCCTTCGTCGATCCGCGTGATCGCGGTCGCGCCGATCGTCTCCAGCCGCGCGACCTCGGAGGCCATGGAGCCGCTCGGGCGCACGTCCAGGTGGAGGCGGTTCTTGATCGTCTTCCCCTCCGGCACGGTCTGGAACAGCATGGTCCACCCCGAACCGTCGATGGGCTTGATGATGGCGTCTTCATCGTCGATCTCGTCGAGCCGGTAGCCGAGCGCGGCGCACCAGAAATCGGCGAGCGCCTTGGGGTCGTGGCAATCGATCGTGAGCGCGTCGACGGACAAGCTCATGGCGCATCACCCGGTCCTTTCTCGACGCAGAACTCGTTCCCCTCGGGATCCTGCATCACGACGAGGTGGTCGTGATCCTCGTAGATCGTGGCGCCGAGACCCTTCAGCCGTTCCACCTCGCGGCGAATGGTGTCGGGCGCACGAAGGTCGAAGTGCAGCCGGTTCTTCGCCGTCTTCGACTCGGGCACGCGGTTGAACCACATGCTCGGTCCACCCCAGCCCGGCGCCTCGACGAACGCCTTCTCAGAGGTGGAATCCTCGTCGAGCTCTCCGCCGAGGGCGGCGGCCCAGAAGCGAGCGACGACCAATGCGTCCGAACAGTCGAACGTCGCGAACTTGATGAATGAGGTTTGCACGCCGCGACCCTATGACGGCGCGTGTCCGACGTCGGCGAGCGCGTCCTCGAAGACCCGGAGTGCCGTCAGCGCCTGATCCTCGCGGAAGACGAGCGGAGGGGACATGCGGATCGTGCTCTCGCCACACCCCAGAGCGAGCAGCCCTCGGCGGTACGCGGCCTGCTCGACCTCGATCATCGAGTGGTGGTCGGGGAGCTCCACGCCGATCATCAGCGCGATCCCGCGGACCTCTCGGATGCGATCGTCCCGCTCCTGCAGATCCCGCAGGCCGTTGAGCAACACGTCTCCGACCTTGGAGGCGTTCTCCAGCAGCTGTTCCTCGCGGATCACGTCGATGGTCGCCAGGGCCGCCGCGCACGAGACCGCGTTCCCCCCGTACGTCGACCCGTGCGTGCCGACGGTCCACGTCATCTTCTCGTCCTTCGCGATCATCGCGCCGAGCGGCATACCGCTCGCGATCCCCTTGCCGGCGAGGAGGATGTCGGGCTCCACACCGGCGTGCTCGACCGCCCACATCTTGCCCGTGCGCCCCATCCCGCACTGCACCTCGTCGCACACGAGGAAGATCCCGTGGCGGTCGCAGAGCTCGCGGAGCGCCATGAGCCAGCCATCGGGCGGGACGATGTAGCCGCCCTCACCCAGGATGGGCTCGACGACGATCGCGGCGACCTCGAGCGGCGAGACCATCTTGCGGAACAGGAAGTGCTCGATGTAGTCGATCGTGGGGAAGCCGTCCTCGGCGGATCCGGGAGCCATCTGCATGTCGCGGCCGTCACCGTAGTAGGCATGCAGCACCCCCGGGAGCAGCGGTCCGAACCCCGCTCGATATGCGGCCTTCGACGCGGTCAGGGACACGCTGCCGTAGGACCGGCCGTGGAACGAGTTGTAGAACGCCAGGATGTATTGGCGGCCCGTCGCCCATCGCGCGAGCTTCATCCCGGCCTCGACCGCTTCGGTACCGGAGTTCGTGAGGAACGAGCGAACCGGGCCAGACATCGGAGCGATCTCGTCCAGCCGCTCCGCGACCTCGGAGTAGATCGGCAGGAAGAAGTCGCTCGCCGAGTAGTGGATCAGCTCCGCCGCCTGCTCCTGGATCGCCTCCACGACCTTCGGGTGACAGTGCCCGGTGGAGGTCACGGCGATCCCGGCGTTGATGTCGAGGAATCGATTACCGTCGACGTCCTCCACCACCGAACCCGAGCCACGTTTGGGCACGAACTCGTACACGCGCGGGAGCGACGGGCTCGTCACGCGTGCGTCGCGGTCCAGAACCTCCTGCGCGTTCGGGCCCGGAAGACCGGTGATCAGATGTGGCGCCTCGGCGTTGGCCAGGGCCTCGAGCTCCAAGTCCTCCAGGGTCACTCCGAGATCACCGTCCGCGACTGCTCTCGCAGGTACAGCGTGACGTAGTAGGGACCGCCACCGGCCTTGCCGGTGGTGCCGGAGCCCTTCCAGCCACCGAACGGCTGCACGCCAGGCCACGCGCCGGTCGTGGCGCCGGCGCGCCGGTTCACGTAGACGACGCCCGCCTGGATCCGGTCGAGCCACTCGTCGACCTCGTCCTGGTCCTCGCTGAAGAACCCCGCGGTCAGGCCATATTCCGTGTCGTTCGCCATCTCGATCGCGTCGTCGAGCTCGTCGAACGGAGCGACCGCGACGAACGGGACGAACAGCTCCCGCTTCCAGATCCAGTTGTCCGCGGGCACCTCGACGACGGTCGGCTCCACGAACAGACCACGCGCGAAGTCGCCTTCGGTGATGCGCTGACCGCCCGTGACGATGTTGCCGTTCTTGCGCGCCTCGTCGGCGGCCTCCTCGAACGTCTCCATCGCCGGCTCGTTGATGATGGGGCCGAGGTAGACGTCTCGCTCGAGCGGGTTCCCAACCTTGATCGCCTCGGTCTTCTGCTTGAGCAGTCCCAGGAAGTCGTCGTAGACCTCGCGCTCCACGAACACGCGCGAGCACGCCGAGCACTTCTGTCCGCCGAACCCGAACGCCGACCGCAGGACGCCGTCCGACGCCTTGTCCAGGTCGGCGTTCTTCGTGACGATCGCCGGGTTCTTGCCGCCCATCTCGCAGATGACGGGCTTCGGGATCTCCGTCGCGAAGTGCTTGTAGATGTCCATGCCCACCGGATACGAGCCGGTGAACGTGATGCCGCCAACGTCGGGGTGCTTCCAGAGATGATCGCCGGCCAGCACGCCCCGGCCGATCACCAGGTGGAACGCCCCCGCGGGGACGCCCCCGTCGCGGTAGCACTCGTAGAGCTTGTATCCCATCAACGCGCCCTGGTTCGACGGCTTCAGCACCACGGCGTTGCCGGCAACGAGCGCACCCGACGTTGGCCCTCCGGAAAGCGCCATCGGGAAGTTGAACGGGCTGATGACCGCCCACACGCCGTACGGTCGGAGCACGTCGTAGTAGTCGCCGGCCGCCCCCATGCCGCTCATCGGGGTGCGGAAGCCTTCGTGCTTCTCCATCTCGTCAGCGTTCCAGCGGATCAGCTCGGCCGTCTCCTGGACGTCGCCGAGCGCTTCGAGGCGGCTCTTCCCGACCTCGTAGGCCATCAGGGCCGCCAGGTCGAACAGCCGCTCCTCCATGATGTCGGCGACGTTGCGCATGATCTCGACGCGCTTCTGCCACCCCATCCGATCCCACTCGAGCTGGAACCCCTTCGCGGCCGCGACGGCGTC
>JBBQVZ010000065.1:0-19027 GCA_038211015.1 Actinomycetota bacterium | reverse complement strand
CGACGCCTGGTTCCAGGTGCCGATCGGCGTCGCCGACGTGAAGCGGGAGGGCGAGGACATCTCGGTGATCACCTACGGGTACGAGCTCCACCGCTGCCTGGAGGCGGCCCAGCGCCTGCAGGAGGACGAGGACGTCTCCGTCGAGGTCGTCGACGTCCGCACGATCGCGCCGCTGGACGTCGAGACGATCCTCGCGTCGGTGCGGAAGACGTCGAAGGCCATGGTCGTGTACGAGGACAACCGATCCTTCGGGGCAGGCGCCGAGATCGCGTCCACGATCGCCGAGGAGGTCATGTTCGACCTGGATGCCCCGATCGTGCGCATCGGCGGACCGGACATCCCCGCGATGCCGTTCGCCGGGCCACTGGAGCACTACTACGTCGAGCCGGAGCCCGATCGCCTCTATCGCCGGATGCTAGATCTGGCCCGGTTCTAGCTACATTTCCACGTTCAGGGGCCCTCGGAACGCGTCGATAACTCCCGTGGACCGTGGAGAAGCAACCGAAGGATGCGTCGGAGCGACGTCCGAGGCCCGCGGGCGCGAATCGAGACCTGATCTGGATCTCGGTCGTGGCGCTCGTCGCCTTCTCCATCGGCGTGTCATTCGACGTCTTCAACCGGATCCACGATTGGCTCGAGCGTGTCTCCCCATTCGTCGCCGACAACATGTTCGCCGTCCTCTTGATCCTCGCGGCGGCATTCGCGGTCGTTTCTGTGCGAGGCCTGCAACGCGCCGAGCGAGAGGGGGAGCTCCGTGAAGAGACCGAGCGGCGCTTCCGTGCGCTGGTCGAGCAGGTCCCCGCGATCACGTACACGTGGAACCCGACGACGAGCGACGGTGAGGTGGGAACCACCTACATCAGCCCCCAGGTTGAGCGGATCCTGGGCTTCTCCCCGGAGGAGTGGCTGTCGTCGCCGACGTTCTGGAGCGAGCACATCCATTCCGACGATCGGGCACAGGTGGTGGAGGCGTCGGCTCGCGCGGACCGCGACGGCACGTCGTTCCACGAGGAGTATCGCGTCATCGCGAAGGACGGACGCATCGTCTGGGTCCGCGACGAATCCTGGGCGGTCGCGACGGATGCCGGCGGGCGCCCCGCGCGCATGCAAGGCGTGATGTACGACATCACGCGGCAGAAGGAGGCCGAGGAGCGAACACAGGACGCCGAGAACCGGTACCGCACGATCGTCGAACGCGTTCCCGCGGTGGCGTACACGTGGGATTCCGCATACGCGCCCGGAGAGGCCGCCGCCCCGTACATCAGCCCGCAGATCCACAAGCTGCTCGGGTTCACCGCAGAAGAGTGGCTCGAGGATCCCTCCATGTGGGAAGCGCGCGTGCACCCGGACGACCGTCAGGCCACCCTGAAGGCCTGGGCGGTCGCGGCGAGCCGCGAGGAGACGTTCACCACCGAGTACCGCCTCCGGACGGCGGACGGCCGATGGGTGTGGATCAGGGACGAGGCTGTTCCCGTCGCGGTCGGCTCGCGCGGACGTCCTCTGTATCAGGGTGTGATGTTCGACATCACCGAGCAGAAGCGGGCACAGGAGCGCTACCGGCAGCTTGTCGAGGAGTTGCCGGTCGTCACCTATCTCGCCGATCAGGTGGATGCGAACGGCTACGACCGGCTGCCGTACGTCGCGCCGAAGATCGAGCAATTGACCGGCGTGGCAGCCAGCGTGTGGATGGCGCGGCCGGAAACGTGGGAAGAGCTGATCCATCCGGACGACCGTGACCGCGTCCTGGATGAGAACCGCCGGACGGAGCGGACGGGAGAACGTTTCGAGATCGAGTATCGGTTCCTGCGTCCCGACGGAACGATCGTCTGGGTGCGAGACACCGCGGTGCTGGTCGAGCGCGACGGGGCGTGGCCGGTATGGCAGGGCGTGATCGAGGACGTCACCGCCAGACATCAGGCCGAGGCGCGCCAACGCGACGCCGAGACACGCTATCGGAACCTGGTCGAGCGCATCCCGGCGGCCGTTTACATCGACGACGTCGACGAGATGGCGACCGCCGTCTACATCAGCCCGCAGTACGAACGTCTCACAGGCTACTCACCCGAGGAACGTCTTGCCGACCCCGGCCTGTGGGTGCGGATGCTGCATCCCGACGATCGCGACGTCGTGCTGGCCGAGTCGGACCGAACGAACGCATCGGGCGACCCGTTCGACTTCGAATATCGGATCATCACCAAGGACGGCCGCACGACCTGGGTGCACGATCACGCCTCCCTGGTCGAGGATCGGGACGGACGACAGTCGTGGCAGGGCGTCCTCATCGACATCACCGAGCGCAAGCAAGCGGAGGAGGCGCTCTCTCGCAGGGACAAGATCCTCGAGGCTGCGGGCTTCGCGGCAGAGCGGTTCCTGAACGCCCCCTCGTGGACGGACTGCCTCGACGATGTCCTGGAGCGGGCCGGAGAGGCGGCCTCGGCGAGCCGCTCGTACGTGTTCCAGAACGAACAGCGCGACGGGGAGATCCTGACGACCCAGACCTTCGAATGGGCCGCTCCGGGCATCGAACCGACGCTCGACCTCGACCGGACACTGGATGTGTCGTACGCGGACGCCGGCTTCGCCCGGTGGGAGCGATCGCTCGCCGATGGCAAGGGCATCTCCGGTCGCGTCCGGGAGTTCCCGGAGTCGGAGCGGGGTCGGCTCGAGCGCCACGGCATCTTGTCCATCATCGTCGTGCCCATCTTCTCGGGTGGCGAGTGGTGGGGCTTCATCGGCTACGACCAGTGCGAAGAGGAGCGCGAATGGCAACCCGCCGAGATCGAAGCCCTCTCGCTCGTCGCCCACACGCTCGGGGCCGCGATCGGGCGGGAACGGGCGATGCGCACGTTGTCCGAGACGGAGGCCAGGTACCAGACGCTGATCGAGCAGATCCCAGCGGTCACGTACATGGAGTCGGCGGCGGAGCCCGGCAGGAAGCTCTACGTCAGTCCGCAGGTGCGCACGATCCTCGGGTTCGAGCCGGCGGGATGGAGTCACGAAGGCTGGCTGCAGGCCATCCATCCAGAGGACCGCGAACGGGTCCATGCCGAGGATCTCAAGACGCAGGAGAACGGCGAACCGTTCAGCTGCGAGTACCGGATGGTCCGACCGGACGGGGGGATCGTCTGGCTCCAGGACGACGCCGTGTTGTTGCGTGACGATCGCGGCGAACCCCTTTACCGGCAGGGTGTGCGGTTCGACATCACCGCTCGGAAGGAAGCCGAAGAGCATCTGCGCGAGGCCGAAACGCGCTACCGCACGCTGGTCGAGCAGATCCCCGCGATCACGTACATCGACGAGTGCCTCAGCCCGGACGACCCCGGATCGTGGCCGACGCTCTACATCAGCCCTCAGGTCGAGACGATCCTCGGGTACTCCCCCGAGGAATGGCGCCGCGATCCCGAGCTGTGGGGAAACCTGATCCACCCGGACGACGTGGAGCGGTCGATGGAGGCCGACCTCCGCCACTACGAGACCGGCGAGCCGCTCGCCATCGAGGTCCGGCTGATCGCCAAGGACGGCTCGACGCATTGGATCCGGGATGAGGCGATCATCGTTCGCGACGACGACGGTCTGCCCCTCTGGAGCCAGGGCATCCTGCTGGACATCACCGAGCGCAAGCTCGCGGAACAACAGCTGCACGACGCGGAAGAGCGCTACCGCGGCCTGATCGAGACGATCCCGGCCGCGACCTACATCGACACGGTCGACGCTCTCTCGCGCCCGGTCTACGTGAGTCCGCAGATGGAGAAGATCTACGGGTACTCACCCGAGGAATGGAAGTCCCGGCCCGAGCTCTGGGAGCAGGGCCTGCACCCCGACGATCACGATCGGGTCGTGGCTGCGGTGGAGCGCCACAATCGCGAAGGACTGCCGTACGAAGCCGAATATCGGTACCGGCATCGAGACGGGCGGTGGATCTGGGTGCACGACCAGGCGGTCATGCTCCGCGACGAACAGGGAAACCTCCGCTTCTCTCAGGGCGTCGTCTTCGATATCACCGAGCGGCGCGAAGCGGAGGAGCAGCTCCGCGAAACCGAGGAGCGTTTCCGAGCCATCGTTGAACACGTTCCGGCCGGGATCTACGTGGATGCGCCCGATGCGAGCCTGCAGACGTTGTATGTCAGCCCCCAGGTGCAAGCCATCACGGGCATCCCCGAAGACGAATGGATCGGCGACCCCGACTCGTGGGTGGACGCGGTGCATCCCGAGGACCGGGAGGAAGTCCTCGGACGCTACCTCGCCGCCATCGCGGCCGAGGAGCCTTGGAGCGATGAGTACCGGATGCGGACGCGGGACGGCCGCACGATCTGGGTCCACGACGAGACGACGCTCATCCACGACGACGAAGGGCGCCACGCCATGCTGCTCGGCGTGATGTCCGACATCACGGAGCGCAAGCTCGCGGAGCACGCGCTCCGCGAGTCGGAGCAGCGTGAGCGAGAGGCCGCCGAACGCCTGCGGGCACTCGACGACATGAAGAACACGTTCCTCGCGGCGGTATCGCATGAGCTGCGAAGCCCGCTCACCGCGATCTTGGGGTTGGCGCTCACGCTCGAACGGTCGGAGATGGTCGAATCCGACCGGAACGATCTCCTCGAGCGGCTGGCAGCGAACGCCCGGAAGCTCGACCGCCTGCTGAAGGACCTGCTCGACATCGATCGGCTCAACCGGGGGATCGTCGACCCCCAGTACCGCATGACCGATGTCGGCGCCCTCTCGCGACGCGCGATCGAGAGCCTCGACGCCCTCGCCGACCGTTCGATCATGGTCTTCGCGGAGCCGGTCGTGATCTCCGTGGATCCCGCGAAGGTCGAGCGGATCGTCGAGAACCTGCTGATGAACGCGGCCCGCCATACGAAGTCCGATCGCACCATCTGGCTCAGGGTCGAGCCCCACGACGACGGGGTCCTGATCGCGGTCGAGGACGACGGGACCGGTGTCCCAGAAGAGCTGAGAGAGGCGATCTTCGAACCGTTCCGCCAAGGTCCCACCTCGTCTCCCCATTCCCCCGGCACCGGGATCGGACTCTCACTGGTCGGCCGCTTCGCGGCTCTCCACGGCGGCCGTGCGTGGGTCGAGGAGCGAGAAGGCGGTGGGGCGTCGTTCCGCGTGTTCCTCCCCGCCGGGAAGGCGGCGGCGTCGGAGGACCCTCGAGAGCCCGATGATGCGTCTGCCGTCGAACGGGCAGAGGCGGGCTAGACTCGAAGACCGATGCCCGGCCAGGATCACAACCCTCGCAAGCGACGTCTCTACCTCCCGATCATCTCGACGAGTGGTGGGCTCGCGACCTCGGAGCGTTCGCCCGCGACGGACACTCGTAAGCCGCCGTGGTTGAAGGTCCGGCTGGCGTCCGGACCGAACCACGCGGAGCTCAAGGCGATCATGCGCGACCTCGACCTCCACACGGTGTGCGAAGAAGCGATGTGCCCCAATATCGGCGAATGCTGGGAGGCGCGAGAGGCCACGTTCCTGATCCTGGGAGACCGGTGCACGCGTCGCTGCGGGTTCTGCGACGTGATGACTGCGCGTCCCGCTCCGGTCGACGAAGACGAGCCCGCCCGGATCGCGTCGGCCGTACGCCGGATGGGCCTCCGGTTCGTGGTCCTGACCGGCGTGGCCCGCGATGACCTCCAGGACGGGGGCGCGAGGATCTGGGCCGCCACCATCCGCACCGTGCGCCAGGCCGTCCCGGGATGCGGGGTCGAGGTGCTTCCCACCGACTTCAAGGGCGGCGAGCGCGACCTCGCCACGGTGATCGACGCCGAGCCGGACGTGTTCGCGCACAACGTGGAGACCGTCCGGCGCCTGCACGGACGCATCCGCCCGGCCTTCGGATACGACCGCTCGCTCGACGTGTTGCGGACCGCCAAGCGCCTCCGCGCCGGTCAGATCACGAAGTCCAACCTCATCCTGGGGATGGGTGAGACCACATCGGAGGTCACCGAGGCGCTGTCAGACCTGCGCGACGCCGGCTGCGACCTCGTGACGATGGGCCAGTACCTCCAGCCGACGAAGCTTCACCTTCCGGTGGATCGCTGGGTCACGCCCGACGAGTTCGCCGAGCACAAACGCGCAGGCGAGGCTCTGGGGATCCCGCACGTGGAGGCCGGACCGCTCGTGCGGAGCTCGTACCATGCGGGGAAGCAGTTCCAGCGGGCGAGGGCGGCGATGGCCGACGCGGGCTGAGCACGTGGCTAGGCGCAGACCTCGATCGCCGGCCTCGAGCGCGGGACGTTCCATCCGCTGATCTCGACCGATGGCTCCGTGCCGCGAAGATCCGCCGTCCGGTAGGTCGCGGTCAGCGTCTGCTCCTCCCCCGGCATCAGCGTGACGTACCCGTCGCTCCAGGTGATGGGCGTGACGTCGTCGCCGTTCGGACCGGCGGTGAGCTGGAGGCGGACGAAGAACGCGACGTCGTTCGAGTCATTCGTCACGGTGACTCGCGTCGTGCCCGTGTCGCCGGAGGCGTCGTCGCACGCCGCGACCGTCGTTCGCACTTTCGGCAGGTCCGAGAGATCGGTGTAGTCAGCGTACGTCTTCGTCGGCGTGAAGAACCAGGTGGACTCGCGCCACGCGAGCCGTTCGGATGCTGTCGAGAGCCAGAACACGTTGCGGCTGAGGACACCGCCACTCGCGTCGGACAACGTCAGCTCGACGAAGTACGTCGATGTGATGGCCGCCGGCTGCGGCACCCGGAACAGCCGGGCGACGCCGTCCGCGTCCAGGTCGGTCCGGGTCGAGCGGCTCCAGCGCTCGTCGCCGTGGAGGTCGAACACGCGGGCTCGAACCGTCAGGTCATGTGCGGCGACCGGTGTCTGATTGACCACCGCGACGGAGCGATCGTCGTAGGAGTACTGGACGTGCAGCGGCTGGTTCGCGAGCTTCGCCCCGAACGTCGAGCCGTTCGGTTCGAGGAACCAGTCGAGTAGGTTCCAGTGCAACGACGGCCACGCGTTGTTGAGCATCCACTGGATGAGACCCGTGGTCTCGTACTTGTTCCGCTAGAACGCCTCGAACATGGCGCGCTCGTTCTCGTACGCCATGACCTGTGCCTTGCGGACGTAGTCGGCGAGGCCGGTCGGCGCGCCCATCCGCGCCGTCATCGCGCGATCGAAGATGTGGAACGTCTTGAAGACGCTGTCCCCGACGCCGGCGTGATACTGCGGCGTTCGCGGTTCCGTCCACAACGCGCGGAGCTCGACTGAAGTGAGCATCCGTCGCAGGTTCTCGATCTCGGGGATGGACTGTCCGGCGCTCGTCTCGGTGTTGAAGCCATCCGCTCCGCCCTGCGCGCGCGGGTCGTACCAATACCCGGGCGGGACCCAGTCGTACGGACCGGTCATCTTGACGCCGGTGGGGCCGAGCACGGACGACGTGTCGTCGCTCGATGACGCCAGGATCGGGTTGGGCCATCTCGCAGCACGCAGGGCGTCCACGTACATCTTCTGCACATCCACGACGGGCTTCGTGTCGCTCCCGATCATGAACATGAAGACGCTCGGGTGGTTGCGCATCCGGATGGCCTGCGACGTCATGGACGCGCGCGCGATCGCCTTCACGTCGTCGGTCCACTTCCACGACTCCTGCCAGTAGTCGCAGCACATCCACCCGGGCATGACCAGGATGCCGAGCCGGTCGGCCTCATCGAAGAAGTGATCCGATTCCAGCTTGCCCTCCAGGCGAACGGCGTTCAGGCCCATGTCGCGCACGTACATCAACTGGTCGTCGACCCGCTGCGGTACCGGCCGGAGGAGCATGTCCGACGCCCAGCCGCCTCCGCGGATCAAGATGGGCTTGCCGTTGATCAGGAATCGCCGCGCCCCGTTCGGCATGTACTCGGCGTTCACCTCGCGGATCCCGAACGACGTCGACGCGCGATCCGACTCGACGCCGTCGACCGACGCGGTCACCGTCAGCTCCTCGAGAGGCTGATCCCCCATCTGGTACGGCCACCACACCGGCGGGTCCGTGAGGTGAAGCTGCGGGTAGGACTCAGGATCGAACGTCACCAACGCGG
The DNA here is from genome assembly GCA_038211015.1 of Actinomycetota bacterium. Lineage (GTDB taxonomy): Bacteria > Actinomycetota > UBA4738 > UBA4738 > HRBIN12 > JBBQVZ01. The sequence goes on along the minus strand of JBBQVZ010000065.1, from coordinate 11,007 downwards.
ACTCCCCCGCGTCGAGTACGACCGGCTTCGAGAACGCGATCGTGCCGATCGCACCGGCGACGTCGGCGGTCACGGGCGAGTCGCCGGCGTTCCGCACGGTCGCCGTCACCGAGAGGTCGGCGCGGTCCGTGTCGGGCAACGGCATATCTGACACCACTTGGGGATCGCTCACGGTGACGCCGCCCGACCGCGTCAACCAGACGGCGTGCCAGATCCCCATGCCCCGGTCCGGAGCGAGCGGACTCCAGTCGACCCACGTGATCGTGAGGTCGTGGTTGGCGTCGACCGGATAGACACGGACCGCCACGGCGTTCGCTCCCGCACGGACCAGGTCGGTAACGTCGAATGCGTACGTGCGGAACGTGCCGGCCACCCGGTCGTGGTCCGCGACGAGCTTCCCGTTCACGTACACGTCGGCCCGGTAGTTGATCCCGTCGAAGTGGAGCTGCGTGCGTGCGCCCGGCTCGCCCTGCAACTCGAACTCGGTGCGGTACCACCAGGGAACGTCGAACCGCGGACCCCAGACGTTCTCCAGGTTGGTCCCGACGTAGAGGTCGTCGTACTCCCCGTTGGCGACCAGGCCCGCCAGCACCGTGGACGGCAGCGTCACCGGGTACCAGTCCGTCGTGGAGAACCCCGGCCTGGAAAGGACGCGGGGAGGTGCCTCCTCGCTCGCCGACGACTGGATGGACCACCCCTCGTCGAGCGACGTGCGGGAAACCGCTCCCCCGAACGCAGCCGGAGCGGCCGACGGCACAACGGCGGCCGCGATCGCCGACCCGAGGATCACCACCCCCACGGCGATCACCAACACCCGGAGCCGACGGCTCGACATCGCTCACCTCTCGAAATAGTAAAGAAGGTTGCCTGTTGCGTCTGCCCGCACGATACCCCGTGCTGAACGGGAGACGCAAGCGTTCTCGGACGATGTCGAGATGTCCCTGGAGACGTGCCAGGAGACGTGGAGGAGTCGGCCTGTAAGCCGGATCCTGTGCGCCCGCCTCGCGGCGGGCCGGCGACCATCTCTCTCGGCGCTCGCGCGCCGCGGCACCATTCGCCGGCGCCGTGCGGCCTACCCGGGAGCTCGGACGGGCCGTCCTCGAACGCTCCCTGCTTGGCCTTGCTCCGGGTGGGGCTTGCCGAGCCGGCTCGATCGCTCGAGCCGCTGGTGAGCTCTTACCTCACCGTTTCACCCTTACCGCGCGCGGCAAGCCGCGCGCGGCGGTCTGTTCTCTGTTGCGCCTTCGCGAGGTTGCCCCCGCCTGAGTTTCCTCAGCACCCTGCCCTTCGGAGTCCGGACTTTCCTCGACCGATCCGAAGATCGGCCGCGGCCGCCCGGCCGGCTCCTCCGTCGCGAGCATACCGCCGCAGGTGCAGGCGTAGACTCGGCCTCTCGATGCGCCCGCACCTGGCCTCCGCCCTGCTCGTCGTCGCGCTCGCGGCGGTTGCGTGCGGCCCTTCGCCTTCGGGGCCGAACGACCCGGCTGCCCCCGATCAGGTGACGCCCGACGACGCCGTGAAGGCAACAGGCGCTCGCGCCGTCGCCGCGTCGTTCGTCAGCGCGTACGCGAGCGACACCGGGGCCCATCCGAGAGCCCTGGCGCGGCTCGTCGACGGAGACCGACTCCGACGATGGGTGCACTGGTTGGGGATCCAGGATCGCGAGTTCCCGGGGACGATCTCAGGCGTGGTCGAGAACGATCAGATCGGGCCGGCGGCGCCCTTCCGGGTGACCAGCGTGCAGGGCTCGGAGGCGTTCCTGCGCGACGTCGACGTGCAGGCGACGATCACGTTCTCCTTCCGACCCGATGACGGCGATGAGATCACGCTCTCGAGGACGCTCGACGGTCCCATGCGATTGCTCTTCGACGATGAGCACGGAACCTGGAGCGTGCTCGACTTCACGCGAGACGGCATCCCGCTCAGCCGGACGTTCGAGATCGTCGCGGAGAGCGCGGCAGCCTCCAAAGGCGGTATCGACGTCGCCATCGACTCGTTCGTGTCGGTTCCGTACTGGCAGTTCTTCATACGCATGTCGACCGACCGCGCCATCGGGCTCGAGCCGCACGACATCGAGCTGCTGGACGCGGACGGCGGGATCGTCGCCGTGGCACGAGAGGTCACATCCTCGCTTCGTTCGCTCGCCATCGGCCGCGTCGTGGAGGGGATCGTGACGTTCCCGGCGCAAGGCTCAGCGGATGGACTCACGCTGCGGATCACGACGCGCGGCCCTGCCGGCGGCACGGCGTTCGACTTCAGGCTCCGGGGTTTGATCCATCCCATCCCGGTCACCGGATCGCCGAGCCCGACCCCCTGAGATCCACACCGAGGTTCGCGAGCCGATCGGCCTCGCGGTTCTGCTCTCGCGGCACATGCTCGAGTCGCACATGATCGAAACCCGCCAACAGACCCACGACCTCCTCGTACAGCGGCCGGAGGTGCGACGCCTTGACCTTGTACCGGCCGGAGAGCTGCTGGATCAGCAACTGACTGTCCGAGCGAAGGTGCACACGACGGGCCCCGATCGCGGCGGCCTTCCTGATCCCCTCGAGCGCGGCGGTGTACTCGGCGACGTTGTTCGTGGTCTCGCCGATCCACTCCGCGATCTCGGCGACGACGTTCCCGTTCTCGTCGGTGATCTGGACGCCGATGCCCGCGGGCCCGGGATTGCCGCGTGCGGCGCCGTCGCAGCTGACGGTCAGAAGACCAGGATCCGCCGGCAGTGTTCGCATCTCCTCACGCCCTCGACGCGCTTGACCTTGTCGAGTTCCATCGCCGAGAGCTGCTCGTGGCACCCCTGGCAGACGCCGTCCACCAGCGCGACGGCACCCATGCCTTTCTTCTGCTTCCGGAGGTCCTCGTAGAGCTCCAAGACGTCTGGGTCGATCTCCGGGACGAGGGCCTGGCGCTGAGAAAGCTTCGCCTCGAGCTCGACACCGCTCGACGTGAGCTCCTCGAGGGCCGCGCCGCCGACCGTCTGCACGTGTTCGCGCAAGGCGTCCGACGTCGCCTGCGCCTCCGCGGATCGGCGTTCGAGCTCCTCACGGACCTCCATGAGCCCGAGCATCTCGTCCTCGCGATCGGAGCGTCGGCGCTTGAGGTTCTCGATCTCGTGCTGGATCGCCCCGAGCTCCTTGGCGTTCACGATGCTGCCGTCGTAGAGCCGCTTCTCCTCGGCGGAGGCCTTCTGCGTCAGCGAGTCGATCTCGTGTTCGAGCTTCGACCCGTCGCGGCCGACGACGTCCAGCTGCAGCCCCAGCTCGCCCAGGGCGCGCTCAGCGGCATCGGCCTCGTGCCGCGCGGCGACGAGCTCTCCTCCGGACTCGAGCACGTCTCTGCGCGCACTGAGGCGGTCGATGGCGGTGTCGATCTCCTGCAACACGAGCAACTTGGCCATGTCCATCGGTGCGGAAGCCTAGCCGATGGTGTTGCGCGCGCCCCCGACAGATGGGGTTCTAGAGTTGGACGGCCTGACGGGAGGGGCCGAGGCCCGAGAGACGGGAAACGACCGGGGCCCGACGCGCCCCGGCCGCCGGCCGGTCATCGACCGCGAACCTTGCGGCTCACGGGGGGAACGTGACCTTCTGGAATCCCGCATCCGTGCCCTGACCCAACAGAGTGACCCCTGCGATGACGACCGCCGCGATGAAAGCGAGCATAAGTGCGTACTCAACGGCCGTTGCACCGAGGTCCTCCTCCGCCCGAGAGCGGAACAGTCCCCATCGGGTCTGCGCACTCGTGATGAGTCGCAGAACCATTCCAACACCCCCTCCAGTAGGTAGGGAATCCGGCACGTCGGGCCGCCCGGGGGTCTGGGCGGCCCTGTGCGCCGTCTTGAGGGAAGCATCGGTATTTCGACCCCAGAACTGGAGCCGCCGGATCGCTCCTCAGGGGACCCGATGAGGTTCTGGTACAGATACCCGCATGACCGGGATCGCGTGGTCCAAGCGCCTGGTCCAGCTGCTGGCGGTCACGGTCTTGGTGACGGCGACGTGCGTCGCCTTGGGCGTCTGGCAGATCGCCCGGCTCCATCAGCGGCAGCAGTTCAACGCCGCGGTTCGCGCAGGTCTGTCGGCGCCCGCCGCCCCCCTCGATGCCCTGCTCTCCGACGGGGTCGATCCAGACGCTGTCCGCTACCGGAGAGCGGAGGCGACGGGCACGTACGACATCGCCCACGAGTTCGTCCTCTACGGCCGGACACAGAGCTCGCAGGCGGGGAACCACCTGCTTACCCCGCTCCGACTCGCCGACGGTCGAGCGATCCTGGTCGACCGGGGATGGGTGCCCTTCGAGCTCGACGAGCCCGGCGCGCCGGCGGCCGCTCCCCCGCCGGGCGAGGTTCACGTCGAAGGGGTGTTGTTCTCGTCGGAGGGCGACCCTCCCGGCGACGTGGGACGCGGGGATGCAACGCAAACCACGATGGCCAAGGTGGATCTGGCGGGGATCCAGTCGCAACTGCCGTATCGGATCGCTCCGGACTACCTGCTCCTCCAGCGGCAGTCTCCGGCGCAGTCGGACCGGTTCCCCGAGCCGGCGGCCCTGCCCGAACTGTCGGACGGTCCACATCTGAGCTATGCGGTGCAGTGGTTCATGTTCGCGGTGATCGCCCTGGTTGGCTTCGTCGTTCTGGCGCTCCGAGAGAAGCGTGATCCGCGGACTGCAGCCGACGAACGTGTGGGATAGGCTCCGGCGCTGGAGGTACAGGTCGTGGGTTGTCTGATGGTGCTGTTCGCGCTGGTGACACCGCGATTCATCATGTTCGTGCTCTGGGTGTTCACCGACTACCTGAGCCATGCGTTCGGATCGTTCTTCTGGCCGCTCCTCGGGTTCCTCTTCCTGCCGACGACGACCATGGCCTTCGCTGTTGCCCAGAACGAGTTCCACGGGACGAAGGGGTGGGGGCTCGTCGTGTTGATCCTGGGTGTCATGGTCGACTTCGGCCTCCTCGGCGGGGGCGGTCGTGCGATCGGCCGCCGCGCCCACCACGAGTCCATCTAGAGGGTCTTGCTAGAGGGTCTTGCCGGTTCTTGCTGCGAACTCGGCCGTCCGGTCGATCCGGCAAGGAACCGCTAGCGTCCCGGCTCCGACGCCACGCACCCTGTTCCCGTGGGCAGGTATCTGGTGCGCCGAACCCTCTTCATGGTGTTGGTCTTGTTCATCGTCTCGCTCCTCACGTTCATCATCTTCGTGAAGCTCCCGGCCGGTGATCCCGCCCGACGGGCCGCGGGAAAGACCTCCACGCCCGAGCAGATCGCGAACGCACGCAAGGCGTTCGGTCTGGACAAGCCGGTGTGGGTCCAGTACGCGCGCTTCGCCAAAGGACTGATCCCCTGGCCGGGGCTGTTCCTCTCCGAGGACGTCTACTACTCGTACGGCAACTTCATCCCGGTGAAGGAAGAGATCGCGCGGCGATTGCCCATCTCCATCACGCTCGGGGTCGGCGCCGCTCTGATCTGGCTCGTGTTGGGGATCCCGATCGGGATCTTGTCCGCGGTTCGCCGGAACGCATTCTCCAGCCGGGCCACGATGCTCCTCGCGATCGTCGGGGTCTCGATGCCCGTCTTCTGGCTGGGACAGCTGCTCCTGTACTTCTTCTGGTTCAGGTTGAAGGTCATGCCTTCGAGCGGGCTGGAGATCGGCGCGAGCGTGTGGGACTCGATCCTCCAAGGGAAGTTCATCTTGCCGTGGATCACCGTCGCGGTCGGATACGCGGCGTTCTACGCGCGCATGGTGCGAGGCAACATGATCGAGACGATGAGCGACGACTACATCCGGACGGCACGGGCAAAAGGCCTGTCCGAGCGGCGCGTGATCTTCAAGCACGGGTTGCGTGGCGCGCTCACGCCGGTGGTCACCATGCTCGGACTCGATCTCGCAACCGTGATCAGCGGCCTCTTCATCACCGAGGCGCTGTTCGGCCTCCCGGGGATCGGCCAACTCGCCGTGCTCTCGATCGGTCGCAACGACTTCCCGATGGTCATGGGTGTCACCGTCCTCGGCGCCCTGTTCATCGCCATCGCGAACCTCTGCGTCGATGTCGCGTACGCGTTCCTGGATCCGCGCGTTCGGTACCAGTAGTTCGCGACGCGTAGTTCGCGACGCGCTAGACAGGCTGATTCCGGAGGGAGTCCGCAGCCAGGTCGAAGTAGTCGGACAGCGCCTTCGCCACCTCCGGTGGTGGGTCCATCGCGCTGACGGCCGCTCGCATGTGCATCAGCCAGCGGTCGCGCTCATCGGTGCCGATCGCGAACGGCGCGTGCCGCATCCGAAGGGCCGGGTGACCGCGTTCCTCGTGATAGGTGGTTGGTCCACCCCAATACTGCGCCAGGAAGAGCGTGAGCTTGTGGCGTGCCGGCCCCAGATCCTCCGGCTCCGGATACAACGAGAGCAGCGCGGGATCGCCCCGCACGCCGTCGTAGAACCGGTCGACGAGCGCCTCGAAGAACGCCATCCCCCCGACCGCGTCGTACAGCGTGACCTCGGCATCCACGGCTCGAGTCTACGGATGGACCACCGTATCCTGTGCGCCATGATCCGAGTGCGGCGACCGCGGAACGTGCAGACGTTCCTGTCCGAGGCGGGTCCGTTCCTCGCCGAGCGCGAGGCCGAGCACAACCTGCTGTTCGGGATCTGCGCCGGATTGACCCGCGATCCCACACCGTTCGGTGAGGGCCCGGCCTACCTGGCGATCACCGAGGCCGATGGGCGGATCGTCGGCGCCGCCATCCGCACGCCGCCGCACAACCTGGTGCTGTCCGAGACCGACGACCTCGCCACGATCGAACCGCTCGTCCGCGATGTCCGCGACGCGATGGACACGCTCCCCGGCGTGTTGGGGCCGGGGAAGGCTGCGTCGGCGTTCGTCCGCGCTTGGCGCGAGTCGACGGGCGGGCGGGCGACGCTCACGATGGCGAACCGGATCTACCGGGCATCGCGGGCGACACCGCCGACCGGGGTCGCAGGCGCGATGCGTCCCTATCGGGAGGACGATCACGACCTCACGATCCGATGGTTCGACGCGTTCGTTCGGGAAGCGCTCCCCGAAGAGGCCATGAGCGACTCCACCGAGGCGCAACTCCGACGTCGCCTGGACGATCCGGACGGAGGCCTGCGCATCTGGGAGGACGATGGGCAACCGGTCTCGCTCGCGGGCTTCGGCTCGCGGACGCCGAACGGGATACGCGTGGGTCCCGTATACACGCCCCCAGAGTTGCGGGGCAAGGGATACGCCAGCGCGCTCGTGGGACGGATGACAGCCGCGCTCCTCGAACAGGGGCACCGCTACTGCTTCTTGTTCACCGACCTCGCGAACCCGACGTCCAACGGCATCTATCAGCGGATCGGATATGAGGCCGTGACCGACGTGGATCAGTACGCGTTCGTCTGACCGCCTCTGGATCGGCCTTCAGCGCACCGCGAGGATCAGCAGCAGCACGGCCATGTAGTGGCAGAGGCTTGCGCCGGCGGTGAACGCGTGCCAGATCTCGTGGTAGCCGAAGACGGCCGGGTACGGATCCGGGCGCTTCGCCGCGAAGACGATCGCGCCGAGCGTATAGAGCAATCCGCCGGCCACGACGAGCACCGATCCCGTCACGCTCATGACGTGGAACATCTGGGGCAGCGCCACGATCGACGCCCAGCCGAGCGCGATGTAGAGGAAACCACTGAGTCGCTTCATGCCGTCGATGTTCACTTGTTTCAGCACGATGCCGGTGATCGCACCCGCCCATACGGTGGCGAGCGTGACCACGCTCCACACCCCGCTCAGGGCCAGGAGGCAGAGCGGGGTGTACGTGCCGGCGATCAAGACGAAGATCATCGAATGGTCGAGGCGCTTCATCCGCTTCCGGGCCGGGTCGGACCACGCCACCCGGTGGTACGCGGCGCTCGCTCCGAACACGCCCGCCAGCCCTGTCGCGAAGATCCCGGCAGCGAGCCGCGCCTTCCCCGTGTTCGCCAAGGCGATGAGCGCGATGCCGGCCGGAACTGACACGAAGAACGCTATCTCGTGGAGACGGCCGCGCATCCGGGGCTTCGGAGGCGTTTGCACAGCTCAAGCGTACCCGTCCGCTGGGCCCAAGGCCTCATCCGCGGTGTCTTGACGGTCGCGCTTCTGTTAGCGTTACCAGCGAGGGTACAGGTCGCGGTTCGCTACGAGCAGTTCCCTCACACCGGCGGATGTCACGCCGGCGCCTGACGAGTGGCAGCACGAATGGCTCGGACGGCGAAGGAAGGAGGGATCGCTATGGCAACCGGAACCGTGAAGTGGTTCAGCTCCGAGAAGGGGTTCGGCTTCATCACTCCCGAAGATGGTAGCGCAGACGTGTTCGTACACTTCAGCGCGATCGCCGGAGACGGGTACCGCAACCTCGATGAGGGGCAGCGCGTCGAGTACGACGTGACGCAGGGCCAGAAGGGCCCGCAGGCCGCGAACGTCAAGCCCGTCTAAGGACTGGCCGACGCACAACGCACGAGGAGCCCGGCGCGCAAGCGCCGGGCTCCTCGCTTTCTAGGGTCGAGGTCGAAGCTCGACCTGTGAGGTGGCTACGATAGCGCGGCTGCGTCGGAGGCCATCAGACGTCGCATCACCGAAGCGACGTGGAAGGAGAACGTATGGACGACTCGTCGATCGAAGCCAAAGCACTACAAGGTGCCCCATTCTTCGCAGGCCTCTCGCCGGTCGACATCGGCGGGATCTTGAAGGTTGGGCGACCCGTGTCGTTCGAGCCGGGTCAGGCGATGGTCGAGCAGGGCGAAGCGGGCGACGGCATGTACATCGTCGTCAGCGGCACCGCCGAGGTCGACGTGGGCGGACGATTCCACAAGCTCTCGACGGGCGACTTCTTCGGCGAGATGGCCCTGTTCACCACCGGCCGGAGGATGGCGACCGTGAAAGCGGTCGAGCCGGTCCACGCGTTGAAGATCCCCGCCGATGGGTTCCAGTCGTTCCTGCTCGAGCACCCCACCGTCGCTCTCTCGATGCTTGGGGCCATCGTGGATCGTCTCCGCGAGGTCGAGCAGCGGATAGATGCGTGGATGGCGAGTTGATCCGCCTGACCCGGCTGACCCCCAGTCACGATGCCTAGCCATGACCTGAGACCTTCGGGAGATGCGCGGAACGGGAAACAGGCGTAGTGTGGGCCAGGTGAGTCAGTCCAACTTCTACAAGACCGAGCAGGGAACCATCTTCCGGCTCAAAGAGGACGACGAAGGCCGCCTCTCCGTCGAATTGCTCCAGACGAGCCTGTGGGTTCAGGGGCCGATCGGGATGGCCGGGCTGCGTGTCGCCCCCACCACGACGAAACTGACCGAACGACAGATCCAGTCGCTTCCTCAGTAGTCGCGCGGTAGCGGAAACATCGCGGTTCGTCGCATGGCCGGTGGTTCGCTATGCCGTCTGGTCGGGCGTGGCTGCTTCGCCTTCGAGCACTTCTGCGGCTTCGACCCCGTCGGGCTCGGCCTCAGCGTCGAACTCGCGTTCCACGAACACCGGGTAGCCGTCCTCGTCGTACACCGGGAACCCGTTCTCATCGAGCAGCTGTTCGGGGGCGTTCGGGTCGTCGCGTCGAAGGGTCCGCGAGGTGCGTCGTTCGTCCTTGGCTTGGCGTCGCTTCGCCTTCACCTCACGCCGCTGACGTTTTCCAGGAGTGTCCGGCACACCCGCATCCTACGCGAACCTCCGGTTCATCGGATACACGCGCGCGACGCCCGGGCGCATGCCGGAGCTCGGCGGTGCCTTGCCCGATGAGCCCACCGGGGACACGATGGTGATCGTGATGAACGACGACCGCTCCGGATCACCGTCGCATCTCGATGAGCCGATCGAAGGGTGGCGGGTCTGGAACCTCTCCGAAGGTGCGACGGGCCCGCGCCTGCTTCCGGCCGGATCGGGCGTCGACTTCTGGCAACCACGACGAGCGGCCGAAGCGCGTTGCGGGGTTCCCGGGATACTGCTCGCAGGTATCGGGAGACACGCGGCACCCGACATCCGGTGCCGCTGCGGCATCTACGCGAGCACTTCCCTCGACATCCTCGAACGACCCCGACCCGCGTGGCCGCCGTCTCCCGTCGTGGGCACGGTCTCGCTCTGGGGCACGGTCATCGAGCACGAACGAGGATGGCGAGGTCGGTTCGCCTATCCCTCCAGGGTCAGATTGGTCTGCGCCATGTGCGCGTGGTTCGAACCGGGGACCGGTGTACCCGAGGTGGTGCACGCGTTCGGGAGCCGCCTGTACACGTTGTGCGCGACCCATCGAGGTGGGATCCAGGTGCCCGACGGGCGTCGTACGCAACCCACCCGCCTTGATCCCAGGGCGCTCCGATCCCGGCTCATCGAGACATACGCGGTCGACCTGCTGCCGGAAGACGCCGTCGGGTCGCTGTTCGAGCGGCCGTCGACGATCGCGCGTCCGTACATGCCTTCGATCAGCGTCGTGCCGGTGGCTGAAGAGGGCACGACGAAGCACGCCGGACAGGAAGGGATCGACGCCCTTCGCGCGTTCCTCCGATGGCCCAGACGTCGAAGATCCGGCTCCGTCGAATGACCTAGGACGAACGGTCAGGTTGCGCGGCCCAGTCCTTTGGAACTAGTTTGCATAGGCCATGGGCCGGAACTTCCCCTCCCGCCGGATCCGCCACCGCTTCAGCGTGTGGCGCGACCGACGTCGCTACCCATGGCGATACCCGGAGCCCGAGAAGCGCCGCTTCGGTCGTCGGGCGCCTCAGAACTCCCGTCGTCGGTTCTTCGTCGTGCGGTCCATCGAGGACGGAGGCCGGATCGATCACCTCATCTTCGCCGAGTGTCCGAACTACGCGTCCGCGCTGGAGGTCGCTGCTCTCGGCGACGATCGTGTGTTCACCGAGGGCCAGATGCTCGACCATCCCGAACGACTCCGAGTGATGACGGCGTGGGACATGAGCGAAGGCCGACAACGGATCCGCCGACCGAAGGCCGACACGTCACGTCGACGGGCTTCGAGCCACGCATACTCCGGGATCGAGGCGCGC
>JBBQVZ010000064.1:0-19084 GCA_038211015.1 Actinomycetota bacterium | reverse complement strand
CGCGACACCTCGGCCTTCGTCCGTCCCTCGATCCTGACCGCCGTGACCACGAGCCTCGCCAGTGACATCGACGACCCCCTCTGTCTGAGGTCGGCACGATGTCGCGAGACAGGGCGGAACTATGTCGTGAAACCAGACACTGCCGAGGGCACCTCTAGCAGCGAGAATGCTTTGATCCCGACACCTTCACAAGCGCACTAGCAAAGACCCACGCACAAAACCGGTGACAGGTGAGGTGGGATATCACAGGAGTACCGGGGAGTACCGTTGAGTTCGGTCGGCTCCTTGACCAAGTGTTGACCAAAGGATGCGGTGGTCGAGCGAACCACACCCCGTCAGCAGGCTGGGTGATGTAATGCCGTCATGCGGGAGTTGTTTGAGTGGTTCGACCGGTTAGCGACGCTTGGACCGGATGGCAAACCAACCCTAAGGATGAAAAGAGTTGCGTCGCCTCCGACACTTGCGTTTGATGCGAGCGTCATCCGAGTAGACGACGGTGGAGAAGACGCGCACCCCTTCGGGGTGTTCCTCTGGCAGATCTCACGACAGTATCTCGATACTGTCGTGAATAACGTTGGCGCAGCTCATGACAGCGGTCACGACGAGCAGCGTCCGGCCGATCCACGTCGTGATCGGTGAACGCCACGCGACGATGGTGATGGGGGCCGAGCGCCCGACCACCAGAACCAGCATCGCGAACACTAGGACGAGGATGCCGACGATGTTCGCGAGCACCAGCGGCGAGAGCCCGGCGATCCACGCCCACGGCCGACGCCGCATGATCGAGTCCTGGCGCAACATCCGCTCGGTGAGCCACGGCATCACCGCACCGTAGGCGACGGCGATCGCGACGAACATCGCGACGGCGAGCGGTAGCGGCGAGAGTGCCCTGAAGTCGATCCCGTCTGGCGATATCAGGCCTGCGCTACCGACGAGACCGACGTACACCGTCATCACGACCACGCGCCAACGATCCGGGATCCAGCCGCGGACGATGAGGTAGAACAATCCACCGAGGATCCCGAGGGCGGCCGTCACGCCGAGGAGGAACAGCGTTTCGGAGGAGAACACGCCGATGGTGAACCCGTCGTCAGTCTTCGCGCCGCGCAAGGCGGGATCCGACGTCAACCTGAGCACGAACATCGCCATGCGACCACCAACCCCGCCGATCAGCAAGCCGGCGACGAATCCACTCGAGACGCCCGCGGCGAGCGTTGCCCCGGGTGAAGAGAGATCCTGCCACGTGAGCTGCTTCATCGCGGAACCATCGCGCATGTCGCCTCCCAAGGCCGAGCTCGTCGATCATCTGTGAAGTTCTTGGGCCTACCGTTCAAGCACGTCGGTCAAGGGGATCGTTGCGGTGACGGTCGTTCCAACTCCCAATTCCGAGCGTACGTCCAGCGAGCCGCCGAGCGACTCCACGCGCTCGGCCATACTGCGCATACCTACGCCCCGCCGCACGGTTGAGAGCTCGAAACCCTCGCCGTCATCCACCACGCTGAACGCGAGCGCACCCACTTGCGGACGAAGAGTGACCGCGATCGACGATGCCTTGGCGTACTTCGCCGCGTTCTGCATCGCCTCGGTGCAGCAGAAGTATGTGGCGATCTCGACGGACTTCGGTAAGCGGCCGATGCCGGCCGCGTCCAGCGTGACCGGCAAGGGCGCCGACCGCGCCTTCGCGGCGAGCGCCGCAGGTAGCCCTTCATCAGCCAGGATCGGTGGATATGCGCCGCGGGTCATATCGCGAAGGCTCGCCAACGCCGCCTGCGCATCGGCGCAGACCTGGTCGATGATCCCGATCGCCTTGTCAGGGTCTCGTTTCACCAATGCGCGCGCAAGACCCGCCTTGACGCCGATCGCAACCAGTTGCTGCTGGGCGCCGTCGTGGAGGTTGCGCTCGATCCGGCGGCGCTCAGCATCAGCGGCGTCAACCAGCGATCGGCGGGTGTGGAGGTTCGCGATCTCCAGATGCTGTCTGCGCCGTGCAAGCACCAGGGACGACACGAGGGTCACAGCGAAGAAGCACAGCTGACCCCACCCGCGGAAGATGGTCGTGGCCGGCGCTCGCAAGCTGACCATCACCGCGAGCGTCAACCATGCCCCGGACACCAACACGGCGGCTCGCTGCAACGGCATGAACGTCGTTAGCATCAAGCTTGACGAGCACAGCGCGAGTGCTGGCAACATCCAGGCCACCGCCGCGATCCCCATGTGCGGCAGGGCGATCGCCACCAGCCCCACCAGCACCGCGGCGGCGAGCAGCGCGGCGATGGATCGCAGCAAGAGCACCCGGAACCCAGAAAGGGGCGTCGCCTGCGTCATCTCATACATCGGGTCGGCCCACGGTCCGTACGCGGCGGCGACGCCAGCAACCGGCAACACCGGGGCGAGCATCAACACGATGGACCGTAGGTGAGGGTCGGCGTCAGCTCCCCATGCAGCGAATGACGTGACGCCGAGCACCGCGAGCAGCCACGATGCTCGAAGCGAAGGCGTTGCCGCGACGATCCTCGTTGTGTCGTCGCGGATGCCGAGTCGCGTCAGTACTCGATCAAGCGTCGAGGCGCTTCGATCGAGCGTGGCCACGCCCACGTCCGTTGCCATCAACGCCGCTGGAAGCGATCCAGGTGCGCCATCACCAGCACGAAGCACGAGATCAGGGCGACCACCGACCAATACGTGAAGGCGTCGCCGAACGGCGGCTCTGCGGGGTCGACCGACGGCGGATGTCCGATCGCAACCGGCAACACTAGGAGAACGAAGACCACGGCCGCGGTCGATGCCAAACCGCTCTTGCCCGAGCCGACGATCGGTACCGCGACCGCTGCAGCGGCGAGCGCCAGAGCGATCCCCGCCCCGAAGGCACCGATCATGGCGAGGGTTGGTCCCGTCAGCGGTCCGATCCACGTGTAAGCGAACCAGACGGCGGCGATCGGTGGCACTGCGATCCCGGCCCGCACCGCTCGTCGAAACAACAGCGAGGTCGCCGACGCATCCGTCGTCTCCGCGACGAGGTCCTCGAACAGAAAGCACAGCCACACGCACAGCAGGGTTGTGGCGATCGGCAGCGCGATGGCAGCAGGGTTGCCTCCTTTGCGCCCGCCGGTCCACACGACCAGGGCTCCGGTCGCGGCGATGACCACGAACGAGGCCCATCGGATAGTGCGCGCGCTCGGTCGGACGAGGAGGCGGGTCTGCGCGTGCCGAACGGTGAACGAGTAGCCCATCACAACCCGCCGGGAGGAAGCTGCTGGGACGCGGCGACGACACCAACGGCGAACGCGATCGCCGCGATCAGGAACCTAGGCGCCGTTCGTCGATCGCGCGCGAGTGCGAGGGCGACCCATGTCGTGATCGCCGCTACGAGGTAGACCATGTGCCTCGGCCTGTCGACGTCTGTCGACGTCGGGAGTACCCACGGCACCGCCCAGAAGATCCCCGTCATGATGTGCGCGGCGATCACGACCGGGCCACCCAGGAGGCTCGGCACCCATCGACCGATCGCGAACCCGATCGCACCCAGGGCAGCAACGGTCAGCGGTATCTGCACGGCGAGGAACAGGTCGATGTGCGGGCCGATGTCCTCGTTCGAACGGAACGCCCACCATGCGCACGCCGTCAGCACGATCGACAGCGTGACCGGGCCAAGCAGCAGCCCCGCGAAGACGCCGACCGTGCGCGTTTCCGGCGGGGCAGGCAGTGCACCGAACAGCTCCTGCGTCTGATCGCGCCGCGGACGCATCGCCGCGATGTTCGTCGTCAACACCGTGCCCACGAGCACCCCGACCAGGATCCCGCCAAGCACCCACGCCACGTTCTCGACGAGATCCATCTGGGTTCCCCCGGAGCCGAAGGCGCCGCGCATGACGAAGATGGCGAACGCCATCCCGATGAGGAAGGAAGGATGCAGCAACATCCGTCGCGCTTCGATGCGCCCGAGCGCCCAAACCCCTGCCACCGACGGGCGAGCGGACGCCTGTGGGATGCCGGAGGCGCGTGCGTCTTCGAACGCGGCTCGCAACGAGGTCGCCATCACGCCACTTCCTCTTCGGTGAATGCGCGCTGCCCGACGAGCAGCAGGTAGCCGTCCTCCAGAGTCGGCGCCACGAGATCTGCGCCGGATGGGGCGTCGCCGATGTTGCGGTGCGCCCCTTCGGGATTGCGCCACGACAGTCGAGCTGATGGGGAGCGTTCAGGAGCCAGCCACACACGCCCCGCCGCGACATCGGTGAGCTCCTTCGGCGTCCCCTCGAACAGCGCCGAGCCGTCGAGCATGACCACGACCCGAGGGCACAGCGCGGCAACGTCTTCCGTCTGATGGGTGGATAGCAGCACTGTGCGATCGCCCGCGCGCTCCGACACGATCTCGCGGAAACGGAGACGCTGTTCGGGATCCAGCCCGGCGGTCGGTTCGTCGAGGACCAGGATGTCGGGGTCACCCAGCAACGCCTGAGCGAGCGCTACGCGCCGGCGCATCCCCCCGGATAGCGCCTTGATCTTGCGATCCATCACGCCATCGACCCCGACGAGCGTGAGCACGCGACGCACCTCATCGTGGCGCGTTCGTCGGTCCGTCATCTCCTTCAAGATCGCGATGTAGTCCACGAACTCGAACGCGGTGAAGCTGCGATGGAACCCTGGCTCCTGGGGCATGTAGCCCAAACGCCGGCGGATCGCGAGGCGTTCGTCGGACAGCGACGGGTCCCAGCCCAAGAGCCGGATCTGACCAATATCGGGCGCGAGCACGGTAGCCGCCATCCGGAGCAAGGTGGTCTTGCCGGCGCCGTTGGGGCCGAGCAGACCGGTGATGCCGGCCGGCGCATCGAAGCTCAGTCCGGCGAGGGCGGTGGTGCGCCCGAATCGCTTGTGGACATCGATGATCTCAACCGCGGGCACGCTCATGAGGGGATCCTTCCTTCGTAGGCGGAGCGTCGTTGGGCAAGCACGAGTACCGACGTGACGATCGCCAGTGTCGATACGAGCTGACCGACGACGTGGAAGGCCGCGAGGGGATCGGTGGTCGCGACCGATGACGCTGCCGCGACCACCAGCCACGTCAGCCCCACCGTGCAAGCCGCCGCTATCGGCTGCAGCCACGTGGCGACCGCGAGCGTGGTCAGCGTCAGGCCGAGCGCGGGCAGCAACCACAGCGTCACCGTCCAGTCCAGGTCTGGCAGGGCCAATGCGGCGATCCCGGCGATCAGGATCGAGGCGCCGAGCACCGCCGTCGCTCGGACGAACAGCAATCGGTCACCGCGCATCGGCGATGCGATCCCTATCTCGTACGCAGGATCCACACCCGGTCCGAAGGCCGCCGCGACGCCGGCGACGGGTGCGAGAGCAGCGAGCACGAGGAACAGGAACAGCGTGGCGCCCCCCGCGCCCGTGCCGGCGGTGTGTTGGGCCGCGAAGGCAGCCGATCCGAGGGCGAATGCCTCGGCCAGGAACCACGACAGGCGAAGCGACGATGTGGCCGCCAGCAACCGTGCCACGTGCTCATGGACGCCGAGCTGCAACAAGGCCAGTTCGATGATGCCCGGTTGCGGCGCGTCCAGGGCATCCTCGATCGTGTTCCACATCGTATCGAGCTGCGAACGCGGCACCCTCGCCGCGACTGCGCCCCGGCAATGCGGACAAGCCAGCAGATGGGCCTCGAGCGATGACGCCCGGACGTCGTCGAGATGCCCCGCCGAATACAGCTCGAGTGCCTCGGGATCGGCGTGCCAGGTGGTACTCATGCCAAGGCCTCCCGCAACTCGCGACGCGCGCGTGCGGCGCGCGTCTTCACCGTTCCCCTTGGTATGCCGAGCAACGTCGCCGCCTCCTTCGTCGTCAGTCCGTCCAAGACGGTGGCTTGCACTACGGCGCGAAGCTCCGGCGACAACCGCCCGAGTGCTGCTCCGAGGTCGCCGTGCTCGACCGATATCAAGACCTCGTCTTCCGCCGAGACCATCGTGTCGTGGGCGTGCATGCGGGGAATCGGCGCCGGTCGCTGACGGAGCCGCGAGATCAGTCGGCGTATCCCTATGCCCCAGATCCAGGCCGGCACTTCGCCGCTCGCCCGGTATCGGGCCGCACCTCGCCACACCGCTACGAACGTGTCCTGCACGACTTCCTCCACGATCCCGGGGTCTGCACATCGACGCGAGAGCCGTAGCACAAGCCAGGGGGCGTGGCGGTGGTAAAGCTCCGCGAGCGCTTCGCGGTCGCCCGTCGCCACGGCCGCAAGGAGCGTGTCGTCACCGTCTGCGCGGACCGTCATCAACCCTCTGTCGCATTAAGGCCCCAGATCGGTTCACGGCCCCATCCGAACATGGATGGTCAGCAGCCGTCGAGCCTGCAGTCGGCAGGGTCGCGCGTTCCCTCCGACATGCACAACCGGGTGACCCACATCGGTGTGCGCAACTGATGTCAGCGGTGTCTGGAACTGATGTCAACCGATGTCAGACGTACGCTTTGCCGCTTTCGTTGGCGTCTTCCACGATGACGGTGCCGGCTCCACAGCAAGCTTCGACTGCAACCGAAGGAAGCGGGGATACGCCTACGGACCCTGAGCGCAGACGTTGGCTCCGAGTTCGCTGTCGAGTCGCTGGACGTCGAGCACCAACCTGTTGTACTCGTCGACAAGGGCCTGAGCCGTCTGCATGTCCCCGGCGCTCCAGGAGTTGTATGCATTCCGGATCGTCGCCGATGCTCGGGACGATAACTCGAGAGTCTCCTGAATCTTGCTGTCGGCTTCGGCTGGCCGGGCAAGGGCTTGGAGCTTCTGATCACCGCGAGTGGCGATGCGGGTAGTTTGCGGAATCGCTGCAAACCGGGCGGCCGGATCAGGAGCAATGCCAAGCGCTCGAATGTCCTCGTACGCCTCGGCGCATATCTTGTTTGCCTCCTCGGCCCAATCCGCCAGCGTCACGTCCTCCTCCGCTGCAGTAGACGCTCCCGAGCCTCCAGTGGGGCTATCGCTTCCTCCCGAGAACAGCGTGAAGGCCGTGATGACAACTCCAACTACGCCCGCGAGTCCGGAAAGGATGCCCGGAATGGTCGTCCAGAAAGCCAAGAACGGAGATTTCGATGAAGACGATTCAGTCATTGCCGGTGTCCGAGCGATGAAGCTTGAAGAATCAGCAGTTCCGGCCGAGGTTCGAAGCGATGACCACACGCCCTATTTGCCAGACTGGGCGCCGGCAAACCGCGATCAGCTGACCGCTGAGGGGCCGATGCAGATTTGCCACCGGCGGCCCGACAGCGGTTCATTCCCGCCCCAAGACTGCTCATCGCGCACCCCCATCGGAACCAAGCTGGTTAGACACAAGACCTTTGAACTTGGCGTGTCAAATCCCCAATGCACATGTCGCGTAGCCCTGCATCGATTCAGCGAGCGCAACTCCGCTATCGAGCGTAGCCGCACAATCTATCTGGCGAATCGCTACGGCCCGCCACGATGACTGCTCGCTATGGCAAACACGCGAGGAGTACATGTTGAAGTGCGCATCCGCCATACGTGCCCAGGAGGAGCGGCGGCGCGCTCTCGGCGGCGTAGCACTATCCAGAACCCTCGAACCCGAAGCCGCAGCCGCAGCCGCAGCCGGCCGATCGCTACCGCCTCCTTTCTATCCTTTGCCATCTGCGGCGCGACGCACGATGTCAGGCGTGAGCGGTTCGATGACTCTAGCGGTCCACCCCTGATCGAACTCGAGGACCCCCGACAAGAGGTCGATCGGGCCAAGCTTCGACCTGAAGTTGCGCGTGCACGCCCCTCGCGCGAGACGTAGCGACTCTCGAAACGAAGGGGATACCTTCAGCATCAGCGTCCTCGTCGGTCGCTGACCGATGTCCCTCAGTAACCGGTCGTGCAGGTTCGACCTGTCAAGACCGACCTCGGATAGCCTCCGTCGCAAACCTCCCGGGAACCGCGTGATGCCAACTAGCAGGTGCTCGGCACCAAGGTAGTCCTGCTTCAAGGTGATGGCCTCTAGGGCGGAGAGAAACAAGACGTACGCCCCAGCCATGGAAAGGCGCACTCTGGGAGTCAGTTCGCTGACCGGCACCAATCCAGTCTAGGCCTCCTCGCGGAGTGCCCGCAGAACGCTACTGGAAGGTCATGCAGCGCCTATCGGACGAAGGACTATATACCCAGGGTCCATAGCTCAAGGCTCCGTGGTCGATGACGTATGAGCGGGCCTTCGTACGCCAGGGATCAGGATCGTCATCCCAATTCTCGCAAACTAGGGTCTTGGTCTTCGTCACCTGGGTGTCGTTCGTGTTCTCTCCGACCGCGCAGCTACCGATGTCGGTCCACTGGCTGAGGAGATTAATCTGGCCGCAGACCTGGACCCCGATGACCGGAACCCGGCAATCCGGCGCGTTGCAGCTGACCACCTTCCCTTGGGCCTAGAACTGGATATTGCCAAGCTGGTTGAGAACAGGCCTCCAGGTATTCGTGGTCCAGACACCGACGTGCGCTTGGGCCACACCCGGGGCCGCAAGTACAAGAACGAACACCAGAAGTGGGAGGCTGACACGACGTCTGGCGGTTGCAGCGCGAGGCCTCATGGTGTTTCCTCGATCGGCTCATCCGAGGATCCTCCATCAGTCGGCATGTCGGTAATCGAATCCGACAACGAGTAAGTCCAGTCAGATCCGAGGGGTAGCTCAGGATGTGGCCGATCCTCAGACGGGCTTGGGGTCTCGGGTCCTGGGCCGGTCGGGCCGGTCGGCCCGAACGCTGCAACGGCGACGACCAATGCAGCGAGAATGCCAACCATGATGATGAAACGCACGACTCGGGTCGTGGAGTTTTTCACTAGCCTCACCCCCAATCCAGTGTCGAGAATCCGGACCTTCCCGTCAATAGCCATATGCCCAGTTCTCGGGAAGATAACGCTAACGAACACCATTTACTCTTGCTGGCAGAGCCCCGAAGCTCGAACACCGGACGAAACCGCCGCTGCTGGCCTGGGAGCAGAGCCATCTAGTGTCCAGGCCTCTCGTCAATCGTCGCGATCTACCTTCGCTTCCCGCCTTGCCAAACACGGTCGTTAGGGTCGGAGTGGGCCTCTTTGAGTGCAGCAGCAGCGGCCCTTACCGGACTGGAAAGGTCCTTATCGATTCCCAGGGCCTCGGAGCTATTGAGGCGATCCGGTGAGTTTGCGAAGCTGTGGTTCAGGATTCAGCTTGAGGACAGCAGGCTCTCGTTGCCGTGTGCAACGAACGAACACACTGAACTGATAGGCACGGGCCCAACCGCAGATGAGCGGTTCTGGGCGGCGGCCAAATACAAGTACGAACGCACCAGCCTGGAGCGTAAGGCGGGGCCGGGAGGCCCGATCGACGACCACCCATTCTGAATGCTGACGATGCCTTCAGTGGGACTAGCCATGCACGGTGGACGCTGAGCCTTAGACCTGTCTATCTGCCCGGATCCCAGCTGGGGCCCTAGAAAATCGATCCTCCTGCCGAGTCGGGAACACCATACGAGCTGGGCCTGCCAGGAGGCTAGATTCGAGGAAGGTGTCCAGGCTGGTTGGAATCGGATCTAGGAATTGATGACCGGTGACACACGACCCGGTGTCTAGAACTGACGACAACCGGTGACACCGCGCAGCGGTGTGCGCAACTGATGCACTGCGGGGCGGCGCCTTGAATGGATGGAAGAACGGAACTCAGGGCCGTTAGGGCCGGTCTTTAAGGTATGCGGCGCGCGTCAGTGCTTCTGATGATTGCAATCGTGGCCAGCTGCACGGGTGGATCAGTGTCAGTGGTCAAGGAAACCCCTCTGCCCGGATCCGCATCGCCTATGACGAACTCGCCAGCAGCCGGGTCTTCGGTGTGGAAGCCCTAGTGCGGTGGGACGACCCGGTGCACGGTCTGATCTCTCCGGCGGAGTTCATCCCGCTCGCCGAGAAGATGGGACTCATCGGAGCCATCGGGGAATGGGTCATCGAGGACATGTGCAGGCAGGACGTCGCGTGGCGAGCAACAGGGCATCGATCTCGAGCTCTCGTTCAACGTGTCCGCCCGGCAGCTCCAACAGCAGAAGCTCGCCGAGCGGATCCTGGATCCGTTCGAGATGCACGGGGTCGACCCGCGCCGGGTCGTGATCGAGATCACGGAGTCCGCTGCGATGGCCGACCCGGAACGGACGCAGCTGATGCTGCACGAATTCCGCGAACGCGGATTCCGGGTCGCGATCGACGACTTCGGCACCGGCTATTCGTCGCTCTCGCGGCTCCGGAACCTCCCAGCGGACATCCTGAAGATCGACCTCTCGTTCGTGCGGGACGTGCCCACCGATCCCCAAGCCTGCAGCATCGTGACCGGCATCATCCGGCTGGCGGAAGGCCTGGGCATGATCCCCCTCGCCGAGGGCGTGGAGACGGAGGCGCAGCGAGCGTTCCTCATGGGGGCCGGGTGCGCTCTGGGACAGGGCTACCTCTTCTCCCGGCCCGTGCCCGCAGCGGACATCGAGCTCGCCTCTCGGCTCCCAGTTCAGGCCAGCTGATCGGGTGGGTCAGGTCGTCGACGAGTCGTCGACGACTTCTCCGCTCGTTGAACGTTCGGCCTCGCCTGGATCCCCGATGGAGCCGAGCGTCGCCTCGACGTCTTGCAGGAACGTGAGGAGACGCTGCCGGATCTGCGGAAGGCTCTCGATCATCCCGCGGCGTCTCTCGGCGAGATCGGACCGCAGATGGTCCGCCTCCTCCTCGGCCCGTTCGCGGAACGCGTGGGCCTCCTCGACGGATCGCTCGGCGGCGTCCCTCCCGTCGTTCCGGATGCGGTCGGCTTCGCGCTTGGCCTCGGCCACCATCGCGACGGCCTCCTCGTGCGCCTCGGTCAGGAGGACCTCCGCTTCTTGCTCTTGGATCGCCAGGACCCTGGCGAAGCGTTTCTCGAGACGATCGGAGACATCGTCCGGGGTACCCCGGGCTGCCTGGAGCAATCGCGTTTCGAGGATCTGGATGCTCGAAGCGACTTGGGAGAGGAAGGTGTCCACCTCGCTCGGGTCGTACCCACGCCGGACCGACTCGAACGCTGGGCGCGCCCCTGAGCTCCCTTCGCCAGGGAGCTCGAATCCGGAGCCCACAGGTCAGCCCTTTCACTGGTCGGAGGCCTTTCATACCCTTTGACGCGGAGTCCCGGCAACCTCCATTCCGGGACTCCGCGCCTCGGATCAGGGGACCGGTCCCACGAATCCGCCCGTGCTGATCGCAGGGTCGTCGGTCCAGAACTCGGTCGAGGAGCGTTGCGACCCGGATCGTCCGATCTGTACCTGATCGCTATCCGGACCGATCGAGACCCCGTCCGGCGAGAGCAGCGTCTCTGTCGGATCCGTGAGGTTCGGGCTGTTGAACAACAGGATCGCGACCGACCCGGCGGCATGGTTCACCATCCACTCGATCCGCACCCATCCCCCGGTGACGATCGACGATGACGTCGTCACGATCGAGTTGTTCTCGGAGTCTTTCAGGCTCAGACGACCGCTCGGAAGGAGGTCGATCGCGAACCGCAACCCGGCTTCGCCCTTCGCTCGGATCAGGCGTGCGCTGCCGTCGGGAAGAGAGTCGAACCACACGTAGACCCGTCCGTACCACGTCGGTGCCCACGAGAAGCCGCTGCTCCATCCGTAGTAGGCGTTGCCGCGGTAGTCGACCTCATGCTTCACCGCAAGCCCGAGGCCTCGCGTGTGCGTGGCATCGAGGGTGACCGATCCGCCGCTGTCCTCGATCCGATCGAACGGACTGCCCCCGACGGGAGATCCGACCGACAGAGGCTCACCCGCCACACCGTCGTTGAAGGTGTTGGTGAGTTGGGATGGGACCTCCTCCGGAGGAGGCGTCGGAGTCGGCGTGGGACTCGGAGTCGGCGTGGGACTCGGAGTGGGCGTGGGACTCGGAGTGGGCGTGGGACTCGGCGTGGGACTCGGAGTCGGAGTCGGAGTCGGAGTGGGGACGGGGACCGGCACACCGGCGGTCGCGTTCAGGTACGGGTCCAGCGCGATCTGCCGGTAGGCGGCCATCGAGGTCTGCGAACTATCGGTGTCCCAAGGGTAGAGCTTGGGGACGTGGAAATAGATCAGCGCTTTGAGTGAGGGCCAGGTCTTGGCGGTGGCGAGAGCTTCGATGAGCCACTGAGCCTTACGGCCCGGAACGTTGGGATCTTCCTGGGCGCCGTACTCGACCACCATCCAGGGCTTGCCTCGTGCGACCGAGAAGTCATTGACGTCCGTGAAGATCTCTCGGAACGAGTTCCACTCATCCCCTGCGCGACCCGGGTAGAAGTTGTATCCATCGGCGCCGACGAAGTCGACGTATGCGTCACCGGGGTAATAGGTCGAAGCATCCCGGCCGGAGCGCGGGTTCATCGTCCACGACATCAACGTCCACACGAACGCGACGTTCGACACGCTGTGGGCGCGGAAGACATCCACGATGCGACGCCATGCGGCGGCGTACTCGCTCGGCGTGCCGTACACGCCGAGGTCGTTCTCAGGCTCATGATGGAAGGCAAGGTAGATCGGGTAGCCGAAGTTCTTGATCGCTTCGGCTCGGGCGACGATGGCCGAGTCTTGCGAGCCGTTCGCGATGTCGCTCCAACTCGACCCGGCCTTCCAGTTGATGAACGGGATCCGACCCTGATCGACGGTCCAGCTCTGCGCCGAGGTCGGGAACGAGTCGGTCCACTGGTAGTAGTAGTGGTCGATCGCGAACTTCCGCCCTATCTGGGACTCAACCCGCTCGAGCGCATCGTTCTGCGACTCGCCGGATCGCGGCTGCACGCGAGCTCCCATGTACATACCGTTGGAAGGGAAGAGGTCAGCTGGACTGAGATCCGCGGGAAACGCAGCGCCGGCATGCACCAGAGCGGAGCCGACAAGCGCCAGGATCACGAAGGTCAGGATGTTGCGCTTGGTGGGAGAAATCGACGTTGCGGGGTGAAGGATCTCCTTAGACACGTTGAATGCCTCCTTACGGTGTTGGTCAGCTCGAAGCCGACACGCCTTCAGGAAGGTCTTGGCTTTTCATCACCTCCTTGTTCCTACGCCAGACCGAACCAACACCGCCCGGTGGGCATGGAAGATCAAGAGATAAGCATCAGGGGGGATGGAAGGTGCCGCAAGATGCTCCTCCAGTTCTTCAACACCCGGAGGAGTTGGCCTGCCCGCACCCTAGCCAAGCCGTGTCGCCTGCGTCAACTCTGCTGCTCAGGCGCGCCCTCGCGTCGCGAATGACGAAAGCCACCGTCCGATCCCCATCTCGCTGCTTCGGCAGGAACCCTCACCGCGGTCCCCCGATACCGAGCCGGGAGCCGGTACGACTCTGGAGCATGCTTCCCGCGGTACATCAGGAATCGGCGGGCCGGCGGCCGGATGTTCTCGCGGAAACGTCCACGTGTGACGGCGAAGCACCACCACGCCATCCCTCCGTACAGCAACACATCGCCGATCGAGAGCACGACACCGAACGGCGGAGGCACCGGCACCACGTCGGCGAGCGGTCGCAGCACGTCATCGTCGGACATCAGGTGATGCTTGGCGCCGTCCTCGATGACGATCACGCCGTCAGAGCCGGCGACACGGATCGCATCCCGACCGACCGGCATCCCGCCGTTCAAGGCGACGACAGCCAGGTTCATCGTCAGTCCCGCCGCCATGAGGGCAGCGCCGGGGACCCGCCGGTTCACCGCGACGACCGCCAACAACAGCACGTAGCTCGAGACGAGTGACGCCGCCGCCAATCCCGCGCGCTGGGCGCTGCCGACCGGGACCGGCACCGCCTGTAGCACCAACGCGATCGGCGCGAGCCCCCACCAATGCACACGGAGACGCTCCAGGAACCGCCCTGAACCCCCGCTGAGGATCCCCGCGAGCACGGCGAGCGCGAGGATGAGGAGGACGATAGCCATACATCCGAGAGACTAAGCGGATGCACCTATGGCTGTTGCGCCATGCCAAGTCGAGTTGGGACGACTCGGAGATCGAGGACCGCGATCGACCCCTCGCGCCACGCGGCGGGCGGGCGGCCGACCGGATACGGGACTACCTCGTCGCCGCAGGCATCCGCCCGGCCCTCGTGCTTTGCTCTTCTGCGCTTCGAGCGCGTGAGACGCTCGCCCGGGTGCTCCCCGCGGTCGAACCGGAACCTGATGTCCGGATCGAGTCATCGCTCTACACGTTCGACGCCGCTCCTCTCCTCCATCGGTTGGGTGAGATCCCCGATGGTATTGCCTCGGTGATGCTCGTCGGTCACAACCCTGCGATCCAAGAGCTCGCGGTCATGCTCGCCGCACGCGGAGACCGGTTGGATCAGCTCGCACAGAAGTATCCGACCGCTGCGTTGGCCGAGATCGAGTTCCCGGCGGGTTCCTGGCACGACATCGGCAAGATGCCGGGCGAGCTCACCCGCTTCGTGGTCCCCCGGGAGCTCGGCCAGCACTGAGTTCGCCGGGTTGACACGTCCTCATCGAGGACGGCCGTGTGTCGACGTCACGATCGAACGCACCTCATAGGTCAACTCTGAGAGGATCTGCGTAGGGGAGCCCTCAGAATCCACACGCGCAACCGACGAAGAGAGCAGCGCGGTGGTTGAGCCGTCGAAGATCAGTTCCGTGCGAACCCCCGACTCGACGATCCCGATCCCTGTGCCGACACGACCAGTTGGATCGCTGAGCCTGCCCAGCGACTCGATCCCGGGCAGCTCGGCCGTCGCAAGGAACAGCGACGAGCGCAGTTCGGGTGAAGTCGACACCTCTCCCAACAGAGCAGCGATCACGCCGAGGGAATCGTTCCCCACATCAGTCGTTGGCGGCGCGACACCACCAGACGAGATCAGATCCGCGAGCGACGAAGGATCCAACGGAATTGCACCGAGATCGCGAGGGGAAAGCCCGCCTGGTTCATAAAGTGCGTCGTCGCGAGAAGGAATGAGTTCCGGCGAACCAGCCGATCGCCATGCCATTCGATCTGCACTATTCACGAAGATCGGCTTCCCGTATCGCTCCAATACTCTGCCCGAGCCGTCTGAAGCCAGCCACTTCTCTCGGCTCACCGGCGCGATGAACGACCAACTGGCGTCCGATGGGATGTCTGTATTCGTTCTGAAGACGAACCCGGACGATCGAACGTAGAGGTAGTAACTACCTGGATCGGGGACCGACGACTCCGTCGCCCCGGCCTTAAGGGCGAGGTCTCCTAGGGTCGCCTGTGCGGTGCCCGGTCCCCCCGAACCGGGCGGAAGCATCACCTGGATGGCCGCAATCGACAGGGCGATCACGGCGACAAATGCCGCCGCAAGGATCGAGGGTCGCGTACGGCGGCGCGGTGTCCGAGAAGGGCCCGGGGATGAACCGGTCGTTCTGATCCGCTCCTCAAGGACTCGAAGTGCTCGCGCGCGAGCATCCGCATCTACCCGGCCGATCTCCCTTCCCAGTTCCTTCAACAGATCAAGTTCGTCCATCGAGGCTCCTCGGCTCGAACGGGAGTTCTTGGATGATCTGCATCGCCTCGAGGAAGGCTGGGTGTTGTTTGATCGCCTGCCTCGCTCGATTCAACCGCGAGCGCACCGTCCCGACGGGGATCCCAAGCGCCATACCGATCTCCCCGTAGCTGAGCTCAGCCAGCGCGAACAGGAGAAGGACGTCCCGGTCCACCTCCCTAAGAGATGCGAGGGACTCCTTGAGATTCGCGGACACGGATGCAGCCAAGAGCCTATCGTCGCTCCCCGGATCGGGTTGAGGCTCCTCCTCCCGTGGCAATCGGGCGTGTGCAATTCGACTCACGCGCTCGTGACGCATGTGATGGCGGAGCACGTTAGTGGCGATCCCGAATATCCAGGGCTGGGCGCTCGAGTATCGCTGGTCGAAGGAGCTTCGCCGCGAGAAGGCGAGCAGGAACGTCTCCGCAGCGAGCTCCTCGCCCGCTTCTTGTCCGACGCGCCTCTGGAGATAGCGGCGGACGGGATCGTAGTGCCGTTCGAAGACACCAATGAACGCCTCCCCATCCCCGAGGGAGCGGGAGATGAGCTCGCGATCTGTCGGCGGATCGCCCAACACCACTCGCATGGATTGAGCGTGCTACAGCGGCTCACCGCTCGCAACCCCCAGGAGACGAGAAGAGAGCCCTCCCTACACACGCCACCTCAAAGACGAAACCTGGTTGTCAAGCGCCCCGTAGTCCGAACAGTTGGGTGTGCATGTGACGACCGCGCCGCCGAAGTTCGTATTCCGGAACTTCTTGTTCGTGTGGCAACCCCCGAACCCCCTGCCGGATTCGAACATGTCGTTCCACGCTGCCCCGACATTGGCGACTTCCCACGTCGTGGACGCGGTGCATGTAGTCGTCGCGAAATAGCTGTTGCTGGCTCCGATGAACGCAGTCCCGTTGTATTCGGTACCGATCATGACGGTCACCCTGGACGACGCAGAGGATCCCGCCAATAGCTCCCCTTCCGTCAGCGACGCGGGCGAAGCATCAGCAGCGAGCTGGATGCTCCCGCGCGATCCAACCGCTACCGCATCGCGGAAGTGCGCATAGCAACCCACGAGCTTGAGCTTCGCGGGGATGGCACCGGTGAGCCTCTGCTGGTGGATCGGCTCCAGCCGGTAGACGCAATGTCCTCCCTTGGCGAGCGCCGGCTGGGCGCCGACGACAGACATCGCCAGCAGAGCCAACGCCGCGAACACGCGTAGTACGTTCCGCATGATTCCCCTCCCTCAACCGCTTGCGGGCACCGCGTGGGTGGAGACCGAAGGAGGGGCGCGAGGACGCGGGGCACAGCGAAGGCGCGTCAGGTGTCGCATCGGCGACGGACGCTACGGAGCGGCTCTCTCGGGTTCGAGGGTTGAGATCGATCAGAACGGCATCAGTTCGGAACCGTCGGCCGGAACCCCCGACGCGGGTGGAGGCAATCCAGCTATGGATGAATACCCCAACCGTCGTCCTGGCCGGGCTCGGCGAGATCGGCCAGATCAAGGCCTTCCTCGCCCTGGGGGCCGTCGTGGTCATCGCTCCCGACGACGAGGTCTTGAACACCTGGATGTTGGAACACCTGAAGAGGGCTTCGCCTCATGCCTGTACGAAGGAGGTGGAAGGTCTCTCGATCCAATCCCTCGCCAGACGGGTGCTCTTCGGAGGTGAGAGCCTGCCGCTGACCGAGCTCGAATACCGCGTCCTCGTGTTCCTCGCCTCAGATCCGGAACGCGCCCGATCGTTCCGGGAGATCCGCAGGGCGGCGTGGGGGGAGAGCCACGACCTCCCCGACGACGTCTTCTCGGTCAGGTCCGCCATCCAGCGATTGCGGAGGAAGTTGCTCGACTCGGGCGTTCCGGTCGCCATCGAGTCAGTCCGAGCCTTCGGGTTCCGACTGATCAAGATCTCGGACGGAGTCGACGGGGATGGACGGGGCGTCGAGGAACCGAGTCTCCAACCGGTAGACCGCGAACCCTATGACGCCGAGCGGGCAATCAATGGTGGAGATAGGAAGGGAGCCTGATGGAACGAGAGGTTTCCGATTGCGCCTGGTGCTTGCTGCCCGCGGTCGAGACGGCGACCCTCGATGTGGGTGGTGAGGAGTATGAGCTCGACCTCTGTAGCCGGCATATGGAAGAGCTGATCTCTGGTTCCAGGCTGGCGCGATGCGCCGGTTTCAGTCTCCCCCGTCGTCGCCGGTCGGCGATCGAGAGGGCCAGGTAGGTCGGGACCCGCTAGCTCTTGGCCTTGGATGTCGCGCGCTTCTTGGCGCCCGTCTTCTTACGAGAGGAGGGCTTGCGTGCGACGGACTTCCTTGCGGCGGCGGGCTTCTTCGTCACGCTCCCTGGGCGCCTGCCCCGCTTCGGTGTGCGCGCCCCTTGCACGAGCTCCGCGAGGTGTCGGGGACAGAAGTCCTTCTGGAGATTCCGTTCATTCACCCGGATGGTCACCGTTGTCGCTTCGGGCTTGCCGCATACATCGCATACCAACATGACTGCCTGCGCCATCATTCCCCCTTCGATCGGACGACCAGGAGTCTATCGCGACCTTCGCGATAATCGCTAGCGATGTCTCACCATGGCACGTAACTCGACACCGTGTCTCCCGGCATGTTCTGAAGAAACATCCCAGAACATAGGATGGGGGCCGATGGATCGGCCCGCGACGATCACCTACGTTTTCGAGTACGCCGACGAGCCAGGAGCCGTCGAGCTGAAGGAGGTGAGCCCGAGCGCGGAGGACATCCTCGGCTTCTCGGTTGACGAGTGGTACGCGGACCCGCAGCTCTGGCAACGGCTGTTGCACCCCGAGGACGCCGGACGGGTGATCGCCGCGACGTGGCGAACCACGTTCCAAGGCATCCTGTACGAAGAGACCTACCGGATGATCTCCCGTGACAGCAGGATCGTGTGGATCCGCGATCGTGCCGATGTCGAACGCCTGCCCAACAACGGCGAGGTGTGGCGGGGCTCGTGGACGGTGATCGCGGAACCCGGCTCGGACGGAACGACCTGACCCGAGCCGACGCGACGATGCCCAGGCAGAACCGGGTTACACCGTTCGGGGAGCTGATCGCGCATCCGGGCCGCGGACTCGTCTATGGGAACCGCGGCTGTCTGCACGACGAGAGCGGATGCATCCGCCGCCGGTACAACGGGAAGCGCTGGATCGCATGCCGGCTCCGCTTCCGCGGCTGGCACCGCGAGCCGTTGATGCAGCCCGGCCGATTCACCGAGCTGTTCTTCCTGGACGAGGCGACCGCGTTCGCCGCGGGCCACCGCCCGTGTGCGCTGTGCCGGCGCGCGGACTACCGGCGGCTCCAGGAGGTGTGGGCCGACCTGCATCCCGGACCCGTCGGTGCCGATGCGATCGACGCGCTCCTACACCGCGAGCGGCTGGAGCCTGATGGGCGGACGCAACGCCACCACCACGCGGCGTTTCCGTCGCTCCCCGAGGGAGCGTTCGTGCTTCGCGGCGGGGAGCCGTGGCTGGTGCTCGGCTCCGAGCTGCTGCGCTGGACGGCGAGCGGCTACGCCGAGCGGACGGCGCGGCCCACGGCGGGCACGGCGATCGTGATCACGCCGCCGTCGCTGGTCGAGGTGCTGAGAAGCGGATGGA
>JBBQVZ010000063.1:0-19209 GCA_038211015.1 Actinomycetota bacterium | reverse complement strand
GGATTGGCAAAGATGAACTTGCTCAGCGCGTCAGTGAGCTTGCCGTGAGAACGGATCCTGAGGTACTCGCCGACGGAGCCGAGCCGCTCTCGAGGCCGCTGAACGATACGTCTCTGAGGCGAATTCTCGAACGAGCGACTTCGCTGAGCCGGGTCGGACCTCATCCGAGTCGGACGGTGAGAAGGAGAGAGCGATTGTGCGGGCCTGGCCCTTGCTTCTGGTCAACACCTAGTCAAGGAGCCGACTGTACCCAACGGTACTCAGCGGTACTCGAGTGACCGCCGATCCGCATGTCAGCCGCATCGTCGCTGGTCACCGCGTTGCTTCAATTTCTCTGACACGGAAGAGGTCAGAGGTTCAAATCCTCTAGCGCCCACCCGAAAGGCACTGCGTCACAACAGCTTTCTCGCGGTGTCCCATGCGAGCGTTTCGGATCTGTGTTCTCTGGTCAACACGAGCGCCGCCGACCACCATCACGGGAGAAGCGCGTCACAGGCTCGGTTTTTGGCCTCAGATGATCGGAGATGCTCCTTGGTGGCCGCGGCGCGCGGGTCCTCGATTGCTTCTGGCGGAGGGGGAACTCGCTCCTCTCATGTCACGCATTAGGGCTACCTCGGCCCAAGAACTTCCCCCTCGAGAATGCTATTCGCGCACATCACCGAGGTCACCTGAGCAACGTGACCTACTTCACCACCCGGAACAGACGCCACGTGTCGGGGACGCCCTTCAGCTCGTGCTCACCGGCGTCTTCGAAGCTGAGGCCGGAACCCGAAACCAGGTCTCTGACCGTTTGAGAGACCAGAACCTCGGACGGGGCCGCAAGCGCCGCGATCCTCGCGCCGACATTCACGGCAATCCCTCCGATCTTGCCGTCGATCGTCTCGACCTCGCCCGTGTGCACCCCGCCGCGTATCTCGAGCCCGAAGTCTCGAACCGCTTCGCAGATCGCCTGTGCGCACCGGACGCCGCGCGCGGGGCCGTCGAACGTGGCGAAGAACCCATCGCCAGCCGTGTCGACCTCGGTCCCGCGGAACCGGCCGAGGAGCGCTCGGACGGCGCCGTGATGACGATCGACGAGATCGCCCCAGCCGCGGTCACCGAGCTCCGCGGCCTTCGCCGTCGACCCGACGATGTCGGTGAACATCACCGTCGCGAGCACGCGGTCGAGGTCGGTCTCCTCGTCGCCGACCTCCGCCACGAACCGCTCGATCTCGACGAGCAGCTCGTCCTGGTTCCCTGCCCAAAAGAAGTGGTCGACGCCGGGGAACGAGACGAAGCGTGCGCCGTGGATCTGATCCGCCATCCACTTCGTCTCCTCGGCGGTGAAGATGAGGTCGCCGTCGCGGGCGAGCACGAGCGTGGGGACGTGGATCGCCGGCAGCGCCGGGCGGATATCGATCCCGCGGTTCATCCGCTCGAGCGCGATCGCCGCTCCGGGGCTCGCGGCGTGACGAAGGTAGTCCGCGAGCCAACCAATCGTGTAGTCATCGTTCGCAAGCGTGGGCGCGCACCAGTCTCGTAATTCTTGCGCCGCGAACTCCCGCGTACCCCACATCTGTTCGATCTCCTCGACGTAGCGCTCATGCTGCTCGTCGGTGGGCACAGGGAACGGGTAGTCAATCGTCGGTCTCCAGCATGCGCTGGTCCCGAACAGGACAAGCGCAATGGTCCGCTCCGGATACGTCGCGGCAAACAGCGTGGCCATCGGACCACCCTCCGAGAAGCCCATCACGATGGCGCGCTCTGAGCCGACCGCGTCCATGACAGCTCTCGCGTCATCCATCCGGACCTCGAGAGACGGGAGCCGATCGTCGGGCACGCGGTCGGAGAGTCCCGTACCGCGCTTGTCGAAGAGGATCAACCGTGAGAACGCTGCCAGCCGGGAGAGGAATCGCGCGAGCGTCGGCTCTTTCCACATCAGCTCGATGTGGGTGGTCCAGCCCATCACGAAGGCAATATCGACCGGACCGGTGCCCACTGTCTGGTACGCGATGTGAACACCATCTGCGGTCTTCGCGTAATGGGTCTCGGGGATCTTCATGATCGAATCCTTCCCCGGATGGGACGGTGCCGCAAGTGGGCGTCCCGGAGCTGAGAAGGGTCGTCTCAACCAGCGAGGTCACTTGAGCAAGGTGACCTACTCAACCACCCGGTATAGGTGCCACCGGTCGGGGACTCCCTTCAGCTCGTGATCGCCCGCGTCCTCGAATGTCAGACCGGAGCCGGCCACCAGGTCCTTCACGGTCTGCGAGACGCGCACCTCGGATGCGCCCGCGGTCGCGGCGACCCGAGCTCCGATCGACACGGTGATGCCCCCGACCTTGCCGTCGATCAGCTGGCACTCGCCTGTGTGTACGCCGGCGCGGATCTCGATCCCGAGGTCGAGGAGGCGGTGGCCGACCTCGATGGCGCAGCGGATCGCGCGTGCCGGCCCATCGAACGTCGCGTAGAAGCCATCTCCTGCGGTGTCTGACTCGAGGCCGTGCCAGCGGCGGAGGCCGTCTCGGATGATCGCGTGATGCTGCTCGAGCAGACCCTTGTACCTGTGGTCGCCCATCTCGGCCTGTTTCTGCGTCGACCCCACGATGTCCGTGAACAGGACGGTCGACAACACGGTGTCGAGCTCGGGCGCGTCCGGCTCGACGCCGACGAACTCCCGGACCACATCCAACACGGCGGGTTGCTCGTGGATCCTCAACTCATCCGCACCGGGGAACAGGCGGATCTTGGGTTGACGCAGGAGCGTGGCCAGGTACTCGAGCGCCTCGCGGTCGTTCTCGCGAGCCAGGAGGAGCATGGGCGCGGTGATCGATGGCATGGCGCCTCGAACATCGGTCTCGTTGTAGATCCGGTCCATCTCGGCGGCTACGTCGGGGGTGGCGGTCTGCCGGCTGAGTCGGCCCCACGGGACGGACTCCGTGTCAGGCTTCGTCCCTGTCCACACCGAATACCCATACGCGTCGGTGCCCCAGAGGTCGATGGTGGCGTGCGTGGATCGCTCCAGGATGTCGGGGCTCGCACCGTACGGGTAGTCGGGTGCCCAGGTCGTGCGCGGTGCCGGGTACCACCAGAAGAGGGAGTGGACGCGCTCGGGAAACGTGGCCGCGAACAAGATGTTGGGCGCGCCACCTTCGAGTGCGCCGCCGAGGACCGGCCGCTCGGAGCGGACGGCATCCAAGACCGCAGTCAGATCCGCGACGCGGGTCTCGAGGTTGGGGGGGTCGACGTTGCGACTCGAAGCTCCCGTTCCCCGGCGGTCATGCAAGATGAGACGTGAGAACGAGGCGAGGCCGCGGAACCACTCCGCGGACGGACGGTACTCCCAGATCGTGTCGACGTTGCCCAACCAATCGAACTGCCACACGATGTCGACGGGTCCCTCACCCAGCATCTGGTAAGCGATATAGACGCCGTCGTCGGTCTTCGCGTAGCCGGTATCCAGGTTCAAGTGCGCTCACCGCGTCGTTCGATCACGCAGAACTCGTTCCCCTCTGGGTCCTGCATGACCGTCCAATGCATCGGGTCGACGAAGCTCTCCGGGTCCGCGAGGGTCTCGACCGGCGTGGCGCCCGCCGCGGTCAGGCGTTCGACCTCCGCCTCGAGCGACGAATCGGGGAGCAGGTCGAGGTGCACACGGTTCTTGACGACCTTGGACTCCGGAACCTTCATGAAGCCGAGTCTCGGTCCTTCCCCGGTGGGATCGCGCAGCTCCACCTCACCCAAAGCTTCGTTCGGGGCGTAGATCTCGTACGAGAGCGCGGTCGCCCAGAACGTCGCGAGCCCCCGCGGGTCGGTGCAGTCGAAGGTCATGTAGTAGACGCTTGCCATCTTCCGTCCTCCCTAACGACAACACGATGGACGCCAGCGGTCGGAGACGCCCTTCAGCTTGTGCGCGCCGTTGAACTCGAACCCCGGCACGAACACGAGGTCGCCCGCTCCTTCACCCAGAACCTGGTACCCGATGTGGGCGCCGTCGGAGGTCTCCGCGTAGCGAGTCTCTGCATGTCCACGCTCGCATCCTTGCCGGGATGGGACCGAGCCGCAACCGGGCGCTCGCCGATAGTAGAGAAGGGCCATCGCGGCAACTGAGGTGAGACTTTCAGGCGTGAGCGGGGGCGAGCAGTGAAGTGCCGCGGAGAAGGAGCTCGGTGAGCTCCGACGCCGGCAAGGGTTTTGAGAACAGGAACCCCTGAGCGAGCGGGCAATCGAGCGCACGCAGGAACGCAAGTTCCTCCGGGGTCTCGATACCCTCGGCAAGCGGCTGCATCCCCAGACTCTTCGCGAGCTGCAGCATGGCGCGGACCATCGCCCCGGCATACCGGTCGAGATGCACATCTTTCACGAACGAGCGGTCGATCTTCAGGATGTCGACCGGTAGATCCATGAGTCGCCCGAGCGATGAGTATCCGGTGCCGAAGTCGTCGATGGCGATCTTGAAGCCCTCGGCGTGGAGGGACTGGAGGATCTTGCGGGTTTCGGTTGGGTCGGTGAGGGCGGCCGATTCCGTGATCTCGATGACCATCTGATGGGGGTCCACCCCGGCCATCTCCAGCTTGAGGATGAGCTCCTCGGAGAAACGAGGAGACAACAGCTGATGCGGCGACACGTTGACCCCGACGGTCGGGTAGAGCCCTGCGGAGTTCCATTCCCGCATCTGGCGACACGTCTCGTCGATCACCCAATCGCCGATAGCTCCGATCAAGCCGATCTCTTCGGCGAGCGGGATGAACTCACCGGGCGGGATCAGATCACCGTCCTCCGCCCGGCCTCGGACGAGTGCCTCCAGGCTTTCGATGTGTCCGTCGTTCAGGTCGACGATGGGCTGATAGTGCAGCTCCCAACTCTTCTGCTCGACGGCCTGACGGAGCTGCGTGGCCCGATGCAACCGATGGATCGCATCGTCCTGCTCGCCTGCGAACACGACCGTCCCGCCGGGGATTGTCGTCTTCGACCGGAACATCGCCAGGTCCGCGTGACGGAGGAGTGTCTTCGCATCGGGCGCGTCCTCGGGACACATGCTGATGCCGAGCGATGCCGTGACGGTGAAGTCCACACCGTCGAGTGAGAACGACTGTTTGAAGAGCTCGTGCACTTGACTTGCGACCGCCTCGACAGTGCTCAGCGGGCCCTCGCCGCGGGGCGACGATGCGGACTCTTCGGCGAGGTCGTTCACCAACAGCAAGAACTCGTCGCCGTTCTGGCGTGCAACCAGGTTGGTTCCCCCCAGGAGGTCCCGTAGGCGAGCGGCGACCTGGATGAGCAGGTCGTCACCGGCGACGTGCCCAAGGCTGTCGTTCACGAGCCGGAAGTTGTCGAGATCGACGTCGATTACACCGACCGCGAGACCGAGCCGTTGAGCTCGGGCGATGGATGCCTCGAGCTCCTGGACGAAGCCAGCGCGGTTGCAGCAGCCCGTGAGCTCATCGTTGAACGCGAGATAGGTCAGCTTCGCTTCGGCTTCCTTCCGCTCCGTGATGTCCTCGAGCATCGTGATCGAGAATTGGGGCGCACCTTGAGGGTCGTTCTGCATCGTGGTCGTCGCGTGCGCCCACATGAACGTCCCGTCCTTGCGGTACGAGCGAGCTTCCACGTCGGATGAATCCCGCCTCCCAGCGCTCAGCTCCACGAGCAACCCCTCGATCCTCGCCACGTCGTCGGGATGGATGAGGTCGAGGGGCGACATCCCGGCGAGCTCTTCCGCGGTGTACCCAGACATGAGTTCGTACGCGGGGTTCGCATCGATGAACAGGCCATCCGGTCCCACCAACACGATACCGACGGCCGCGCTCCGATAGATCGTCTCGAATCGAGCAAGGGCTTCGACCCGCTGGCCCCTCGTCTCGAACTCGGCCGCGTGGGCAAGTGCCGAGGAGAGGATGCCTGACAAGCGATTCACGGAGTCCACATCCCGCTGAGAGAAGGCATCGGGCCGAGGTGAAGCGACCAGGAGCTGACCGATCCTCTCGTCGCGGTGGCAAAGCTGCACTGCGACTCCAGAGCGCATCCCCGTGTCGTGGGCGAGGCGGCCCGCTCGAGGGTCTGTCTCCGCGTCCGCGAGGATCCCGGACTCGTCGTGAAGGTGCATCCAACCGAGTTGGGAGCCTTCGATCGGCACTCGGGTGCGGATCCTGTCTGCCAGGAAGCCCGTACCGACCCGGAGCACGAAATCATCGCCATCGAGGATGAAGATGGCCGCACTCTCGGCGTGCGTGAGTTTCTGGATCCGCTTGCAGATCAACAACATGACCGCATCGACGTTCAGATCAGCAGCGGCGACCGCTCGTTGGATCTCGATGATCGAGCCCAATTGTTCGTTCTCGCTGGCTTGCAGCTCCGCGAAGGCCGTTTCTGTTTCGACCGTGAGGCCCGCTTCCTTCATCGTGGCGTACCTCCCGATCCATGGATGTCGGCCCTTGTTGACCGACGTCTCGGCGTCGTGGTTGAGCGCGCGGGCCCATCACCAGTATCGAGCGCGCAGATCCGCTCCTTTCTCCTTCGACTGCGGCGACGTTTCCCTGAAGTAAAACCCTGATGATGGAACGCATGGCCCCGGGGGCGGTTCAGGGTCAAGGGTTGCAGTCCAATGGGAAGAACGTGCTGGCCTACCCTTTTCCCCCGGGGAGTACCCGAAATCGGGGCTGTTAGTGCGGTTTCGTGGCTGCCATGCCATCGGACACGATATATAACTAGCATTTCGCTTAAGTGAAACAGACTCGAGGGTCGACGGAGAAACGGAGAGCGCGGGACCCCCCTTCGTTCTGCCAAGCACCCCCTGACCGAAAGGACGCGCCATGAGTTCACGCAGCCTGCTGGTCACCCTCATCGCTGGGGCGCTCACGATCGGAATCTCCTCCGCCGCCTCGGCCGGAACGACCGGGACCACAACCGCGACGGTCACAGTGACTGGAGGCTCCTTGTCGATCACCGTGCCCACAGACGCGGGCAGTCTTGGGACCCAAACGAACTCCGTGTTGGGCGGAACCATCAGTGGCGCCCTTGGCCAGGTTCAGGTGAACGACGCGCGTGGCGCCGCCGCCGGTTCCGGCTGGGTCACGAGCGTGATCTCGAGCGCATTCACCCCGCCTGCAGGACCGGCGATACCGGCCCTCAACGTGAGCTACAGCGCAGGGACCATCGTGAAGGTGGGCACCGCGACCTATGTCGCCAACAACCCCGGCAACCTCACCGCGGTCAATCCCGCCGTCACGACGACCGGGATCACGGGAGACAACTCCGCCACATGGAACCCGACGATCAGCGTATTCGTGGCAGGGGGCATGGCCTCGGGCGTCTACTCCGCGACCATCACCCATTCTGTTCTCTAAGAAGCACGTGCGGGCTCAGCCGGCCCCATCCGCTCGGTGCGTGCTGGTCGTCTTCGCTCTGATCGCCTTGGTCGTCGCGCCCGCCGGGATGGCGACGGCGGCCCCTCGACAGGCGACAACTGGCAGTATCGGGCTGCGACTGCTCGATGTCCCCGTCGACGCGGGCAACGACCCCCGAGCCCAGATCTACATCGTGGACCACCTCGCTCTGGGGGCGGTTATCCACCGTCGGATCGAGGTCTCCAATACCACGGCGTCCCCGGTGCACGCCATCGTGTACGCCGCTGCGGCCACCATCGAGGATGGGACCTTCTTGGGCGCTGCCGGCCACACGCAGAACGACCTTTCGACGTGGACGTCCGTCTACCCCGACTCGGTCGATGTCGCAGCCAAGAGCAGCGAGCTGGCCCTTGTGAGCATCACCGTTCCGGCAGACGCAGCTCCCGGCGAGCAGTACGGCGTCGTGTGGGCAGAAGTGCGCTCAGCCCCCGCAACCGGCAGCGGCATCTGTTCAGGTGAGCCGCGTCGGCATCCGCCTCTACGTGTCCGTCGGTCCCGGCGGTGCGCCCGCGCCTGACTTCACGATCGATTCGCTCACCGCGATCCGCTCACCCGACGGTCAACCAACCGTGCTCGCCACCGTTCGCAACACCGGCGGCCGCGCGCTCGACATGAGCGGAACCTTGCAACTTGCGGCCGGTCCAGGGGGCCTTAGCGCCGGCCCGTTCACGGCAACGCTCGGCACCACCCTGGCGATCGGCGACACGGAGGGCGTGACGTTCGTCCTTGACAAGCAGCTACCCGCAGGCCCGTGGGACGCACGGATCACCTTGCTGAGCGGACTTCTCGCACACAGCGCCCACGCGACCATCACGTTTCCGATCGCCGGCGCATCGCCGCCAGTACCAGCCATGTCCACGCGAGCCGGATGGCTGTATCCGGCGGCCGCCGCCATCGTCGTCCTGCTGTCGCTGAGCGTGGCGGCCCTGATCCACACGCGCAAGAGACGGCTTGCCGCTCGTCGCGATCGCCTGCGAGGGAGGAGCGATCAAACGAGAGGCGCCGGCCAATGGACGTGAACATGGGGCAAAAATCCCGCTCCCTAGCCCGTAGGCCGGCGTCGGTAGCGGATCGCGTTCACGGCGGGAGGCGCTCATCCAGCGGGATCCGCGACCCGGAGCGACTTCGCGATCTGAGTGAGCTCGTCGCGGTCGGCTTCTGAAGTGCCAGGAGCGTAGGTCGCGTCGACGACCAACCGCTGCCCGTCGACGTCGAGGACCCAGAGCCTGTCGATCTGACCCGCGAACTGCTGGTATCGCTCGCCGAATCCGTCGCCGAACCAGCTGACGAAGTCCGTGTGACTGTCGGGCGGTTGGAAATCGCATCCTTCGAAGTCCGCATCCCCGGTCACGACCATGTCGGACGGCACCGACCACTCGAGGTACCGACCGCGATAGCCCCCGAGCGTCACGTCGGTCGGTGTCGTGGAGTTTCGTAACGGCTGGCTTGCGAGCGCCTCGACGAGCTCGTCGACCGTCGGACCGGGATCGTAGAGGCGCCCTCGCCAGTGGCACGGGTGCCGAGGAACCTTGCCGACGTCCCACACGCTCATGCCCAGTATCCCGGAGCCGGACTTCACCACGAAATGCCCGTCTGGCGCGGACCACGTGACGGGAGCTTCGACCGTGAAGCTCGGATAGTCGCCACCTCCGATGACCTCGACACCGATCGTCAAGACGGCCGCGCCGGTCGACGCGGTCGGCGTCGAGCCCGTCGTCGGCTCATACGATCGCTCCGCCGCGACGCCCGAGCAGGCGGTCGCGATGAAGAGCGACGCCGACATCAAGAACCATCGAGTGTCCGTCCGTCGGCACATGGCCTTCGCTGTCAAGAATCATTCCTCCTCAGGTTGGTCTTCACGACGCTCGAATAGCGGAGACACCGAACGAGCCCTACCTACGGTTCGGTCGGAAACGAGGGGAGGGGCTGCCACGCGAGCCCGTCCCCCATGGCCCCTCCCGCAGTCCCGATCGTGAACGGTCGTGCATCGATCCGGACGGTTGGAAGGAGCCGTCCCGGCACCGAGTCTCGCGCTCTCATCTCGGCTGCCAGGCGTACGTCGCGTAGTTGTCACCGAAGGCGTTGGTCGAGGGCGAGTGCCTCGTCGGCGCGCCGCCGTCGAGTGGGACCGCGATGAGCGTCTGCCCAGGCCCGAGGGCCCCGTACGTTACGTAGAGGAGTTGCCTCCCATCCGGGGACAGCGTCGGGATCGACGACATCGGGTGCTCGAGGTCGACGGGGGTGACGTTCCCCCGGAGATCGAGCCACGCCAATGGCCCCTCCCATCCGCGCCACAGGAGGAAGCGGCCGTCCTTGCTCCCCACGAACGAGACCCCGGAACCGTTCCACGCCTCCGGGAGCGGGACCTCGTGGGTGTCGCCTGTGGCCACGTCGACCACCTCGACGAACGGACGGCCCTCCGGGCAGCAGGTTCCGCCGACCGCCAGGATCGACCGCCCATCCGCCGTCCAGGCGATGTCGCGCGTGTCCGGGTCGAACCCGGCCAAGGGGTGCGCGGCACCTCCGTCGGCGGGGACGAGCCAGACGGTCTCGTGGTACGGCCACGACGGAACGAGGAGGGCGAGCTGCGACCCGTCCGGCGACCACCTCAGCGGCAGGGTGCCTGTGGTGCTTCCCTCGACGAGGCCGTAGGCATCGAGCCCAACGAAGTGTGTCGTGCCGTCCAGACCGACGATCAGCACGCCGAGTCCCGGCGCGATCGTCGCGAGCCGCTGGCCGTCAGGCGCCCACACCGGGCAGGGCCCGACGAACGACGGCGCCCACGCGACGGGGATCCGGCTCGTCGGCCCCTCGAGCTCGCCGGCCGAGGAGAACCCACTCACGACGAGCGTCTTCTCGCCGAGACCGGTCTGGCCATAGGCGAGCATGGATCCGTCCGGGGAGAACGCGGGACACTGCTGCAACGTGGAGTCACCCTCCGCCCCCGCCAGGAGCCTGGCGGATCCGCCGGGTCCGGTGACGAACAGGTTCGCTGGCTTGCCCCTACTCATCGGCAGCGCGCCGGGATCGAGGCTCGATACCGAGATGACCACCCACTTGCCGTTCCGCGGCGGCGCTGGCTCGGGCCGTGGGACGGCGGGCGTCGGCGCCGCGGAGAGGAGCCGAACCAACCAGAGGGCCACCAAGGCGAACACCGCGGCGCCCACGAAGCCCGCAGCGATCCGTTCGTTCCGCCGCTTCCGATCGCGTCGGGCCAGGACGCGCTCGAAGGCGTCCGGCATCGGCTCGAAGCCCTCGACGCCCGCTCGCAGCAGCTCTCGTGTATCGCTCACGGTGTCACCCCCAACGCGTCGCGCAGCGACGAACGCGCGCGATGCAGTCGTACCCTCACGCTCGCCGGTTTGATGCCGAGTACACTGGCCGCTTCCTCCGTATCCATGTCGAGCCAATCGACGAGGATCAGCGCCTCGCGCTGACCTTCCGGGAGAGCCGCGAGCGCCCGACGCACGTCGTGGCGATCCCCGGCCTCCGGTCCGAAGTCCTCGACCCGAACCGCGACGAAGCGCCGCTTCGCACGGACGGCGAGCCGACGGATCCGCTTCCGCTGGAGGTTCAGCGCCGTCCGATACGCGTACCCCGCCGGCGAGTCCATCTTGCCGACGCGGTCCCAGC
Organism: Actinomycetota bacterium; assembly: GCA_038211015.1. Classification (GTDB taxonomy): domain Bacteria; phylum Actinomycetota; class UBA4738; order UBA4738; family HRBIN12; genus JBBQVZ01. The sequence goes on along the minus strand of JBBQVZ010000063.1, from coordinate 8,191 downwards.
GCTCGTAGGCCCTCGTCATGGCCTCCTGCGCGATCTCTTCCGCCTCGAAGGAGTCACCGACGAGCAGCAGGAGCGCCTGAGAGAGCGAGCGGTACTCCGCCCGGAAGAAGGACTCGAAGTCCAGAGCCTTCGTCCGTGCCTCGGTAGGCAGGTTCACCTCGCGCATGTTGAATCATGAACCCCTCAGGTGTGCCGGGCGTTACGCGATGTCGCGATTCGCCGCCGGACGCGGCGGTTCCGATTCCCCTGACTGCGTGGCCCGGCGGGAGCCCTAGAGGCAGTTGTGACGGGCATCTGACGGGCGACTTGGTCAACACCTGGTCAAGGAGCCGACTGTACCCAACGGTGCTCGGCGGTAAGCGTGTGACACTCGATAGTGGCCCTCTACTGCGAAGATGCTGGTCAGAGGCTTGCGTCATCCTTCTCTGACACGGAAGAGGTCAGAGGTTCAAATCCTCTAGCGCCCACCCGAAAGGCATTGCGTCACAACAGCTTTCTCGCGCTATCCCATGCGAGCGCTTCGGATCTGTGTTCTCTGGTCAACACGAGCGCCGCCGACCACCATCACGGGCGAAGCGCGTCACAGTCTCGGTTATCGGCCTCAGATGATCGGAGATGCTCCTTGGCGGCGGCGGCGGCGGCTTGCGCCCCGGCGCGCGAGGGCACATCTGTCCGGCCGCAGGTACAGAACACTTGCGCACCACAGGTTGCTTTCGCCCGCGGGGAGCGAGAAAGGACGAGCCTGGAGTTACACGCGGCAATGGAGGACCGGCTAGCCTTACCCTGTCCCTGGACGGGAGTTACCACGTGAAGACCACCACCGTCGAAACCGCGGAGCGCGGCCGCTCGCCCCTGGGAGCTCGTATCTGCTTCCTAATGGATGGGCCGCACGGCAACATGATCCACTCGACCGTGCCGCCGGGGATGGTTGGCCGCGCCTGCCACTTCCGGACCATCGACGAGTATTGGTACGTCCTTTCGGGCGAGGGAGAAATCTGGCGCAGCGCGCCGGACGGCCATGAGAGCATCACCCGGCTCATCCCCGGCGTGTGTGTCGACATCCCTCTCGGCACAGCCTTTCAGTATCGCTGTACTGGGAGCGTGGCCCTTGTTTTCACCTGTACGGCCCTGCCGCCCTGGCCGGGCGACGATGAGGCCGTGATCGTGGACGGGCCGTGGGTACCCTGTGTGGACTCGGAGCCCGGGGGCCAGCGCTCGGATTAGGCCCACCTGACCTTGCGCTGGAAGATGGTCGGCTCGCTTAGGAGCGCTGGCCGATCGAGGAGCTCCGCACTTTCCGCGATCGCACGGCTTCCGGCCGCGCCCATCGCATCGACCACGGCCGCGTCACCATCCGCGTCGGATCGGCAGTGGACGACGACCGCGGCGCGCCGGCCTCCCCCAGGCACCGGGCGAGTCCGGCGCCGACGCCACCGGACACCCCGGTCACCAGCGCGCGCCGAGATTCAGGAGCTCCGCGACGGGGGGCGCAGCTCCGGTCACCGCGGGAGCGGGTTCGGGCCGGTGGCGGTGACCAGCCGCTGCGGCACCCAATCGTCGACGTGGCTGAAGCCGTCGAAGCGCGCTCCCTGAAGGATGACGCCGTCGTACAAGGAGCGGCGGTAGAACTTCACGTGGGTGAAGTCCTCGAACAGGACGTAGTACGGCTCGACGTCGGGACTCTGGAACTGCTGCCCGGTGAGCGCGGCCCGATGCACCCGTGAGAAGTCGTCGATCTCCTCACCGACGACGACGCCGAGGTGCTCGAGGCCCATCCGGTAGACGCGCTGGTGAACGGGCGGGATGAGCTCGATGCGCGAGACCGGGGTCCCGTCCAGGACATCGAGCGGCTCGGCGAGCACGATCAAGGAGATCGGACGCCCGTTCCAGACGCTCTCGCGGTTCGCCCTCGCATGGCGCTCGAGAAGCGTCCGCTGGTGGACGTACAGGTCCCAATCGGCGACGCGGACGGCGAGGTGGCTGAGCGAGTAGGGCGCGATGTCGATGCCGCGGGCAAGAAGACGGTCGCGCTGCATCGCCGCGAAGGCTCGATAGTCCCCGATGATCTCGGCGATGGGATCAGACGTCGTCACGTGGCATCCTCGTCCGCGACGCTCCTGAGGTAGCGCTCGACCTCGGCATCCGAGCAGAGCCGCTCGCCCGACGGTGTGAACCAGTAGACCCGACGTTCATCTTGTGTCTCCAAGCTCCCTCTCCCACTACAGGGGCGACCGTTTGTCGGACCCTCTCGATCCGCGGACACGTTCCTTATGCGTACATTTACCGCGGTGCCCGGGTTGGCCCCGACGTCGACGGATGGCTAGCGACGCGCGAACCTGTCCGTTGCGCGGATCAGCTCACTGCTGATACCCGGCGCGTCGCCCGCGTGACCCTCGCCGTCGACCACCACGAGCTCTGCGTCGGGCCATGCGCGCGCCAGCGTCCAGGCGTTGCCCAGCGGCGCCTGCAGGTCGTACCTGCCGTTCACGAGCACGCCAGGGATGCCGTCGAGGCGGTCGGCATGGCGGATCAGAGCGCCGTCCTCCAGGAAGTCGTCGTGTCGCACGTAGTGGGTCACGAGCCGCGCGAACCCCAGGGCGAATGCCGGGTCCTCGTACCGCTCGTCGAGACCATCGGTCGGTGGCCACGCGGGCGTCACCGATTCCCACGTGCACCAGGCGAGCGCCGCCGCGCTCTGCACCTCCGGATCCGGGTCGAATAACAGCTGCGCGTAGCCCTCCAAGATGTCCCCCCCGCGGAGCTCGGGCGGCAGCGCGCCACGCCGGCGTTCCCACTGCTCGGGGAAGAGCGGTTCGAGGCCGTCGCGGAAGAGCCAGTCGGCCTCGGAGCGACGCCCGGTGGTCACACCCCACAGAACCATCGCCCTCACGCGATCCGGGTGCCCCTCGGCGTAGGCGAGCGACAGCGTCGATCCCCAGGATCCGCCCAAGATCGCCCATCGCTCCACCTCGAGGTGTTCACGCAGGAGCTCCATGTCGGCGACGAGCGCCTGGGTGGTGTTCGTCGACAGGTCGACACCGGCCTCGCTGGCGTGGGGCGTGCTGCGGCCGGCGCCGCGCTGGTCGTACAGCACGATGCGATAGGCGGAGGGATCGAACAACCTGCGGTGCCACGACGTGCATCCCGAGCCGGGGCCTCCGTGCACCACAAGTGCCGGGATCCCGTTGGGGTTCCCGCAGGTCTCCCAGTAGACGCGCTGCCCGTCGCCGACATCGAGGATCCCGTGGGCGTAGGGCTCGAGCTTCGGATACAGATGGGTCAACGTTCGCCTCGATCCTCCGCATCGTCTGCCAGCTCGGCCGCCTCCCGGATGTTCTCACGTCCCTCCCGTGCGGCGGCGAACGCCACGATCAACGCGGTGGCGGGGTCCGCCCACGCCCATCCGAACAGCGCGAGCCCCGTCATCGTGAGCGTGAAGAGGTTCTTCTCGAGTCCACTCGGGCACCGCGGGGGCGACCCTTTGTGGACCCTCTCGATCCGCCCCTCTCGCTCCACGTACACGTCGTCAGGTCCGTTGACCATGACCTCCGTGACATCGGAAGCGCCAGGAGATCCTCACACCACCCCCGCGACCACCTTCCCCCGGGCGTGGCCTTGTTCCAGGTAGGCGATCGCTGCGGGGATCTCGGCGAACGGATACCGCCGGTCGATCTCCGGTCGTACCTTGCCGGCCTCGATCAGCCCCGAAAGGGACTCCAGATCCTCGGTGTGGACGTGCGCCTGCACCATCGCGATAGCCTTGCCACCGCGCAACGAGACGCCTATCAGCTTCGCCACGCTGGTGAACCCGACGACGGCGGCCTTGCCGCCCTCAGCGAGCGCACGCTTGAGATCGGATACCGATCGGTTCCCGACCGCGTCGAGGATGAGGTCGTAGGGCCCGCTTCCGACGAAGTCGGTCGTCGTGTAGTCGACGACGTGATCGGCGCCGAGCGAGCGGACGAGGTCGAGGTTCCGGGTGCTGGTCACGCCGGTAACCTCAGCCCCGTAGGACTTGGCGATCTGGACGGCGAACGTGCCGATGCCGCCCGAAGCGCCGTTGATCAGCACCTTCTGCGAAGGCTGTATCTCTCCGTGGTGGCGAAGGCCCTGGAGCGCGGTGACCGCGGCCATCGGAACGGCGGCCGCTTCCTCGAACGACAGGTTCGCCGGCTTCACCGACGCGGCGCCGACCGGCACCGAAACGTACTCGGCGAAGCCGCCGTGCCCGTGGTCCAGGAGATCGGCATAGATCTCGTCGCCCGGCTCGAATCGGGTCACGCCGCTGCCGATCGCCTCCACCTGCCCGGCGATGTCGGAGCCGAGGATCTGATGCTTCGGCCCCAGCAGGCCCAGAGTGGCGCGCGAGAAGACGGGCTTGCCGCGCATGCAATGCCAATCCGCCGGATTGACCGATACCGCCAGCACCTTCACCAGGATCTCATCCGCGCCCGGCGCAGGCTTCTCGACGTCCGCCATCCGAAGCGTCTCCGGTGGCCCGTACTTCTCGTAGATGAACGCCTTCATGAACCGGCCTTAAGTGTGCGCGCAAGGAGCAGCGGCTGAAGTTCCAGGTCGAACGTGTGGGCGACCTTGCGGTAGCCGATCGCGTTCGCGTGGGGGTCCCCGGCGTACCTCGGCGAGCAGAACCAGGTCCACCGACAGGCGACCGCGACGTTGAGCGGTAGCCGGCCCCTTCCGGGCACGAGCACGGTGTCGCTGAAGTCGTCGATCCGGAACGTCGTCGCGACGTCGGCGACGACGGCGCCCGCGCCCTCGTAGGCGGTGGTCAACCCGATGTTCAGCACGGTCCATCCTCGCGCGGCCACTTTCGCCAGCACCCGGCCGTGCGGGATGAGCCCCCAAAATCCAAGGAATGGGTTGTAGTACGTCATCCCCAAGATCGGCACGTCCGGCCCCGCCGCCCGAAGCGCATCGATGATGCGGGTCAGCCGGTCGCCCACCCGCGGGACCAGATCCATCACGCACGGGCGATGGAGCAGGCCCTCGCGGCTGAAGCAACGGAAGAGGAGGTCGTTCGCCCCGATGTCGATCGTGATGAACGGCACCTGCCCGACATGGCTATCGAGGAACGCGACCGCGGCGTCCAACTGGGACCCCTCGTCGTACGTGCAGTTCGAGCGGTTGCCCGTGATCATCGACCGACTCGTCTCACCGACGCAGCTGAACTTCTGCATCTGGAGCGTGGGGATCGTCTCGCGGACGCTCCGCCATAGGTCATCGACGTACCCCTCCCCGTTCCCGCCCGGTCCCGGCTGGTATCCAACCGCCAGCGAGTCACCGAGCGAGACGTAGAAGGCATCATCGGTGGTACCTGCCCGAGCTGTCGGCATGCCGCCCACGAGCGACGAGACGACCATCGTTACCGCGATGAGCGAAGAAGAAAGCCTGCGCATGAGAACCGCATCCTGTCGCCGAGCCTCCGCGCGGCCGTCGCGAGGGTATAGGCCCGGCCGCCAGCGTCGCAACCCGTCTCTCCGACCAAACCGTAGACTTCAGGCATGCCGCTCTACGAGTACGAGTGTGGGAACTGCGGGCACCTCTTCGAACGGCTCCGCGCGATGAACGAGGACGCGCCGGCCTGCCCGACCTGCGAGTCGGAGCGAGTGATGCGCCGGATATCGATGTTCGCCGCCTCCACGTCGAGCGGCGGCTTCCGCAGCTCGGCACCTTCGGGCGGCGGATGCGCGTGCGGCGGCAGCTGTATGTGCGGCGGTCACTGACCGTTCCCCGATCCGACCTTACGCGAACCGAGCACCCGTCGTAGGTTCGAATCGAATCCATCCAGGGGAGGTCCCATGAGTGACGCCGCACGCAACATCGCGCTGGTCGAGCGTCTGGAGCAGGCCTACGCTGCGCGCGATTACGACACGGTCCGCGCGAGCATCGCGGACGACTTCGTCCCCCACACGGTGGGCTCGGAGGCGCTGCCGCCCGGCGCCGAGGGAGCGATCGCTTCGAACGAGGGCAGCTTCGGCGCCTTCTCCGACCGGCGCACGGAGATCCTCGAGATCTTCGGTGATGGCGACCGGGTGGTCTCGCACGTTCGCTTCACCGGCACGAACGATGGACCGCTGCCGTTCGCGGACATGCCGGCGAGCGGAAAGTCGGTCGACTTCGACTGGATCCAGATCTCGCGTCACGCGGATGACGGGAGGCTCGTGGAGACCTGGTCGCAGATGGATATCCCGAAGATGATGATCCAGCTCGGGGCGATGCCGGCCCCAGAAGGGATGTGAAGTGATGACCACACCGGAGGAGAACGCCGCCACCACCCGCGAGCTGATCCAACGCGTCTTGAACGAAGGCGACATCCCGTTCGCCGACAAGGTCCTGTCGGAGTCGTTCGTGGAGCTGAACCCGATGCCCGGGGATACCGGCGACAAGGCGGGCGCGATCACGATGTTCACCATGATGCGGGAGATGACCCCCGACATGCACATCGAGATCGAGGACGTGATCGCTTCCGAGAACAAGGTCGCGGTCCGCAGCACCATGACCGGCACCGACACGAGCGGCATGCCGGGTGTGGCCCCCCCGACCGGCAAGCCCTTCTCGATGGGTGCGATCGACGTCTTCACCTACGACGACGACGGGATGAACACCGGGCACTACGGCGTCTACGACATCGCCGGGATGATGATGCAGTTGGGCCACATGCCCGCTCCGCCGCCACAGGGCTGATCGCGCCGGCTCGCGAGAGGTCAGCCTCTTGCCTAGCTCACCACGTCGTTAGTTCGAGGTTGCGGCTTTCGAGCGTGCGATCGCATCCAGGGTGGCCGGATCGCCTCGCCAATGCTCAGCGAGGACGGAGCGGTCCGTCGTTCGCAGCACATGGCGAAGCACCAGCGCGGCGACGACCGCATCGTCGAGCGGTCCCAGAACGGGGATGAACTCCGGGATGAGATCTATGGGTGAGACGAGCCACACCACGGCGAACCAGAGCCAAGCCTTGCTACCTCTCGACACCCGTGGATCCCGCAACAACCCTTTGAACAGCACGAGGAGGTTTGGGATGAGGGTGGCCAGTTCTCGGGCCTGCGTTCGACGACCGAGCGCGTAGAGGACTGCGACGGCGAGTACCCAAACGGCCGCTACCCAAGCCAGGGCGATCAAGAGAGCGCGCATGTCGGCAGACTACGACCGAATAGCGAGTTCAGCGGAGTCCGAGCCGATGGCCCGCGCAGGCTTCAGCGTGCCTCGTGTTCAGCCGATGACACCATCTGAAAGCTCATGACCGGCGAGGTCGGGCACGTCTGAAGTGGAGCCGACGGGTGCGCATTCTCGTCATCGATGACGACGACGACATACGCTCGATCGACGAGCACGTGTTCGCGTGGGCTGGTCACCAGGTCGCAACGGCCTCGGACGCGGCGCATGGACTGGAGTTGGTGGAGTCCTTCGCACCCGACGTCATCGCACTCGACATCATGATGCCCAGGGTCGATGGCCTCACCGTTCTCGCAGCGCTCCGCGGGTCGGCACCCACTCGAGACATCCCCGTCGTGATCGTCTCAGCTCGAACGCTCAACGCGGACCGGCTCCGGGCGTTCGAAGCCGGCGCGGACGAATTCGTCATCAAGCCGTTCGACCCGAACGTTCTTCTCCAGGTCCTTGAGCGTGCGTGTCACGAATCTCCCGAGGAACGAGCCGCGGGACGACTGGAGAAGATCGCTCTCGCTCGGGGGAAGGAACTCGGCCTCGCCAGGGGCTGATGCTGCCCGACCGCTCTTCACGTAGCGAAAAGAGCTAGTCGCCCTCCTCGACCTCGCCGTCGTCGTTGTTCCCGGCCTGCTGGTCGTCTTGGCCCTCGACCTCGACGTCGTGGTTGTTCCCGGCCTGCTCGTCGTCTTGGCCCTCGACTTCGCCGTCGTCGTTGTTCCCTGCCTGCTCGTCGTCTTGGCCCTCGACTTCGCCGTCGTCGTTGTTCCCGGCCTGCTCGTCGTCCGCCGAGGGGCTCTGCGTCGTTTCCGGAACCGGGTCGTCGCTCGGTGAGGTCGTCGCGGCTGCCGGGGTCGTGGACGGGTCCTTCGAGCTCGCCGCGAACGCGGTCACGCTCAGCGCCATCACCAGCATGATCGCGCCGATGAGCGCGATGGTCCGGATCGTGTTCTTCATATCCAGCTCCGATCGGTTGAGGTGTTCATCCACGTTAGAAAGGAGCGGTTCA
>JBBQVZ010000062.1:0-19674 GCA_038211015.1 Actinomycetota bacterium | reverse complement strand
CGCCAGAGGAGCTTGGGCAACGAGATGCTGAGGAACGCCCGAACGATCTCGGGGTCGAACTGTCCACCGGCGCAGTCGGCGAGCTCTCGTCTGGCGGACCACACGGCCATGGGCTTCTTGTAGGAACGCGCCGCGGTCATGGTGTCGTAGGCGTCGGCGACGGAGACGATCCTGCCTCCGAGCGAGATGGAACCGCCCGCGACGCCGTTCGGGTATCCCTTTCCGTCGAAACGCTCGTGGTGCTCGACGATCGCGGCTCCCCATGGCCCGAGCCACTCCATGATCGGTTCGGCGATCCTCGCGCCCTCACTCGGGTGACCCTTCATCAGGCGCCATTCGTGGTCGTCCAGCGCCCCGGGTTTGTTCAGGATCTTGGGCGAGATGGTGAGCTTGCCGATGTCGTGCATCAGTGCGGCCCAACGCAGGCGGTACCGATCGTCTTCGGGCAGCTGGAGCTCCTCACCGATGAGATCGGTGAAGACGCGCACGCGCTCCGCGTGTCCCCGGGTGCGCCGATCGTGCGACTGCAGCGCCACCGAGAGGGACAAGATGGTGGCGGCCGTCCGGCTCTCCTCGTGAGCGGCCGTGTCGTCCTGGGTCTCCGCGAGACGCGACTCCAGCTTCCGGACGCTCCCGGCGGTACGGGCGATCGAGAAGCGTGTCGGCGCCTGGTCGGGGAACAGCATCGAGAGCTTGAGCAGCGTGACGAGGGGGAGGAGGCGTCGAGCCGCGCGTTCGACCACCACAGCGACCAGCAGGGCGCACGCCAAGATGCCCAACGCCCAGCCGAACCACCTGGGTCCGTTCGGTGAGGGAACGAGCCGCCGGAGGATGGCGGTGACGACGAGCGAGACCCAGATCGGGACCAGCAGGATGAGGAGGCGGAGCCCTGCCGCCAGGGCCGGCCGCGCTCGCCAGGTGTTGCCGGTCGGTGTCTCTTCGCCCACGTTTCACTATCGGGCGGTCGGGCGATGCGCTGGATGGTCCAACGGTCCCGACCGGGCGGGAGGCCCTCCTACGACCTTCGTCCGATGCCCCGGGCGTTGGTCGCCGATGTGGGTTCGATCGCTCTCAGGTGTGGAGCGTGACGTAGCGGTTGAAGTACGACTGCACCACGACAACAAGCTCGGTCACGTAGCCGCCGTTGGAGCAGCCACGGCACCACGCTGACGCGCGGATCGCATCGGCGGTCGTCATGGCGTCGTCGCACCGGCCAAGTGAGTCGAGGATCGCCTGGTATCCGTACGAGGCGGCGCCGCCAGTGAGCGTTTCCACGGAGGCGCGCAGCCCCTGTGTCAGCGAGACGTAGTTCTGCACCCCTACCTCGTTGAAGCTCGTCGATCTCGCCATGCGATGCGTCGTGGCGAGCGGGTTCCACCGCGCCTCCGTGAACTCGTTGGCCTGCCAGGCCATGACCACCACGAGGTTGTGGCGGCACGTCGGCGCCCCGAGGTGCTCCAAGAACCGTCTGGCCCAATCGCCGAATGGGAGCGCTCCGGTCCGGCGAGCGATCTTCCGCTCGAGCGACCTCACGTCTCGGTTCGCATCTCGCCGGCGGCCGGCGAGTTGTTCGAGGGCAGCCTGTTGCGCGGAGAACACGCTCAGCAGATCGGTCTGGCGCGACCCGATGCGCGCCAGGAGCCGGCCGCGTCTATCGGTCGCTCGTTCCAGCGCTGTCCGAACGGCCGCCATGCGCGCCGCTTCGAGCGAGGCTTCCGCGCCGAGCGAAGCGTCCGCCTGCTGGACGTTGTCGAGCACGACCGTGCGATCCATGAGGTCGGAGAAGGAATCCGCCCCCAGCAGGTATGCGGCGGAACTGGCCGGCCCCAACATCATGAACGCCTGTCGCGCGCGATCGTTCATCCGGGCCTGCACGCTGTCGACCGCCGCCCGCGCAGCAGCCACGTCGTGCTGAGCTTCCACCAGGCGACCCTGGAGACGATCGAGAGCGCGTCGCGCCGTGGCCACGTCGGACGCCAACGATAGGACCCGGCGCTGGAGGTCGACGGCCGATGCGCGGGCGTCGACGACCTGCTGCCCCAGTTGCTCCGCGCGGTGGCGGGCAGCTTCGATCGGCGGTCCGGCCCCCGCGGCAGACGTGGCAGCTACAAGCATCGCCAACGTCAGCCCGACGGCCGCGACGCGGCGGCCGGAGCCGTGCTGCTTGGTCGATCTCGTCTCCCCCACGTTCCCCCATCGGCCGGCCTCGCACGACCCTTGACGTCCGGGCGAGCGCGTTAGGCTACCGGCCCATGATGGCTCCCGATCCGCTCGATTTCCTCGACATCGACCATCTGCTGTCTCAAGAAGAGCGGCAGATGCGCGATCTGGTGCGCGAGTGGGTCGCCGACAACGTGCTGCCGGAGATCGATGCCTGGTTCGAGGCGGGCACGTTCCCGAAGGAAGTGGCGCTTCAGCTCGGCAGGCTGGGTCTGTTGGGTATGCACCTCGAGGGCTACGGGTGCCTCGGCGCGAACGCCGTCTCGTACGGGCTCGCGTGCCTAGAGCTCGAGGCGGGCGATTCGGGGTTCCGTTCGTTCGTGAGCGTCCAGGGATCGCTCTGCATGTTCCCGATATGGAAGTTCGGCACGGAGGAGCAGAAAGAGCGGTGGCTCCCGAAGATGGCGAGCGGGGAGTTCATCGGTTGCTTCGGTCTGACCGAGGCGGACTTCGGCAGCGACCCGAACCACATGCGCACGTCGGCCAAGCGAGACGGCGACGGGTGGGTCTTGAACGGTTCGAAGATGTGGATCACGAACGGCTCCATCGCCGACATCGCCGTGGTCTGGGCCCAGACCGACGACGGCATCCGCGGGTTCCTCGTCCCGACGGACACGCCCGGGTTCTCCGCCAACGACATCCACCGCAAGCTTTCGCTCCGGGCCAGCGTGACGTCGGAGTTGGTCCTCGACGGTGTGCGCGTCCCCGAGGACGCAGCGCTCGACGTCACGGGGATGAAGGGTCCGCTCTCGTGCTTGTCCGAAGCGCGGTTCGGGATCGTGTGGGGGGCGATGGGGGCGGCACGCGCATGTTTCGCGTGCGCGCTCGAGTACTCAAAGACGCGGGTGCAGTGGGGCCGACCGATCGCGGGTTTCCAGCTCACGCAGGAGAAGCTCGCGAACATGGCGACGGAGCTGAACAAGGGAACGCTGCTCGCGCTGCACCTTGGCCGGATGAAGGACGAGGGGCGCCTGCGACCCGAGCACGTGAGCATGGGCAAGCTCAACAACGTGCGCGAGGCGATCGACATCGCGAGGACGGCTCGAACCATCCTGGGCGCGTCGGGTATCACGCTAGAGTATCCGGTCATCCGTCACGCCAACAACCTCGAGTCGGTCCTGACGTACGAAGGCACGAGCGAGATCCACACGCTGATCCTGGGTCAGGCGCTCAGCGGCGAACGCGCCTTCGACTGAACGCCGCGCCGAACGAGGTTCCGGGCGGGTCAGGTAGCCTTGCCTCGCGGATCTGTCCACATGAGGAGTTGCTGATGGAGGTCACGATGTCTCGCGAGACCGATTGGATGGTGTTCGAGAAGGCGGTTGAGGTCACGGCGTCCGCGGTGCGAGGCACGGCGGGCGGAAGCCAGCCGGCGTCCTACGTCGCCGAGGTCTTCCGCGAGGTCCACAAAGCCCTCAAGGAGACGGCGGAGACGATGGTTCAGAAGGACACGAAGGCCGGCTTCTAGGGCGACCGCCGTGGCCTCCGCGCAGCGTCTCGTGGGCCGCGACTCACACCGGGAGGCACGGCGCGCGCTGCTCGCGTGGTTCCGGGCCGACGGTCCCGCGTATCCATGGCGCACGACGGAGCGCGATCCGTACTCGGTCCTCGTGTCCGAGGTGATGCTCCAACAGACGCAGGCATCCCGTGTGGCCGAGGCGTTCCCCGGGTTCATGGAGCGATTCCCCGACGTGCGGACGCTGGCGGCGGCGTCTCGAGCTGACGTTCTGCGTGCGTGGGGCGGGCTCGGATACGCCCGCCGGGCCGTGGCCCTTCAGGAGGCGACGCGTTGCATCGTCCGGGATCGCGGCGGCGTGGTGCCGTCCGACGTCGCGGCGTTGATGGAACTTCCCGGCATCGGTCCGTACACGGCCGCGGCCGTGGCATCGATTGCGTTCGGGGCGCCCGTCGCCGCCGTCGACACCAACGTTCGGAAGGTGGTGGCCAGGCTCGCCTTCGGATGCGAGCCCGACGAGCTTGCGGCGGCCGACATCGCCGACGCGGCGGCGTGGTGGCTTCCGCACGAGCAGCCCGGCAACTGGAACCAGGCGGTGATGAACCTCGGGCGCGAGGTGTGCCGGCCCACGCCTCGATGCGACGTTTGTCCGCTCGCGCAGGCGTGTCGGTTCCGCGCGAGTGGCCGAGCGGGTCGTCGGAGCGGTCGGACCCAACCGGCGTTCGAGGGCTCGATGCGTCAGGCCCGCGGGGGAGTGTTGCGCGAGCTCCGCGGTCGTGACCGCGCCGCGACGATCCACGCGATCGCCGCGGCGCTCGGCCTCCCGTTGCCGCGCGTCGACCTCGCGGTCGACGCGCTCGAGCGCGACGGATTGGTGCAGCGGACCGACTCGGGCCGCGTCCGTCTGGCGCGCTAGGCACCGAGCGTCGAACGACCGCCTTGACCGCTCCTCGACTCCACTGCTAGACTCCGATAGTAATGAGAGCGATTCTTATTCCGAGAAGTGGAGCGCAGCGCCTCGCCCGACGTGCGCTCGTTCGATCGTCGATCTGGACCGTGGCTGCGCTGCTCGGGACCTCATGCGCATCTTCTGGCGGATCCGCTCAGGGACCGTCCGGCACGCTGTCGGTCGTCGCCGCGTTCTACCCGGTGCAGGAGGCGGCGATGCGCGTCGGCGGAGGGCTGGTCGACATCACCAACCTCACCGCGCCGGGCGTCGAGCCGCATGACCTGGAGCTCTCTCCCGATCAGGTGGAGGCGATCGCGACCGCCGACGTCGTGCTGTACCTCGGCGAGGGGTTCCAGCCAGCGGTACAGGACGCGATCGGGGACGCGGAGGGCGTCACGATCGACCTGCTGGCAGGCCTGCCCACCGTGGACCCGCCGAGTGGGAGCGAGGAGGGCTTCACGGTCGATCCGCACGCGTGGCTCGATCCCGTCCTCTACGCGCGGATGGTCGATGAGGTGCGGGCCGGGCTCGCCCGGGTTGCTCCCGCGGACGCGTCGACGTTCGAGACGAACGCCGATGCGTTCGCGCAGGAGATCCTCCGGGTGGGTGACGACTACCGGGCGGGCCTCGCCGACTGCGTGCGGACGCTCATCGTCACGAACCATGCGGCCTTCGGCTACCTCGCTGCCGAGTACGGGCTCACACAGGAGTCGATCAGCGGGCTGGCCCCCGATGCGGAACCGAGCGCGCAACGGTTGGCCCAGATGAAGGAGCTCGTGGAACAGCAAGGGGTCACGACCGTCTTCACCGAGGATCTGGTCTCCCCCAAGGTCGCTCAAACGCTCGCGGAAGAAGCCGGGGTGCAGACCGCCGTCCTCCACACGATCGAAGGGCTGACGGACGACGAGGTCGCGGCCGGCGACGATTATGGTTCTCAGATGCGGGACAACCTCTCGACCCTCCGGACGGCGCTTGGCTGCTCCTGATCGGGTCGTCACGCGGGCTCCGGCCGATGCTCCGCTCTTGCAGGCGAGCGGGGTCTCGTTCGCGTACGGGCGAACGCCGGTCCTCGACCGGGTCGATCTCCGCGTGGGTCCCGGAGAGTTCGTCGCGCTCGTCGGTCCCAACGGCTCGGGCAAGTCGACGCTCGTGAAGTTGCTGCTCGGCTCGCTCACGCCCTCTCAAGGAGAGGTCCACCTGTTCGGGATGTCGCCCCGGCATGTCCACGATCGCTGGCGACTCGGGTACGTGCCGCAGCGTCCGGTCCTGGGATCGGAGGTCCCCGCCACGGTGGAGGAGATCGTGGCCACCGGTCTCCTCGCTCGGCGTGGGTGGTGGCGGCCGCTGCGCAGGGAGGATCGGGAGGCCGCGCGGCACGCCCTGGAATCCGTGGGCTTGGCGGAGTTCGCCCAGAAGCCGGTGAACGAGCTCTCCGGCGGGCAGCAGCAGCGTGCCTTCATCGCTCGCGCGTTCGCGAGCGATCCCCAGCTGCTGGTGCTGGACGAGCCCATCGCCGGCGTCGACTCCGAGTCGCAGCGCCGGTTCCGCGACTCCCTCGTCCACCTGATGCGTGAGCACGGGGCCGGCGTGCTGCTCGTCTCCCACGAGCTCTCGGCGGTCGCGAACGATCTGGACCGGGTCGTGGTGCTGAAGGGCTCGGTGTTGTTCGACGGACCTCCGTCCACGCTGACCGACGAAGGCGTCAGCCTCGGCATCCACCGCGAAGACCTGCCGCTGTGGCTGGAGGGCCTGCGCTGATGCCGTGGCCCGTGTCCGCGCTGCCGTATCCGTTCGAGCTCGGGTTCATGCAGCGGGCGCTGGTCGCCGGGATCGCCGTCGGTGTGTTCGCGCCGATGATCGGGACGTTCCTGGTGCAGAAGCGGATGTCGTTGATCGGCGACGGGATCGGCCACGTCGCGTTCGCCGGCGTCGGGGCGGGGTTGATCGCTGGCGTGTGGCCGGTGTGGACCGCGCTCGCCTTCGCCGTGGGCGGCGCGCTGGGCGTCGAGTGGTTGCGTTCGCGCCGCCGGGCCTCGGGGGACCTGGCACTCGCGCTATTCTTCTATTCCGGGATCGCGCTCGGCGTGGTCCTGGTGAGTCTGAGGGGTGGACTCAACGCGAACCTGATCACGTATCTGTTCGGTCAGGCACTGACGGTGAACGACAGCGAGCTCATCGTGATCCTGGTTCTGGGAGTCGTGATCATCGCCGCGATGCTCGCGCTACGCCGGGTGCTGTTCGCGGTCGTGACCGACGAGGACTGGTCGCGTGTCTCGGGCTTGCCCGTCGGCTTCGTCAACAACGTGCTCGCGGTGCTCACCGCCGTTGCCGTCGTCGCCGCGATGCGGATCGTCGGCATCCTGCTGATCGCCGCGATGATGGTGCTGCCGGTGGCGAGCGGTCAGGTGCTCGCCCGGTCGTTCGGTTCCACGCTCCGTTGGTCGATCGCCGTCAGCGTGAGCTCGGTGATCGCGGGGCTGGCCGCCTCCAGGATCTGGGGACCGGCTCCGGGTGGCACGATCGTGCTGATCGCGGCCGGAATGTTCGCGGTCGTCGCCGTGGCACGGCGGAGCGTCTCGCCGCGCCTGCCCGTCACCGAGAAGGTGGACCCATGATGCCCGCTGCGGCGAGCGACCTCCACGCCATGATCGAGTCGCGGCTGCGCGCGGTCGGACAGCGATACACGCCGAAGCGTCGCGCGCTCGTGGACATGCTGCGGCGCGCGGGGAAGCCGGTTTCGATGACGGACGTGGTTTCGGGACGGGCCGCGCCCCCTCAGAGCTCGGCGTACAGGAACCTCGCGGTCCTCGAGCATGCCGGGGTGGTTCGACGCGTGATCACCGAAGGCGAGTTCGCCCGCTTCGAGCTGACCGAGGAGCTCACGGAGCATCATCATCATCTGATCTGCTCGCGTTGCGGCAAGGTCGAGGACGTCACCGTTCCGTCCGATCTCGAGGGGACGCTCGACCGGACGCTGGATCGACTGGCGAGGCGTGCGGGCTTCGCGGACGTGGATCACCGGCTCGACCTGATCGGCACGTGCGCGGACTGTGCGCGTCGAGGCTGAGCCGCGCTACGGGGTGAGGTACGGCCGGTCGGGCTGCGGGATCGACCGGACGGCGCTCGCGTCGACCAGGATCTCGCTGCCGAGGGGATAGATGCGTCCGGTGACGCGCACCCAGTCGTCCGGCGCGAACCGACCGGGTGGGACGTTCACCACACGGACCTGCGCGCTCGTCGCGTCCGCGACGCAACAGGTGATGACGTAACGGGTCAGCAGGATCTCGTCGGCCGCCGCCCCGTCCCGACGCCACACGAATCCCTCCAACGTGACCTGCTCGCCTGCGCGAGACCGCAACGCCGCCATGCCGCTCTTCGACGACTGCGCTGCCGCGACGTCGATGAACGAGATCGTTCCCGATGCGATATCCGACGACGAGATGCTGACGCCCGACCCGACGAACCCTGCGCGGCGACCGAGGGCGTAGCCGGAGAGCGTCGCGGGGGGCAGCGCCAGGATCAGCACCACGGGAAGCGCGACGACGCCGAGCGTCCATGACGTCGCGCTCGGCATCGGCTCCGGCCGGGGGACCCGCGCGGTCGCCAGCCGGCCCACCGTCGCAACCGTGAGCAGCACGGCTCCCGTCGGCACCACCCAGAACGTGCGCGTCGACAGGTAGAGCGACCAACGGCCACTCGACAGAAGGAACCAGAACAACCCGGCCCACGCGCCCAGGACCACGCCGGCCGACGATCGGGAAGGGCTCCAGCGCAACCTCATCCGAAGACCACCTGCAGCCAGAGCGTGCCGGCCAGCGTGACCGCGACGACGGTAACGACCACCGCCCGGACGAAGCCCTTGCTGAACGTCCCCGCATACAGCGCGCCGAGCTTCAGGTCGATCATCGGCCCCGACACCAGGAACGCGAGCTGGGCGGCGGGCCCGAACTGTGTGAACGACGCAGCCACGAACGCGTCCGACTCCGAGCAGAGCGACATCAGGAACGCCAGTCCCATCATCGCGAGGAGCGACAGGACCGGTAGGTTCGCGACCCTTCCGACGATCGTCTGCGGAACGAACGTCTGAACGGCTCCCGCGATCGCTGCGCCCAGGACCAGGAAGCGGCCCATGAAGAAGAAGTCGCTGCTCAGATGCGAGACGAACCCCGCCCACCGCGAGTCGTTCTCGCCGGCCTCGGGGTTCGCGTCGTCCTCGCCGGGGCGCGTCTTCAGCAGGTCTTGCTTCCTGGTGGCGCCGATCACCCATCCCACCGCGACGGCGACGAGGAACCCAAGCCCCAGTCGACCGAGCACCATGATCCACAGGGAGTCTCGACCGCGATACGCGATGAACGTCGACGCCACAACGACCGGGTTGAGGATCGGCGCCGCAAGCATGAACGTGATCGCGGCCGACGGTGCCATGCCTTTGCGCACCAGGCGCCGCGCCACCGGCACCGATCCGCATTCGCACACCGGGAACGCCATCCCCGCGAGCGCTGCCGCAGGGAGCTGCAGCGGACGCGGCAGCCGCCCGAGTTTCGCGAACGTGGACGTCGGCACGAACACCTCGATCGCCGCAGAGACGAACGCGCCGAGCAGGATGAACGGCGTCGCCTCCACAAGCAGTCCTCCGAAGACGATGAGGAAGTTCTGAAGCCACGCGATCCGCTCCGGGTCCGCCACGCGGACCACGACGGCGACGGCCGCGAGCCCGCCGAGCACCGCCAGTGCCGTCCGGCGCGACGACCCCGTCTGCGGCGGAGAGACATCCGGGCGCGCGACGCCGACGGCCATCAGCAATACCTCGAGAACGAGATCGCGAATCCGGGATACGCGTCGGCGAAGAGCGGCGCTCCGTTCGGCGCCTTCATCGCGTCCAAGGCGCGGACGACGTCGTCGGACGAGACGCCGTTCCCGGCCATGACGGCCTGATCCAGGAAGAGTCCCCCGGCCATCACCCGTGAGACGACCGGACTGCCCACCGTTCGATCCACCGCTGCGGCCACATCCGGCCTGGCCACACCCCCACCGTTCGCGTCGCCGGTCGCGGTCAGCACGAACGTCGCTTCCGGCACGCGCCGCATCACTTCCTCGACGATCCGGCCCGTGTCGCGGTCCATCCGTTCGGGCATCCCGCTCAGCACCACGCCGACGATGTCGGTCGTCGGGTCGGCTCCGTAGCCTCCATCGACGAGGTGCATCACTTGCCGGACAGGGTCGCCGGATCCGATCGCCAGGTCGTCGCGGTCGTGATCCAGGAACCAGGTGCCGCCGACCAAGCCTTGATCGCCGGGCGAGCGTGTCACCAACCCGATCCGCGCTCGTTGCCCGGTGGCATGGTCCCAATCGTCGGCGAGCGTCGCGATGATGGATGTCGGCGCGTTCGCGCTCCACGCACGAACGAGCCCGCCGGTGCGATCGCGGATGGCGGCACCGGTGATGCCGTGCTGAGACGGCAGTCCGCCGGTCCCGATGGTCGTCAGGATCGCGGCCGGGTCGACCGGCAACGAGCCCGTCGTTCCCGTGAACGTCCACGCGCCATGGAGGTCGTGGCTTCCGAGCCAGGAGAGCCCCGCGGGGTTGAACGCGATCGATCCGACACCTCGCCACACGATCTCGACCACGAGCGACGGCCGAGCGTCGTTCTGCACGGCATCAACCAGTGGGGTTCCGTTGCGGATCTCCGGGTGAGGCCTGTCGTATCCGATGACGCGGGCGATCGTCGGCGCGATCCGATCGACCCCGATCCCCTGGGGGAGTTGACCGGGGATCACCCCGTGACCGAAGAAGAGGATCGGCACCCGGTTCGCCTCTTGGTCGTACGGCGACCGGGGCCAGATGGTGCCCTCGTCGTCGGACAGTCGAACGTCCGAGGCCGTTGCGGCCATCACGTCCGGGGAACGGCCCTCACGGTATCCGGCCTCGATCTGTGCCCGGAGCTCCGCAGCCAGCGGACAGAACGGCACCGCCGTCGCGACCTCGTCCTCCTGGACACAGCTCTCTCCCACGCAGAACGCGCGGAGGGCGATCGCGGGGGCGCCGATCAGCGCCAACGTGACGACTAGCATGGTGAGGCGTCGCCCGGATGCCACGTCGTCGAGGCTACCGCCTGGGTTGTCGTTCGGTGCGAGGTCCGGGACGCTAGACCGCAGTGACCCCGAAGCGCCTCCTCCTGCTCGTGTTCGTATCCAGCCTGCTCGTGACGTCCGTCGTCACCGTGTCGCGCCAGCCCGCGCGCGCACAGACGGGGGACGAGGACCTGGTGACGCTCGCGTGCTCGGTCCCGCACGAGTTCCTGCTTCGGACGTGGCGCGGTTGGCGTCCGGATCGCGGTGCGCAGCTTTCCTACATCCCGCTCGAGCCCAATTTCGTCGGCTCGGGCCTGCCGCACGTCGGTCCGTGGGACTACGTCGAGGACGTGCCCATGCTCTGGTACGGGCCCGGCTTCGTTCCTGCGGGCGAGAGCGTCAAGCGGCCCGTGACCCTGGCCGGCATCGCCCCGACGGTTGCGAAGCTCCTGCACTTCGACGGCTTCAAGGCGATCGACGGCCAACCGATGAACGAGGCTGTCGAGGGTACCGACGCGACGCCGAAGCTCGTCGTGACGATGGTCTGGGACGCCGGCGGCATGAACGTGCTCGACGAGTGGTCCGACGCGCACCCGTACCTCGACTCCTTGATCGGGAAGGGCACGTGGTACCAGGACGCGAGCGTCGGTTCGTCGCCGACCAGCACCGCGCAGGACCACGCGACGATCGGCACCGGCGCGTTCCCGAACCACAGCGGGATCACGGGACACCACCTGATCATCGGCGACCAACTGACGAGCCCATGGAACGAGGGACCGGCGTTCCTGATCGAGCCGACGCTCGGCGACATCTACGACCGCGCGATGAACAACAAGCCGGTCGTCGGCATCGTCGGCACCGTCGACATCCACTTCGGCATGCTCGGTCACGGTTCTTTCTTCACCGGTGGCGATCGCGACGTCGCGTTGACGCGTTCGGTGATCGACGGCGAGACGCTCACCGACGAGGGGTTCGAGTGGAACCTGCCGCCCCGTGAGGCCGGCTACTACAAGCTCCCGCAGTACGCGAACGACGTGCCGGGGTTCGAGGATGACGTTCGCAAGGTGGACCAGGCCGACGGGAAGCTCGACGGCCTGTGGCGCGACAACGTGATCGACCAGCTGCTGAAGGGCTTCGACACACCGGCCCGCACGCCGTACCAGGAGCGGGTGATCGAGACCGTCATCCAGAACGAGGGCTTCGGCAAGGACGACGTGCCCGACCTGCTGTATCTCAACTTCAAGGAGATCGACTACGTCAGCCACGTCTGGTCGATGAACTCCCTCGAGATGCGCGACGCCGTAGTGGCGCAGGATCTGGCGCTCAAGCGATTCGTGTCGTTCCTCAATCATCAGGTGGGCAAGGGCGAGTGGGCGATGGTGCTCACGGCCGACCACGGCGCCATGCCGGATCCCGCGGTCAGCGGGGGTTTCCAGATCGAGACACCGCCGATCCAGGCCGGCATCAACGAGCGGTTCGACACGGACGGGGACGACACACCGGTCGTGGAGCTGGCGCAGCCGTCCCAGGTGTTCCTGAACGTCGACGAGCTCGAGCAGAACGGGTTCACGGTGGGAGATGTAGCCCGCTACATCATGACGCTCACCCAGGCGCAGACCGCCGCGCCCACCCAAACGGTCGACCCCGCGACCGCGAACGACACGGTGTTCCAGGCGGCGTTCCCGTCCGCGTTGATGCAGGACCTTCCGTGTCTGCCTGAAGCCGCCGCATAACCGGCCGGCCAGAGGACCTCCGGTAGGATGTCGCCCGCATGGCGTTGACCGATACCGAGCGAGCTCAGGCCGCGAACGACACGCCGGAAGCGATCGAGAGCCGTCTCGGCGCATGGTGGGTGATCGTCGGCTTCGCGGTGCTGCTGCTGATCATCCTGGGTTGGAAGTTCATGGTGGACCCGTCCATCTCGGCTCCGACCCGCGACCCGGCCTGGTACACGTGGCGCGCCAACGTCATCCTGCAGTCGAGCCCGGTGTCGGTCGCGCAGGAGTGGGGGCCCGCGGGGCTGTTCTCGGGTGGCTATCGCATCACCGTGCCGCTCGCCGGCGCGCTATTGCAGCGCGTCGCCGGTCTCGACCAGTACAGCTTCAGCGCCTTCTTGATGATCGGCGTCCCGGTGCTCACCGGCCTCGCGCTCGGCGCCGGCGCTTTCCGCAGCCGCCGCGACCCGCTCGTGGTGCTGACGACGATGCTGGTGTCCGCGGCCCTGTTCCTCACCACGCCATACGTCGGATACCTGGACAACATCACGGTCCTGTTCCTCCTCTCGTTGACGCTTCCGTTCCTCCATGCCGCGCGGACGTCATGGGGGGCGCGAACCGCGCTCTTCCTGATCGCCGTCGCCGCCGCGTTCACGCATCCGACGACGTGCGTGATCTTCGGTGTCGTGCTCCTGGCGGTGTTCGGCTTCCATCTCCTGACGAGCAGGTTCTCGTTCGGGGCCGCGCTGAGTGCGGACGGCCCCATGCTGATGTCCGTTGGCTTCGGCATGATCGCCGGGCTCGCCATGTGGGTGGT
Organism: Actinomycetota bacterium; assembly: GCA_038211015.1. Classification (GTDB taxonomy): domain Bacteria; phylum Actinomycetota; class UBA4738; order UBA4738; family HRBIN12; genus JBBQVZ01. Next base: position 6,446 of record JBBQVZ010000062.1, on the reverse strand, counting down.
CGGCATCTGGGGGAAGTCCGCGAGCCTGGCCGATGCCGCGCTGCCGCCGCCGTACACCAAGGAGTTCTTCGCGGCGCGTTTGCGCGAGTGGGTCATGTCGTTGCAGCCGCTCGTGATCGGCCCGCTCGTGGTCATCGCGATCGTTTCGACCGTGCTCTTGGCGCGCCGCGAGCGTCGTCCAGCCGATACGTACGACCAGGCGTCCATCTGGTGGCTCCTGCCGTTCCTCGGCACGCTCGCCGTGCTCACCTCGACCGTCGTTCCCTACTACCGCTTCATGAACGCGAGCGCGGCGCCCATGGCGCTCGCCGGTCTCGGTGCCTTCGTGGCGCTCCGCTGGTGCCTGCGACTCGAGGGACAGAAACGGATCGCCGGCATCCTCGGGGCGATCGTGATCGTGGGCGCGGTGGGTGGGGTCTTCAACGACGGGTTGGCGAACCGATGGGTCAGCGAGGAGAACCAATGGGCGAACCAGGGGGTGCGCTCATCGCTCGCCGCGGTGCACGAGGTGGTCGCCGACGCCGGTCCCCGGCCGAGCGTTCTGGTCATGAACTACAACGACACCGACGACGAGACTGGGACCAACACCGCCTACGGATGGGTCAAGACGTTCACGAACGTCTTCCGCACGGGGCTCCCCGGCGACATGGTCAAGTACAGCGCCACGTATCTGGGGACCGCCGAGCAGTTCCTGGCGGGCCAGCAGACGAGGGGCATCAGCGAGGGCTACAACGACGCGTCTCAGAAGCACTTCGATGAGCTCCAGACCCGGTTGTCGGACTATCCGGAAGACCCGGTGGTGTTCCTGATCGGTCAGTACTACAAGGGCCTCTGCAACGGCGAGCCGGAGTGCACCGACGAGGTCGAGCAGCAGCGGATGCGGTCCGCGCTGGACTCGTCGATCGAGGTCGGGCCCGACACCTACCTGCTCCAGGGCGAGGGTCTCTATACGCCGCCCCCGGAGGTCGTCGATCGCGCCGAAGCGGCGGCCGTGGACGCGCAGACACGGCTGGAGAACCATCCGGGGGCCGCCGCGAACCCGCTCCACACGTTGCGCGTCCTGCTCGGGTTGTTCTTCCTCGCGTTCCTGCCGGGACTCATCGCGGCGCCGTGGTTCCAGTTTCGCGACGTGCCCAGCCGCGTCGCGTTGATCCCGGGGATGTCGATCGTCATGACGCTGCTCTCGGGCATCGTCGTCTTGGCCGTGTGGCGCGGACCCCTGACGACGGCCAAAGCATGGGCGGTCGTCGGGCTCGCCACCGCGGTCGCGCTGGGGCTGCGGTTCGGCGCCGCGCGGCTGGACAGAGTGCTGGGCTCCTTCGGCGGGTTCTTCAACAAGCTGTTCTCCGTGTTCTCGAACCGCGCCTACGCCACGTTGGTCGGCGTGCAGTTCCTGGTGCAGGCCGGGCAGGGGGTCGTCCAGGGTGCGTTCGCGAAGTCGATCGCGTTCGGCGGCGAGAAGGGGTTCGACGTGACGGTCGTGCCCTCGGCGCAGTACCTGCTGAAGGTCGTGCTGGCGCTGTACGTCCCCTACACGCTCGTGAGCCCGTTCATCGGCGTCGTCATCGACCGCTTCGAACGCCGGAAGATCCTCAGCCTGTCGAACATCGTCACGGCGGTCGTGGTCTCCATCGTCGCGGTGGCCGTCATGCTGCCGCTCGGCAAGGACACGTCCGAGGGCAACGTCGGCGCGACCGTCGCCCTGATCATCGGGTTGTTGTTCATCCAGGGATGTGTGCGCGTGGCGCTCGCGGTCAAGTCGGCCGCGATCCCCGACGTGTTGTCGGGCAAGGACCTCATGCAGGGCAACGGACTCTCGCAGGCCGGCGGAGCGCTGTTCCAGGTGCTCGGTATCGGATTCGCGTTCGGCGGAGCCGCGGTCCTTCCTTCGTGGATGGTCGTGATCGTCGGAGCCGGCGTGCTGATCGTGGCGGCGTTGGTGGCGAAGCGGCTCGAGCGGATGGAGACGCAGCCGCACCAGACGACGTTCGGGCAGGAAGCGAAGCAGGTCGTCGCGAACATCGCCGCCGGACTGAAGGAGGTCGCCTCGCGTCCGCCCGCCGCGCTCGGTCTGTTCTCCTTCCAGATGCTGCGCTACCAGTTCTGGGGCTTCTGTCTGTTCACGTTCGGTCTCTACGCGAAGAACCTGGTCCAAGGGGGGGACGCGAACAACCTGGGCCTCGCGGTCGTCGGCGGCGGTGGGTTCCTGGGCGGCGCGCTCGGCCTGGTGCTGGCGCAGAAGTGGAAGGACCGGGTGGCACCCATCCGGTTGCTCCTCACGTCGATGGCGGCGCTCGGGATCGCGGCGATCGTGTTCGGGGCGTTCGTCTCGCTCGCGGGATTCGCCGCGCTGTTGTTCGTCGGGTTCTTCACGTTCTTCCTGGGCAAGATCTCCGCGGACACGATCATGCAGCAGACGATGCCCGACGATTTCCGCGGCCGCGCGTTCGCGCTGTTCGACATCGCGTACAACGTGGGGTTCATCGTGCCGGCGCTGATCCTGTCGTTCCTGTGGATCGAGGAAGACGTCACGCGAACGCGGGCGATCCTGGTGGGGTCGGGCGCCGTGTTCATCGTCCTCACGGTGCTCATCTGGCGCTGGGCCAGCCGCATCCGCGACCAGTTCGCTCCCCAAGACGACCTGGTCGGCGTCGAGTAGCACGGCAGCGCGCTCGAACTAGGGGGCGATCTCCCTCTCGAAGTCGGGGAAGTACGTCGCGATCTGGCTGACGTCGAACGAGCCCAGGATCGACTCCTTCGGCTCCCGTTCGAGCAGGAACTCGAAGCAGGCCTGGATCAAGGCCTCCGGGCTCGGATACCCGCCGCCCAGCCGTTCGTGATCTGCGACCGACAGCGTCACGTCGTGTCGCGTGGCACTTCCATCGTCGTCCGTCACGCGGACGTGGAACCGTGTTACGAGCCGCTCCACGTCGATGGTGCTGACCTCGATCTCCGGCACGGGCGCGCTCCTCGCTCGCTCGGCATCGGTGGGCGCGCGACATCGTACGCTCTCCCGAACGCCAGAGGGAGCCCGCGAACGCATGCCCGACATCACGACCGATGACGCCACGCTCCACGTCGAGGTCGAAGGCGATGGCCCACCCGTCACCGTGTTCGCGCACGGCTTGACCAACTCCCGCAACGAGCTTGCCGCCTTCACGCCGTTCCTGGCCGGCACCAAGGTCCGGTTCGACTTCCGCGGACACGGGCTGTCGAGCGTGCCCGAGACCGGGTACCGGTTCGCCGATTTCGCTCGCGATCTCGACGCCGTCGCGACCGAGTACGGAGCGACCCGCGCGGTCGGCACGTCGCTCGGCGCCGGCGCGATCACGAACCTGATCGCGAGGGAGCCCGACCGGTTCGAGCGGATCGTCTTCCTGCTTCCTGCGGCCTTGGACGTGCCGCTCGCGGATCATCGCGACTTCGATCGCACCGCCGAGCGTCTGGAGACCCTGTCCAAGGAGGAGGCCGTCGAGGCGATCCTGTCCTCGCCCGACCGGGTCGAGATCTACGAGCGCGCACCCTGGTTGCGCGAGTTCGATGCGCTCCTCTGGCAGGACATGAATCCCCAGGGCGTGGCCCGGGCGATCCGCGAGGTGGTGCGCGACGTCGCGGTCGAGGATCGAGAGGTGCTCCGTCGTGTCACGGCGCCGACGTTGATCATCAGCCGGGAGGGCGACCGGGTGCACCCGGCCGAGCTCGGCCGGGTGCTGGCCCAACTCATGCCGAACGCCGAGCTGATCGTCATGTCCGGTGAGGAGGAGCTGGTGGCGTCGATCCCGATGCTGGTGGGCCGCGTGAAGGCGTTCCTCGAAGGCGACGACGCGTGACCGACGACGTCACGACCCGGCGCGCGACCGATCCGCGCGGCGAACTGTTCGGCTCTTCCGCCAGCGCCACCATGGCGATCCTGTTCGCGTTCGTCGTGATCTTCGGCAAACAGGTCGCGGCCGGGAACCTGCCGTTCGTGATGCTCGCGATGCGCTTCGGGGGCCAGTCGATCCTGCTGCTGATCGCGCTGCGGGTGTTCGGCCGCCCGTTCCTGCCGGCCAAGGGCGAGCGCTTGCCGCTCGTGATCGCGGGCACGATCGGGTACGGATCGGAGTCGGCGTTCTACTTCTCGGGGCTGAACCACGGGAGCGCCGCCGCCGTGACGCTGCTTTTCTACCTGTATCCCGTCTGGGTGATGCTCGCGACGATCGCCCTGGACCGTAAGGCTCCGTCGCGGTCGCTGTTCGTGGCGCTCTTCCTCGCGCTGGCCGGCAGTGCGCTGGTCGTCCTGGGCGGCGGCGATGCGCAGATCGAGCCGCTGGGCATCGTGCTCGCGCTCTGCACGTCGTTCGCGTACACGGGATACCTGATCGGCACCGACCGCAACGTGAAGAGGACCGACCCGCTTACGGCGGCAGCGTGGCTCGGGGTCGGGGCGTCCCTCGCGAACCTCGTGTACGCGTTCGCGTTCAACGCCGTGGACCTCCCGTCCGCGAGCTCGTGGTGGCGCATCGTGGGCATGGCCGTCTTCTCCGCCGGCGCGTTCGCTGCGATGCTGGCCGGGCTCCAACTGGTCGGCGCCGTCCGCAACGCGATCATCGGCGTGATGGAACCGCTCACCGTCGCGGTCTTGGCGTACTTCTTCCTGGACGAGCCCGTCACGCTGCCCATCGTCGTCGGCGGCCTGCTGATCCTTTGGGGAGCGGTCCTCGCGATGTTGATCCGCACGACGAAGACGGCCGAACCCCCGATGTGACACGACCTCACGCACGAGCCCAGTGCGGTAGCGTTCCTGGCGGTGACGGACGAGATCTTCTCGCGCGACGCGTACCAACCCACGACCGATGCGACCGTGGCCGAGAGCCGCGACGACGGGGTCGTCCTGGATCGAACCGTCTTCTACGCTCGCGGCGGCGGTCAGCCCGGCGACACCGGCGTGATCCGTTGGCAAGGGGGGGAGGCCAGGGTCGTCGATACCGTGAAGTCCGGAGGCGAGGTGCTCCACGTGCTCGACGAGGGCGCGGCCGCTCCGCCCGCCGGGGCGGCGGTGACCGCCGAGATCGACTGGGCGCGTCGGCACACGCTGATGCGGACACATACCGCGCTGCACGCCCTCTCCGGCATCGTCTTCACCGACTACGGTGCCAAGGTCACCGGTGGAAACATGGAGCCCGGCGTCGCGCGCATGGACTTCGAGCTCGACGGGATCAGTCAGGAGTTCGGCCGCGAGGTGGAGGCCAAGTTGAACACCGCGCTCCAGCAGGACCATCCGGTGCACGTCGGCTTCGTCCCACGCGCCGAGGCGCTCGCCGACCCCGACCTGATCCGGACGAAGGTGAGCCTGATCCCCGAGACCGTCGACCCGATCCGCGTGATCGACATCCATGGCTTGGACAAGCAGGCTGACGGCGGCACGCACGTCCGTTCGACCGCCGAGGTCGGCACGGTCCGGGTGGTCAAGACCGAGTCGAAGGGCAAGGCCAACAAGCGGATGCGCATCGAGCTCGTCGACCCGTGAGCACGCCTCGAGAGGACGGACTCCGGATGCCCGCCGAATGGGCTCCGCACCAGGCGACGCTCATGGAGTGGCCGACGATCACCCGCGCCGACTTCTGGGGCGAGCTCTTCGACCGGGCCAAGGCGGATTGGGCCTGCGTGGCGAACGCGGTGGCCGCGTTCGAGCCGGTCGTGATGGTCGCCGACCCGGATCAAGCGTCGGAGGCGCGAGCGATGTGCGGCGAGGGTGTGGAGATCCTGCCGACCCCGATCGACGACTCTTGGATGCGGGACAACGGCCCGATCTTCGTGACCGACGCGCACGGCGGCGTCGCACTGGTGCATTTCCGGTTCAACTCGTGGGGCAACAAGTTCCTCCCGTTCGACCGAGACGCGGAGGTCCCCAAGCACATCGCCTCCCATATGGGGATGCGGCGTTACGAGGCGCCCATGGTCCTCGAGGGCGGGTCGATCTTCGTCGACGGCGAGGGCACGCTCCTCACCACCGAGCAGTGCCTCCTGCACCCCAACCGGAACCCCGACATGAGCCGCGAGCAGATCGAAACCATGTTGGGGGACTATCTGGGCATCGTGCACGTGATCTGGCTGGGGCAGGGACACCCGCTGGATCGCGACACCGACGGCCACGTCGATGCCATCGCGCAGTATCTCCGCCCCGGAACGATCCTGCTCGACTTGCCCAGGGATCCTGCCGACCCGTACCACGACGCCGCCCGCGACAACCTGACGCGCTTGCGCGCCGCGCACGACGCCGCGGGGCGGTCCATCGAGGTCGTCGAGCTCGATGCGGGAACACCGGCCGTCACCGCCTACATGAACCACTACCTGGTGAACGGGGGCGTCATCGTTCCGGCGGACGGGGAGCCGAACGATGAGGCGGTCCTCGACCAGTTGAAGGACGCGTACCCCGATCGCGAGATCGTGACGGTCCCTGGGGC
>JBBQVZ010000061.1:0-20384 GCA_038211015.1 Actinomycetota bacterium | reverse complement strand
GCCCGCGGCCGGAGACGTCGTGTCGGACGCGAACGGCGGAGAGCTGGGCACGCTGACGTCGACGGATCACGGCTGGTTCCTGGGCAAGGCGCTCGCGATGGGGTACCTGCCCGCCGACCTGCCGCCAGGATCAGCCGTGGCCCTGCCCTCGCCCGACGGAGCGACGGTCGAGGCGCGCACCACGCATCGGCCTTTCTACGATCCGGATGGGTCTCGTGTCCGCGGGTAGATCGTCGGCGTTCTTCGTGCTCGCGCTGATCGGCGCGGTGTTGGTCTCACCGCCGGCCTCGGCCGTCACGCCCGTGAACATTCGTGTGATGGAGTTCAACATCGAGTACGGCGGGACGGTGGTGAGCTTCGACACCATCGTCCGGGCGGCTCAGGCCGCGGATGCCGACGTGATCGCGGTCGAGGAGGGGTTCGGCAACATCCCGCGTCTCGCCGAGGCACTCGGATTCCGTCACTACAGCGTCCGGTTGCAGGTCGTCTCGCGTCTGCCGCTGATCGAGCCGCCGCACGGTGACGGTCTCTATCTGTTCATCGAGGTCGCTCCCGGCCGGGTCGCGGCGCTGGCCAACGTGCATCTTCCCCCAGGCCCCTACAGCCCGAATCTGATCCGACGCGGAGCCACGCGCGCGACGATCCTCGAGATCGAACGACGGGTTCGCGTCCCGGCCGTCGAACCCGCGGTGACCGCGCTCACCGGGCTGGTCGAGCAAGGCATCCCGGCGATCCTGATCGGCGACTTCAACACGCCGTCGCGGTTGGACTGGACGCCCGAGACCGTCGGGCTCCGCGACCAGATCCGCTACCCGGTCAACTGGCCGACGAGCCGGTTCGTCGAGGATGCGGGGTTCCAGGACTCCTACCGGGGCGCCCATCCCGATCCCGTGGCGAATCAGGGGCTCACGTGGCCGTCGGGGAGGCCGCGTCCGCCGGGCGCGTGGAGCCCGGGACCGAACGCTCCTGCCGATCGCATCGACTTCATCTACGCCGCGGGCAACATCCAGACGCTCGGCAGCGACCTGGTCGGCGAGTCGGGTGGGCCGGATGTCACCATCGCCATCGACCCGTGGGGTACCGACCATCGTGCCATCGTGTCCGAGCTCTCCGTGGAGGGTGGCGTCCTGCCAACGCTCATCGCGGTCGGCGCTCGCTTGGTCGAACAGGGAACCGATCAGTCGCTGACGTTCCACGGTCCCGGAGGACCGGACCAACATCTCGTCGTCATCGCGGCGAAGGGCGATCCTACCTCTCCCCTCGCGGATGAGCCGATCCCCGGAGGGGTCGACGGCACCGTCTCCGTCTCGACCGACGGGTTCGAGCCGGGAACGTACGTCGCGCTCCTCATGGACGGCTCGTCCGTGCTCTCACGGACGCGTTTCTGGATCGAAGCCCGGGGCGACGGGCCACACGTGTCGACGTCGCATCGTGTCTACCGCGTCGGCGAACCGATCCCCGTCCACTGGTCGAACGCGCCGGGTTCGCGGGCGGACTGGGTCGGCGTCTACGAGCGAGGCGCGGACCCGAACGTCGACTCCTACCTCACGTGGTTCTACACGCATTCGTCGATCGAGGGCTCAGGCACGCTCGACGCGGACTCCGCCGGTCCGTGGCCCCTTCCGCCCGGCCGCTACAGCGTCTACCTGCTGGCCGACGACGGCTACGAGATCTTGGCGCGGCAGGGATTCGTGGTCCGCTGAACCCGTTCGTTTGTGGTTGAGTTCCGCCATGGATGTCGAACGGCTTCGCCGGCTCCCGCTCTTCGGTGAGCTTGACTACCACGACCTTTCGCAGCTCCTGCGCTGGGTCCGCGAGGTCGATCTCGCCGACGGCGATCTGTTGTTCGAGCAGGGCGCCATACCAGATGACCTGTTCGTGATCGAGGAGGGATCGGTCGAGGTCAGGCGCGACGGCCGGCCGGTCGCGACGCTCGGGCCCGGCGACGTGGTCGGTGAGATGGCGCTGTTGAAGCTCGAGCGGCGCTGGGCTTCCGTCTTCGCGGCCGGTCACGTCCGGGCGGTGGCGTTGGGGGCCGACGACCTGGCCTCGATGTCGGAGCAGATGCCCGAGCTCGCCGACCGGCTGCGAGAGACCATGCTCCGCCGGGACTACGAGAACAAGCCTTAGCGCCGGACCCTGCGAGGCCCGGCACGCGAGAGGGGAGGGAGCAGCATGAGGACGCTCATCCAAGGAGGCACCGTCGTCACGGCGACCGAGACGACCGAGGCCGACGTCGTGATCGAGGACGAGAAGGTCGCGGCGATCGGCAGGGGCATGGCCGTCGAGGCGGACCGTGTGATCGACGCGACCGGCCGCTACGTGATGCCCGGCGGCGTCGACGTCCACACACACATGGAGCTGCCGTTCGGTGGCAGCTTCTGCTCCGACGACTTCGAGACCGGAACGCGCGCGGCGGCGTTCGGCGGCACGACGACGATCGTCGACTTCGCGTTGCAGGACTACGGCGAGGGATTGCGGCAGGGACTCGATCGCTGGTTCGCGAAGGCGCAGAACGCTGTCACCGACTACGGGTTCCACGTGATCATCCGCGAGGTGAACGACCAGGTCCTCAAGGAGATGGACGAGCTGGTCGGGGAGGGCGTGACGTCGTTCAAGCTCTTCATGGCCTATCCGGGCGTGTTCATGCTCGACGATGCGTCGATCTTCCGTGCGATGCGGCAGGCGGGGAAGTCGGGCGCGTTGATCATGATGCACGCCGAGAACGGCGGCCCGATCGACGTCCTGGTTCGCCAGTTCCTCGACGAGGGCAAGACCGACCCCGTGAACCACGGCCTGACGCGGCCGGCCGTCATGGAGGGCGAGGCGGTGCATCGCGTCTTCCGGCTGGCGGAGCTCGCCGACACGCCCGCCTACATCGTGCACCTGTCGTCGCGCGACGCGCTGAACTCACTCCGGGAGGCACGCGACCGTGGTCAGGCGGCGTACGCGGAGACGTGTCCCCAGTACCTGTACCTGAGCCAGGACGACATGGCGAAGCCGGGGTTCGAAGGCGCGAAGTACGTCTGCTCTCCGCCGCTTCGGACCGCCGACCATCAAGAGGATCTGTGGACGGGCCTGCGCGGCGGCGATCTCTCGGTGGTGTCCACGGACCACGCACCGTTCAACTACACCGGTCAGAAGGATCTGGGGAAGGACGATTTCTCGAAGATCCCGAACGGGCTGCCTTCGGTGGAGGACCGCTTCACGCTGCTCTACGGCGGTGTGGAGGCCGGCCACATCGACCTGAACCGGTTCGTGGAGCTGGTCGCGACCGCCCCGGCGAAGATGTTCGGTTTGTACCCGCGCAAGGGAACGATCGCGCCGGGGTCCGATGCCGACGTTGTGGTATTCGACCCCAAGAAGGAGCGCGTGATATCCGCCTCGACGCACCACATGCGCGTCGACTACTCCGCGTACGAGGGGCGCGTGGTGCACGGCCTCCCCGAGATCGTGATGCAACGCGGCCAGGTCCTGGTGGAGGACGGCGAGTTCCACGGCACACCGGGACAGGGCCGGTTCCTCCCCAGGAGCCGGATCACGGTGTAGGTGCACGTAGTCGTCCGCGCCGCGCCTGATCACGATCGTCCGAAAGAGCTGGCCGAGCTCGATCCTTGGAGCACGGCGAACTCGGAGCCGTGACGTCGCGGAGCGCTGCTCAAGAGGAGTCTCGATCCGGTCGATGCTTCCCCAGATAGCCGCTTGCTCCGAAGAGAGGATCGCGTTGAGAACGAGCGCGCACGGGCCAACTCGAGGGTTCCGCCATCTGGACCGACGTGGCACGTCGCTGCTCGTCGTCCTGCTCGTGGTTCCTGCGATCGCGCTCGCGGTCGGCCGTTCGATCCCGGCGCTCGACCCGATCCTGGAATCCGTGGTCTTCCACGTGTGGGTCGTCAGCGCGATCGCGGCGTGTGCGCTGTTCGTGGCGTTAGCCACCGCGTCCTACGCGGTCCGCGACGGTCGCGCCGCGCCCGTGCTGATCGCGCTCGGGTGTGTCGCCGTCGGCTTCATGATGCTCGGACACGGATTGACGACGCCAGGCATCTTGGGGCGACCGATGAACCAGTGGGTGAGCCGCTTCCCCGTGTTGGCGCTCGCGACGTTCGCCGGCTGCCTCGCGGCGGCGGCGCGACCCGAGGGGATGGCCTCCCGCCTGGTCGCGAGGTCGCCTCTCGTCGCTCTGGGGTTCCCGGTGGTATCGATCGCGCTCGCCTCCGCGGCCATCGCGATCGACCCGACCGTCCTGTCGGGCACCGCTCCGGTGTCGGGTGAGGAGCCGATCCGTACAGCGTTGCTCGTCGCGAGCGCCATCACGTTGCTGGTCGTCGGCGCCGTCCACTGGCGACGCTGGCAGCTCGGGCGGGACCGCATCGAGCTCGCGTTGGTCCTCGCGAGCTGGCTGGCGATGTCGGCGCTCCTGTCGCTCGCGTACGGAACGTTCTGGCGATTGTCGTGGTGGGACTATCACATCTACCTCTTGACGGGCTTCGCCTCGGCAGCCTGGGCGGTCGTCGCCGGGTACCGCGGTTCGCGCACGCTGGTCGGGGCCGTGGGAGGCATCACGATGAACGACCCGATGGACCAGGTCGCGCACAGCCAGCCCGATGCCCTCCACGCCCTGATCGGCGCCGTGGAAGCGAAGGATCCGTACACGCACGGACATTCCGCTCGGGTGGCCGACCTGTCCACGAGGATCGGTCTTCGCTTGGAGCTCGTGCCGGATGCGGTGCGCGGTCTCCACCAGGGCGCCTACCTGCACGACGTGGGGAAGATCAGCGTTCCCGACCAGATCCTGAATAAGCCGGGGGACCTCGATCCTGAGGAGTGGGAGCAGATCCAGCGTCATCCTGAGGTCGGTTGGGAGCTCGTGAGCCGGGCCGATTCGTTGCATGGCGCCCTGTCGGCGATCCGTCACCACCACGAACGGTGGGACGGAAGCGGCTACCCGGACCGGCTGAGCGGGGTCGACATCCCGCTTTCCGGTCGCATCGTCGCCGTGGCCGACGTCTGGGACGCCCTTACCTCCGATCGTGCGTACCGTCCCGCATGGGATCTCGATCGCGCCGTATCGCATATCGCCGCGGCGAGTGGAACCCTGTTCGATCCGGCGTGTGTCGAAGCGTTCCTCGACGTGGTGGCCGCGACGGGCCTGGTCCCGGAGCGCACACGCGCCGACCTGGACGCCCTCGTGATCGCCGCCGCCGACTGCCACCCCATCGAGCGCCGGCCGACGCCGACATCGCCCACGGAGGATGCCTCCGCCTCGTCGGATCGTTCGGAACCCGCCCGGAAGGCGTAGCCCGCCCGCTTCAAGTTCTGGCCGGATCTCCCGACATCTACGGTGTGTCCGCTCCGGGGGGAGATCGCGTTACCGGTCGTGCCCGTTTGGTGGGTCTGAGCTTCCTGATGCTCTTCGTGGAGCTCGCGTTGATCCGGTGGACGGGATCGAACGTCATCTACCTCTCGTACTTCTCGAACTTCATCCTCCTCGGCAGCTTCCTCGGGATCGGGATCGGCTTCCTGCGCTCCGGCTCCCGCGCGCCGCTCTTCCCCTGGGCCGCTCCGGCGCTCGCGTTCCTGGTCTTCTTCATCCTGGCCGTCCCGGTGGAAGTGGATCGGACGGGCGCCCAGTTGATCTTCTTCGGAGGGGAACCGACGGGTCTACCGATGTGGCTGACGCTGCCCATCGTCTTCCTGGCGGTCGCGGCCATCATGGCCATGATCGCGGACGGTGTCGCACGAACGTTCGCGACGTTCGAGCCTCTCGAGGCGTATCGCCTCGACATCGTGGGCAGCATCATCGGGATCGCCACGTTCTCCGTGCTCTCGTTCCTGGGAACTCCACCGATCGCCTGGGCCGCCGTGGTGGGTATCTGCTTCGTCGTGCTGGGGCTACCGCGTCCCGGTCGGGTCGTCGTGCTCTCGGTCGTGGCCCTCGGGGTGATGCTCGGGACGGAATCGCTCACGGCGCACACCGCGTGGTCGCCGTACTACAAGGTGTTGGCTCGGCCGATCGGTGGCGATTCGACACAAGTGTGGGTCAATGGGATCCCGCATCAGCTGATCGAGTCGACGTCCAAGCGACGTGCTGCCGAGCCCCTGTACTTCACACCCTATGAGCGCGCACAGAACGCAGTGCGACGCGTACTGATCATCGGTGCGGGAACCGGTGGCGACGTGGCGATCGCCTTGGAGAACGGCGCGGAGCGCGTCGACGCGGTCGAGATCGACCCGCATCTCTACGAGCTTGGGTGGCAGTTGAATCCCGACCATCCGTATCAAGATCCGCGGGTCCACGTGCACGTCACCGACGGCCGAGCGTTCCTGGAACGCTCGAACGATCGCTTCGACATGATCCTGTTCGCGCTCCCGGACTCGCTGACATTGCTGTCCGGGCAGTCTTCGCTGCGGCTGGAGAGCTACCTGTTCACCATGGGCTCCATGGAGACCGCGAAGGCCCACCTCGCCCCCGGGGGCATCTTCGGCATGTTCAACTACTACCGGGAGACATGGCTGGTCGATCGCCTGGCGGGGACGCTCGACCAGGTCTACGGACACCAGCCGTGCATCGACACCATCGGGCGCGTGGGGCACTTCGCCGTCCTGACTACGAGCGTCGATCCCGCGCAGGTCAGCTGCGATTCGTTATGGCACGCTTCGGTATCCGATGTGCCGGCGCCCGCGTCAGACGATCATCCGTTCGTCTATCTGCGGACGCCGAGCATCCCTTCGATCTACCTGCTGACGCTCGTGCTCATCCTGCTCGTGTCCGTGATCGCGGTGCGGGTCAGCGCCGGTCCGCTGGGTCAGATGCGGAGCTCGCTCGACCTCTTCTTCATGGGAGCCGCGTTCCTCCTGCTGGAGACGAAGAACGTCGTCCAGTTCGCGCTGCTGTTCGGCACCACGTGGTTCGTGAACGCTCTGGTCTTCGGGGGCATCCTCGTCACAGTGCTGGTCGCCATCGAGGTCGCGCGACGTGTGCGGTTCAAGGACCCGCGGTTCCTCTACGCGGCGCTCGGCGTCGCGGTCGCGGTCGCGTGGCTGGTCCCGCCCGACCGTCTCCTTCAGCTGTCGGCGGGTCCACGCTTCGCCGCCGGGATCGCGCTCGCCTTCACGCCGGTCTTCATCGCCAACCTGGTCTTCGCTGAACGGTTCAAGAAGGTGGGCTCCTCGGTCGTCGCGTTCGGCGCCAATCTCCTCGGTGCCATGGTCGGCGGGGTGCTGGAGTACAGCGCCCTGCTGTTCGGCTACCGAGCGCTCCTCCTGTTGGTCGGAGGTCTGTACGCGCTGGCGTTCGTGTCGGGCCGTCGTCTCACGGATCCTCCCACCTCGGATGACGACGCGATCGAGCCACGCTCCGACGACCGCCGGGATCCCGAACCGCTCGAGGGCGTCGTCGCGGGTTCGACAGGCTGATCCGATCCCCGACCGGCGCTACCCCGTGGCCGTGATCCTCCCGAACAGGCCGTGTGTTTCGTCATCCGGTCCCGCCGTGAAGTACAGCGCGTTGGACGGCCCGGCCGCATCCCCGTTGCCGAACGCGATCGCCCACAACCCATCGATCGAGACGACCCTGCCGTGGCGGTTCCGCAGGACCCCGACCGGCCGATACGAGCCGTTCACCCTCGGACGGAACGCGTGGATCTGGCCGTCGCCGAAGTTACCGACGAGCAGAGCCCCGCTGAACCGGCCGAAGTCGGCCGGCGCCATCGCGAGTCCCCACGGGGCGTTCAACCGGTGCCGGGTTGCCACCCGTCCGACGAATGTCCCGTCCGTGTCGAACGCGTCCACGAAGCCGCGACCCGAGCCGACGACTTCATCCTCGGCGTCGGCGTCCTGCTTCGCGTAGGTGACGAAGATCGTGTCGCCGATCGCCTGGATGCCGAACGGACCGTAGCCGTCGGGGATACCGGGGTCGACGAACGTGCTGGACGTGCTCACGAGGCTGAACGCGTCGTCGAACATGTCGACCTGCGCGTTGTGGAAGTCGGTCGCGTACAGGAAGTCACCGTCGACCGTCGAGGCGATCGCGAGACCCTTGTAGTTGGCATCCTCGCTCGAGCGATCGGCCACCTCGAAGGACGACGTGGACGGGCTGGGCGGCGGGACGCCCGGGTTCCAGCCATCGACGGTCCCACCCTCGGTCGAGAACAGGAACAGCGACGGCCCCGAGGCGGATCCGTTGCTCACGACGAAGTTCGTGCCGCCGTTGAACACGAGACCGGTCGGTCCGCCGGTCACGTCGACCACGAGCGGCAGGATGGCGCCGGTGCCGTCGTACAAGGTCGAGACGTCGCTGTCAGCGGCGTTCACCCACCAGGGCGTCGTCGGACCGGCAGCAAGTCCCCATGCGTTCACGAGGTTGGGGTCGGTTGCGGCCGCGTGGCCGGCCTGGTCGGCGACGAGTCGCCGAAGCTTGTAGGCGTTGGCGGCCCGTTCCCCCGGACCAGCCGTCGAGCCGCGGCTCGCCGAGGTCGCCGCCATGGCCGATCCAGCGATAGCCGCGCTCAGCACGGCGATGCAAAGCACGGCAACGATTCTTCTCATCAATCCCACCCCTTGTTCGTCGATCGCTTCGCATCGACGGGCTCCTGCCGGCCGTCGACGTGGACGGGGGTACTACGGGCCGAGGCGAGGGGCGGTTTGCTCCTCGAGTGCCTCAGGGCCGCCGGCTTCCCGGACCGCTACGCTGGGGCCGTGGATACCGAGGAAGAACGGATCGCCCTGTTCCTGGACTACGAGAACCTGGCCATCGGTGCGCGGGAGAGCCTCCACGGCATGCAGTTCGACCTGCGGCCGGTCCTGGACGCGCTCGCCGAGCGCGGACGGGTGATCGCGCGCAAGGCGTACGCCGACTGGTCGTACTTCGACGAGGATCGCCGGATGCTCACGCGGAGCCATGTGGAGCTGATCGAGATCCCGCAGCGGATGGGGGCGGTGCGCAAGAACGCCGCGGACATCAAGCTCTCCGTCGACGCGTTGGAGATGGCGTTCGAGCGCGACTACGTCACCACGTTCGTGATCTGCACCGGAGACAGCGACTTCACGCCGCTGGTGCACAAGCTGCGTGAGCTGAACAAGCGCGTGATCGGCGTCGGCATCAAGGACTCGACGTCGGCGCTGCTGCCTCCGGCCTGCGACGAATTCCTCTTCTACGACACGCTCGAGGGCGTCGACGTTCCGGTCGACCGGCCGAAGAGGAAGCGGGCGTCCGCGAAGGCAGAACGAGAGCCCGCGCCCGCCGAGCCGGAGCCGGAGATCGCCGACCCGGACGCGGGCAAGCCGCGGAACGCCGACGAGCTCGCGGTGCTGATCGCGCAGACGCTCGCGGGGCTCCAGCGTTCGTCGAGCGGGCCGGTGCTCGCGTCGTCGATCAAGCGCGCGCTGCTGCGGAAGGACCCCACGTTCAGCGAGGCGGAGTATGGCTTCCGGGCGTTCGGCGAGATGCTGCGTCATCTGGTCGATCGCAACGTCGTGGAGCTCACCGAAGGTTCTGCCAAGGGCGACCCCGAGGTCTCGCTCCCGTCCCACGGGGGCGAGAAGGATGCGTTCGATCTCCTGCGGAAGGTGGTGAGCGACCTGGAGGCCCGCGGTGGGCCTCCGCCGCTGTCGGGTCTCAAGAACAAGCTCCGCAAGGTTCAGCCGGACTTCAGCGAGAAGAAGTACGGCTATCGAGGGTTCCTCCAGTTCGTCAGGGCGGCCGAGACGCAGGGGGTCGTGAGCCTGGATTGGGACGACGATGCCGAGGACTACATCGTCACCGCCACGCAGACGGCGTAGCCGGATCGCCTCCCAGGTACCGGATGCCGACCCACTAGTCCGATCGGGCCAGGACGATCTTGTCTTCATGGGCCATACGCGGAACCGCACTTGCGAGCCGACAACTCCTCTAGAAGACGACTTCGACGATGACAAGGGGATCAACGCCATGCGAGTGCTGGTAGTGGACGACGACCCGGACGTGGTCAGGTTGTGCGGCATCAACCTGATGTGGGACGGCCATGAGATCATCACGGCCACCGGCGGCGCGGAGGGTCTGGAGCTGGTTTCATCCGAGCCCCTCGACGCGGTGCTGCTCGACGTCATGATGCCCAACATCGACGGCATCGAGGCGCTCCGTCGCATCAGGCGGAGCCAAGAGAGCATGGACATGCCGGTCGTGCTGATCAGCGCCCGGGTGGGGATCGAGGACCAGATCGAGGGTTGGGCGGCCGGCGCCGACGGCTACGTCACGAAGCCGTTCACACCGTCGGATCTGACGGACGCGCTTGAGGGAGCCAAGAACCTCAGCCCCGGTGACCGGCAGGCCGAACGCGACGCACGGCTTCGGCTACTCGCCGAGCAGAGCGTCAACTAGGGACTCTCGGAACCTCCTCAACGGATCTACGACCTCTTCACATCTCGGCGCCACGCTAGAGATGGGATGAGAAGGGCTCATCCCATGAGGAGGCGAAGATGCGACGTTTCGGGATCGGGTTCGCGATCCTCTCGCTCCTGCTCGCGATCGGGGTCGGTATCGGTGCCTACAGCATCGGCTACAACCATGGCCTCGACTTGAACGGGTCGGTCGAGTTCGTGCGGTACGTGGGATGGCATGCCGGCGGGTTCTTCCCGTTCGGATTGTTCCTGTTCCCGCTGTTCTTCATCGCGGTGTTCGCGCTGATGCGCGGCGCGCTCTGGCGCGGCGGGGGCCACAACGACCATCACGGGCCGTGGGGTCGAGGACCCGGCGGGCCGATGGGCACAGGTGGACGGGACGCGTTCGAGGGCTGGCATCGGCGCCAGCACGAGCCCGGTGCGCGTCAGGGCGACCGAGAAGGTGAGGAGCAGGCGGCAACGTAGGCCGGGCGCTTCAGGGGCGGTGGCCGAGATTGCCACCGCCCCTTCGCGTCGTCAGGCTGGCACCGGAAGGGCGGAGCGGTGAAGACGATCCTGGTGGTCGAGGACGAGATGAAGATCGCGCGGGTGGTGCGCGACTACTTGGAACGCGCCGGTTGGAACGCGCCGGGTTCGAGGTGATCGTGGTCGGCGACGGCGAGGCGGCCCTCGCGAGCGCTCGCGCCAACCGCCCCGACCTGGTGGTGCTCGACCTCGGGTTGCCGGGGATGGACGGCATGGATGTCGCTCGATCGATCCGCAAGACCCACGAGACGCCGATCGTCATGGTCACCGCGCGTGGGGACGAGACGGACCGGATCGTCGGGCTGGAGCTCGGCGCGGACGACTACGTCGTGAAGCCGTTCAGCCCGAAGGAGCTGGTGGCGCGCGTCCGCGCCGTGTTGAGGCGGAGCGGGGTCGCGAGCACCGCCACCGAGGCGCCGATCCACGTCGGCGACGTCCGGATCGACCCGTCGCGGCTCCGGGTGACGGCCGGGGACCGGACGATCGAGCTGACGCCGGCCGAGTTCCAACTGCTGGCGACGCTCGCGCGCGAGCCCGGCCGCGTGTTCACACGCGGACAGTTGCTCGAGGCGATCCACGGGGTGGCGTTCGCTTCGTACGAGCGCGCCGTGGACGCCCACGTGAAGAACATCCGAAAGAAGCTGGAGCCCGAGCCCAGCCGGCCGCGATACGTCCTCACTGTCCACGGCGTGGGATATCGGTTCGCGGATGCCTGATCACGAAGGGTGGCGGCGGCGCGGCCACCGGGGTGGAGGACACCCACCCTGGTGGCCCGAGGACGAACCGTGGCCGCCGACGAGGCCGGGAGCATGGGGCCATATGCGCAAGCGTTTCGTGTTCCGATTCGGGTTGTTGCTCCTGTTGTTCCTGCTGGCCGTCGTCGCGGTGAACGTGCTGGTGTTCCATGGACTCACTGGGCCGCGGGGCCGGTTCGTGCCGTTCGGCGTCGTGGTCCTGTTGGTCCTCGGCGGCGTGGCGCTGCTGCGCGGTGTGCGCGGGTTCGCCGGACCGGTCGGCGACGTCATGGAGGCAGCCGACCGCGTGGCGGACGGCGACTACTCGGTGCGGATCGACGAGCGAGGCCCGCGGGAGATGCGAAGGCTGGGGAGATCGTTCAACGAGATGACCGAGCGATTGCAGACGAACGAGGAGCGACGTCGCAACCTACTGGCCGACGTGACCCACGAGCTCCGGACGCCACTCGCCGTGATCCAGGCGAACCTCGAAGGGTTGTTGGACGGTGTGTATCCCACCGACCCCACGCGCCTGGCGCTGGTGCTGGAGGAGACGAAGATGATGTCCCGACTGCTCGACGACCTGCAGACGCTCTCGACCGCGGAGGCGGGCGCGCTCCGGCTGCGTCGCGAGATGGTGGCGCCCGGGGCGCTCGTGGACGAGGTCGTCGCCGGGTTCCAGGCCGCCGCCACCGATGCGGGTGTGTCGCTCCGAAGCCATGTGCGGGACGGGTCGCCACCGATATCGGTCGATCGCCTGCGCATCGCCGAGGTCTTCACCAACCTGCTCTCGAACGCCCTGCGACACACGCCGCGCGGCGGCTCGGTCGTGGTCGAGGCCTCCCACGCCGGGGGCGAGGTTGCGTTCGCGATCTCGGACACGGGACGGGGGATACCCGCGAACGAGCTCGACCACGTCTTCGACCGATTCGCGAAGGCCGGCGACTCCGATGGCGCGGGCTTGGGCCTGGCGATCGCGAAGAGCCTCGTCGTAGCACACCACGGCGAGATCGCCGTGACGAGTCTGCCGGGGAAGGGGACCACGGTGCGCTTCACGCTGCCGAGGAGCGACACGGGTTGACTCGGATCGACAGGAAGCCGTCGGCACCTCCACCGTCTCGCGGATGTCGGGGCGTACGGTAGTTCGTGATGTCGTCGACGTGGTACCCCGTCCTCCTGATCGTGGGCGCCGTCGTGGCCGTGTACGGGCTGATGATCGTGGTCGATGCCATCGCCTCGCACAGCTGGCGGAAGCTGCGAGGCAAGCGTCGGGGATCGCAATGGCGCAGACGCCTGCCGTTGGCGCTCATCGCCGGGGCGATCGTGAGCCTGCTCTTCGCGTTCGGGCAGGTCCGGCTGGACCGCCAGGTGACCAGCGGGACCGTGGTGCTCGCGATCGACGTGTCCCATTCCATGGGGGCGACCGATGTTCAGCCGAACAGGCTCGCCGCGGCGCAGGTCGCCGCGGCGGCGTTCCTCGACCGGCTGCCCACGGGCTTCCGGGTGGGACTCGCGACGTTCTCGATGACGAGCACCGTTCCGGTCGCGCCGACGTCCGACCGAGCGCGTGTTGCCGCGGCGCTGGAGTCGCTGGCCGTCGACGCGGGCACCGGCACGGTGATCGGCGACGGCTTGTCGGCGGCGCTCGATGCGATCCAAGTTGATCGCGGCGAGGATGACGCTCGACCGGCGGCGGTCGTGCTCCTGAGCGATGGGATGGATTCCGGCAGCACGATCCCTCCGGAGCAGGCAACCTCCCGGGCGCGGGAGCTGAGCGTCGCGGTGTTCACCGTGGCGATCGGTGAGGCGCGGTCCGGACCGTCCGGGGCCCCCGCTTCGACCGCGAGCGCGACGACCGTCGCCCCCTCCGACATCTTGGCGCAGATCGCTGAGGAGACGGGGGCCAAGGCGTACACCACGCAGACCGCCGACCAGCTGACCCAGGTGTACGACGCGCTCGGCTCGCGGCTTTCCACCGAGCTCGCGATCGACGAGAGCGCGGGGCCATACGTGATCGCCGCGATCGTCATGACGCTCGTGGGCGCCGCGGTGCTCTTGATCGGGAACCGCGACCCGTACGCCTGACCGAGCTAAGGCCCGCCCGACCGCCTCGTCGGCGAACGTCACGACGGCGCCCATGAACTCGGGGTGGTCACGGAACACGCCCGCGCCGTGGCCGCCACCCGAGACGATCGTGGGTGCGATCCCCAACGCGTCGGCGATCCGGTGCGCGTCGGTGGCGTACGGTTCGTTCTCCTCCGCCACCGCCACGAGGATCGGGATCGAGTCACCGATCGCCTCGGCAGCTTGGAGCGCATCGAACGAACCCGCGGACGCGGAAAGGCTCACGACCGCCTGGACCTGTAGCTCCGCAGCCATCGAGATAGAGAGCGAGGCTCCGAGCGATCCCCCCACCAGCACCACCGAGGTCGCGCCGGTCTCTCGCGCGTATGAAACGACCGCGCTCAGATCCGCCTCGCGGGCTTCGGATCGAGCGTCGTATGCGATGGCTCTCCATCCTCCGTCCCCGAACGCTCCCGCCAGGCCGAAGAAGTCTTCCTTGGTGCCGGTGGCGCCGTGCGAGAGCACGGCAACGTCTTGGCTGCGACCGACCTCGATCGCATCGAGCTCGCCGCCGCCGCTCGTGGGGATGCTCACCTCCCGCGATCCTGCCGGGGGGTCGGGGTCCGCTTGGCCACACGACGTGAGGGCGAGCACGAGCGTCAGTGCGGTCACCGAAAGGATGGAGGTCTCTCGGGATCTCCTGGACATGACGCTCAGTATGCCGCGAGCCGGATCACACAGGCGTGCGGCGGAGCTCGTACCGCACGACGAAGCGGACCCGGTCGCCGGATCGCCGTTCGATCCGTTCGACGAGCTGCATCCCGACCTTCTCGGCGACGCGGATCGAGGGAAGGTTCTCGGCGCTCGCGTATGCCCTCACGACGTCGGCGCCGAGCGTGTCGAACGCATAGGCGATGAGCGCCGCGACGGCCTCGGTCGCGTAGCCGCGGCCCTGGAACGACGGCGACATGGTGTACCCGATCTTGATCACACCCGGCTCGTTCTCGGCGGGGCTGAGCCCCACGTCGCCCACGAGCTGTGCGGTCTCGCGATCCTCGACCGAGAGCTGCGCCCATCCGCCCGGCGCGCCGGGGGCCCGGCCGGCCATCTCCTCGATCTCGCCGCGGACCCCTTCCGGATCGGTCCGCTCCCATCCCTGGTAGCGGTGGACGTCGGGGTCGGTGCGGTACGCCGAGATCGTCTCGGCGTCCTCCGGTCGCGAGCGGCGGAGCCGCAATCGGGAGGTCACGAGCGGCTCGAAGCCGGTGTCGTCGTGCATCGAGCCGAAGCGTACCGGTGCGAACGGCTCCTAGGTCCCCGCGAGCCTCCGCGACAGCTCGGCGCGGATGAGTGGACGCGAGCCGAACACCAGGAGGAACAGCGCCTCCCGAGCCAGGCGCTGCGGGTGTCGGTCGACCAGGATGGACCCGCTCCCGTGTGCCACCGTGAGCGCGGCGGCGGCACGCATCGCGAGCTCCGAGGCGGCCGCACGCGCCGTGGGGAGGTCGTCGGGTGTGGCATCGTCGAGCGATCCACGGACCGCGACGAGCTGTTCGTCGAACGCGCTTTGGCCCATCAGCCGGCAGCAGCGATCGGCCACGCCGAGCGCGAGCGAGCCGTTCAGCCGTAGCCCCGCGGCGTCGCGTGCCAGGACGTCGGCGTGCGGCTCTTCGCCCAACACGCGCTCGGACGGCACGACATGGCCCTGGAACCGCAACGTGACGGTGCCGCTCGCGTTCGCGCCGACGAGGCGAAGCCGTTCCGCATGGAGCGAGGATGACTCCGCCGCCTCCACGAGCACGGTGACGACCTCGTCGCCGTCGCGAGCCGTCACCATGATCACGTCGATCCGCCCCCAGCCGCTGACCCAGGGAGCCTCGCCGTCGAGGACCACGTCGCCCCGTGCCGCGCGGGAGGCGCGAAGGATCGCAGGACCGGGCCGGTTCCCCGCGAGCGCGATGCCCGCGCGGCGGTCGCCGCGACAGAGCGCGGAGAACCACGCATCGCGGAGGCCCGGCGTGTCACTCGCCGCGACGGCCAGCACCGGGTTCCGGTGCTGGAGCCACACGAACGCAGTCGTCAGACAGCCCAACGCGAGGGATTCGACGACCTGCGATGTCGTCGAGAGATCAAGCTCCATCCCTCCGGCGTCCGCGGGACCTGCGATGCCGTAGAATCCCTGTTGAGCCAAGAGATCGAGGTGGGTCGCCGGGAGGAGGTCGGAAACGTCCGTACCCAGCGCCGCCGGGAACAAGACGTCCTCCGCGATCGCTCGCGCCCGCTCCACGATCGATCCCACCGCGGGACCGTAGCCACCCGCGTCACGCACGGCAAGCGCACCGGCTCGAGGCTCGCCTCCCAACCCATGAGGTTTGCGTTCCCCCGTTCGCAGGTATGAACCCCGGGTCGTATCGGAACGAGCGAAGGAGAGAGACATGGGCAGCAGAGGGACAGGCACAGGACTCTTGGGATTCGGGATCGTGCTCATGATCGTGGGCGCCCTGATGCGCTACGCGATCACGGTGACAACCGATGGGTTCAGCATCAACACGGCGGGAGTTATCCTGCTGTTCGCCGGCCTCGCGGTGTTCATCATCGGAGTGACGCTGATCGCGGTGGGAAGCCAACACCGGAGCGTGTCGCAGTCCAGCGTCCAGCAGACCGCGACAGGTGAGGTTCGCACCCAGGAGACCACCGATTCCGGGGGAACCCCGATCGCCTGACGCGCGATAGCGGGCATCATTTTGGACCCCGCCGCCGGCGTGTTTACGGACGGCCGTTGAAGATCGCGTCGGCCGCGAGGTCGCGGAACGTCGCGCGGGCGGCCTGACCGAGCTGGACCACGCTCAGTCCGCCGATCGTCGCCCCGGTGCCCGACACGACCCGGTTCTCGACGCGTCCCGGATCGAGCGAAGGCATCGACAGGAGCAGCTCGGCCATGTCCGCGACGCTGAGGTCGGTGTCCAGGATCCTCGCGCCGGTGGCGAGCCAGGTCAGGATCGCGGCCGGGTTCTTCGCGACATCCAGCTTGAGTTGGCGCAGGGCGGCGATCAACACCCGGCCTTGGTTCATGGATCGTCCGAAGTCGCCTCCGGGGACGTCGTGGCGATCCCTGGAGAACGCGAGCGCGTCACGACCCAGCATGTGCTCCATCCCGGGTCGGAAGTCCGCGTTGGAGTAGGGGTCGTTCATCCGGTACGGCACGGTGACGCCGATCCCCCCGACCGCGTTCACCAGGTCCTGGAACCCCGCGAACCCGGTGAGGACGTAGCCGTCGATCGCGACGCCGGTCAGTCGTTCGACGGTCCGCACCATCAGGTCGGGCCCACCACGCAAGGCTTCGTTGATCTTGCGCGTGCCCACGCCGGGGATCGGCACGAACGAGTCCCTGGGGATCCCGAGGATCGATACGGCGCCCTTCGCTGGGTTCACGCCGACGATGTGCAGCGAATCGCCCCGCGTGGCGCGGGGGGATTCCCCCGGCCGGGCGTCGCTCCCGATCACCAGGACGAAGTACGTGCCCGTCGATGCGAGACCGGGTGAGCCGGCGGCCCTTCGGACCTTCGCGTCCAGATCCTGGATCGACGGCACGCGACTCCGCACCTCGTATGACGCGATCTGCCAACGGTCGTCCACGCGGCGCAACGTGTACGACCCCGAATGCAGGATCGGAAGCTTCGCATCGTCGGCGAGCGCCGTCCCGCGGAACCTCACGGACGCGACCGCGACGAGCGGGCGGCGGCCGACCAGGAACCGCACGCCGATCGTGGACGCTCCCGGGCGGACCTCGTCGACGTTGCGGGCGAGCGCTCCGAGCGTGAGTTCGGCGAGGTCACGGCGGACACGTGGTCGCGTTCGCACCGTGAAGAGGCGCTCCAACGAGGGGAACGTGCCGTCCTGCCACGCGCCCGGGTCGACGAATCCGGTCGAGTAAAGCTCCGTCATGACCCGACGGACCGCCTGGGCCGCCGGTTGGAGTCGCGCGGGACGAACACGGCTTCCGGAGACGCGCTTACCCTCGACCCGCCGGAGATCCAGCGTGAGCCGTTCGATCGGCGAAGCGAGGGAGGTGCTCGGTCCGTCAGCCGCGCCGGGCGCGAGAGCCGGGCCGGGTTCGCTGCTCCGAGAGACCAGCCACGACCCGACGGCCGCCGCCACGACGAGCATCGCCGCGATCGTTCTCCGCGTGGATGGTCGTCCGGGCATGAGCCGTGGAGCCTACTCGCGTGACGGGCGGATGTTCAGTGCCTGAGTGTCAGGGCCGCTCCGACGGCAACCAAGACCAGGCCCGTCGCCCTGGTCAGCGTCACCGGGAGGCGGGGGGAACCGAGCAGGCCGTAGGCATTGATCAGGGCGCCCGCGATGAGCTGTCCCGCGATCAACAGGGCCACCGTGGCGAACGTGCCGATGAGCGGCGGGGCGAACGTGATCGCGAGGACGATCGTGGCCCCGAGGACGCCGGTGAGCCACAACCAGGGCGGGTGGTGGATCGCGGCGACGATGCCGCTGCCACGGCCGAGGAGCAACGCCAGCAGGACCAGGATGGTCGCGGCGATCACGGTGCCGAACGCCGCCGCCTGGACAGATCCGACGCGGCGACCGAGCGCTCCAGAGATGGCGGCCTGGGCGGCGCCGGCGAGTCCGGCGATGAAGGCGAACGCGATGGCGAGACGGGTGGCCGACACGGCGTGGAGGCTACAGGACACGACGAAGGGGCGACCTCAGGTGATGAACGACGGCGAGTCTTCGGCCGAGAAGAACGTGTGGCGCCCCGGCATCGACCGCTTGGCTCGATACATCGCGATGTCGGCGTACTTGAGCAATGTCTCGGCGTCGTACGCATCTTGGGGATAGAGGCTGATGCCCATCGAGCCTCGCGGCCGGAACTCCGATCCCTGGATGCGGAAGGGCTGATCCAGCGCCTCGTGCACGCGCTCGGCCACCTCGCGGGTGGCGGCGTCCACCTCGCCGAGATCGAGATCGGCCAACAGCATCAGGAACTCATCGCCTCCCTGGCGTGCGACCAGGTCCGTTCCCCGCGTGCAGCCCTGCAAGCGCGCCGCCACCTCGACCAGCAGTCGATCGCCGGCGTGGTGGCCGAGCGTGTCGTTCACCTGTTTGAAGTTGTCGAGGTCCAGGAATAGCACGGCCACGACCGCGAGGTCGCGCTTGGCCCGTTCGAGCGCCAGCGCCAGGGTCTCTTCGAACAGCTGACGGTTCGCGAGGCCTGTGAGCCCGTCGTGGAACGCCATGTGGGCGATGCGGGCTTGCGCCTCCTTGAGCTCGGTCACGTCGAACAAGATGCCCTGCTCCCAGAGGACCCGGCCCTCGTCGTCGCGGTGCGCGAACGCCCGGTCGCGGACCCAGACGATCCGGCCATCGGGGCGGACCATCCGATAGTCGGTGAGGTCACCACCTTGTCCCGCGAGGAACGCGACGCTCTCCGCCTCGACGCTCGCGCGATCGTCCGGATGCACCATCCTGAGCCACATGTCGGGGTCCTCGCGGTACGCCTGGGGAGAGACGCCCAAGATCTGCTCGATCTGCGGGTTCACGTAGGTCGTCGCCTCGCCGTCGTCGGCATAGACGACCGCGGGGATCTGCTCGACGAGGCTGCGGTACTTGGCCTCCGCCTCCGAAAGCGCCGTCTCCGCCTCGCGTCTGGCCACGAGCGGACGCGCATCCCTGATCGATGCCACGGCGACGCCGATGTCGAGCGTCCGCACCCGTATCTCGACCGGGAGGTCGCCGCGCGCGCTCCTGAGCACGGCCTCGTAAGGGATCGAGTCGTCGCCGTCCTCCCGCCAACCGGGGATCGAGTCGCGGATGGAGGTTCCCGTGAGGTCGTGCCCGACGAGCTCGATCGCTCCTCCGGTCAGGCATTCCACACGGCCCGCACGCAAGACGAAGAGCGCCTCGGGGCCTGCCGCGAACAGACGCGCGGGATCGAGGGCGGCATACAGCGGTCCTGGTTGATCCTCCAGCACACTCAAGAGCATCGACGCCACCTCGGAGCGACCTGAGCCGGCGGCGACCGCCTACGATGGGAGACAGAGCGGAACGGAGGGCTTCGATGCTTGGATGGCTGGATGACATCACCACGCTCACGACGGGCAACGCGAACTTCCGGACCGTCGTGTACACGGGGGAGCACACGCAACTGACCCTGATGCGGCTCGGGCCGGACGAGGAGATCGGGTGGGAACGGCACGAGCACCTGGACCAGTTCCTCAGGCTCGAGCACGGCCGGGCTCGGGTGGAGTTCGGCCGCACCGAGGATGCCGTGGACGAGACCCACGAGGTCGCGGACGACTGGGCCTTCATCGTGCCGGCCGGCGTCTGGCACAACGTGGTCAACATCGGAGCCGACGACGTCAAGCTCTACTCGCTCTACTCGCCCCCGGAGCACCCCGACGGCACCGTGCATCGGACCAAGGCCGATGCCGACGCCGCCGAGCACGACTGAGTTCTGATCCTGTTGATGAACACGGAACCCGAGACCGAGCTTCACCTGGGATTCAGCGCCGACGGCGCCAGCGCGACGCCGTGGAGCGAGGCGAGGAAGCGCCTGGAAGATGCCGATCTGGCGTGGCTGACCACGGTTCGCCCGGACGGACGCCCGCACGTGACGCCGGTGATCTTCGCGTGGCTGGATGGATCGTTGTACTTCACCACCGGCCCCGG
>JBBQVZ010000060.1:0-20439 GCA_038211015.1 Actinomycetota bacterium | reverse complement strand
CTTCTTCGCGACGCGGAGCAACCGCTGCGCCCACACGTATTCGCTCCCCAAGATCGAAAGGCCCACGAAGATGAGCACCCAGCCGGGACCCGGGAGGACCAGGAGCACCAGGCCCGCAAGGAGCACGAGAGCACCGATGATAGTGACGGCGATCCGGCGGCCGTTCCGCGCGATGAAACGGGCCACCACCTTGAGCGGCACGACGGCTGGATGGTCGTGCCAGCGTCGGGCCGCCTCCGGTTCGAACGCCGAGATCTCGGCAACGATGTCGCTCGCGTCGCGCTCTTCGGGGTCGTCGCCCCAGACGTCCCGGCGGTGGAGGTTGTCGCTCATGACCCCGTACTCTGCCACGTTCGGGGCGGAACCGTCGCTTGGCCTCGACCAGCGGGAACGACTGCGGTCAGTCGTCGGACCCGTGGCCTCCGCCGCTCCCGCCGCTGTCGTCGCCGGGCTCGCTCCCTCCGCCTCCGCCGCCCCCGCTGTCGCCACCGTGGTCGTCGCTCGGAGAGGCAGTGGCCGACGGCGCCGAGGGGCTCGGGGACTGGCTGTGCGTGGCGTCGTCGGTTGGACCCTTCGAGGCGGCGGGCACCTGGATCTTCCCGGTGGAGGGTTCGCTGAGGGAGTCGCCGACCAACGCGAAGGCGGCGACGGAGACACCCACGGCCAACGCCATGCCCGCCAGGCTGAGTCCGATGATCGTGAGCGTGCGCTTCATGCGAACAAGCCTAGACGCGCTCGTGCTAACTCCCGGTTAAGGGTCGGTCACGGTCGAGGCAACGCTTCGAGGCGCGGTTCCTCCGGGGCGGATGTCCCGGGGCCAACGCTTCATCTCGAAGAAGTCCGGCCGTTCCGCCAACCACAGGGTGTGTTCCCAGAGGCGCTCGGCCTCCTCCGTCTCCGGCGCGAGCGCGAAGACCGGTCCGTACACCACCTTCAGGTCTGCGATCCCGAGCGTCGGCACGCCGAACACGCTCTCGCGTCGTGCGTCCAGGAACTCCTGGCGGATCTCCTCGGTCAGCTCGGACAGGGAGACCGCTCGGTCCACGAGATCGGGCATGCCTGCGGCCGAGGCTGCGGCACGGATCGTCTCCGGTGACGTCTCCTGCTTCTCTTCGTGCAGGCTCCGACCGAGCTCTCCGTAGAGCCGCTCGAAGGCCTCGTCCCCTCCCTCGCGCCGAGCGAGCGCGAGCGCGACCAGCGACTCGCCGTGGCGTTGGCACGCCTCCCAGAACGGCGTGTCCAACTCGGATGCGTTGAGCTCCAGGCTGAAGATGAGCCAATCCAACTGGACGACGCCGGCGTCGGCGAGCCGCCGCAGCCACACGGCGCCCTGCCACGCCCACGGGCAACCCGGATCGATCCATAGCCGGACCGGTGTCGGGGTCACGTGCCCTCCTGATCATCATCCCGGCCGCCGGCCGGCGTCGAGGCGACGCGGAACCGAACCTCGACCCGCGTGCCGCCGCCTTCGGCGCTCTGAACGGACAACGCCCCACCCCATCGCTCCGCCAGGTCCCGCGCGATCGCGAGACCCAATCCGGATCCGCCGGGGGGAGCGGTCTTCCCCCGGTAGAACCGTTCGGTCACCTTCGCATGTTCCTCGGACGGGATGCCCGGCCCGTGGTCCCTCACCGCGACGAACGCACGGCGCTCCGCAGTGCCCATCTGCACGTCGATCGGTCCCGGCGCGTATGTCATGGCGTTCTCGAGCAGGTTGTCCAGGATCTGGTCGACGTCGGTCATGTTCGCCTGCGCGATGACGGGCTCGCCGTCGACCGAGACCGTCGAACCTCGGGTCGCGGCACGTTCACGCCAGCGGTCTCCGGCGCGCTCGGCAGCGTCCTGTAGTTCGATCTCCGTCGACCCGCCCTCCTCCAGGGTCCGTGCCATCACCAGCAGCCGGTCCACCGTGGCGGCGAGGCGGTCGATCTCCCGGTCGGCGGCGGTGAGATCGTGCCGCATCTCCGGGGTGTCCGCGCGTTCGATCGCCGACTCCAGACGGAGCTTCATGCCGGTGAGCGGCGTGCGGAGTTGGTGCGATGCGTTCGCCACGAACTCGCGTTGCGCATGGACGGTGCGCTCGACACGGTCGGCCATGTCGTCGAACGAGCCGGCTAGCTCCTCGATCTCGTCGGCGCCCGTGACGTCGTGTGCGCGTGCGGACAGGTCTCCGGCACCGAGCCGTCGCGCCGTCGACGCCAAACGTGTGAGTGGCCGCGCGAGCGATCCGGACATGACCACCGCGACCACCAGGCCGATGAACAGCCCGATCCCGCCGATGACCGCGATCAAGCTGATCGTGATCCGGCGGACCGCGGCGTTGACGCTTTGGATGTCTTGCCTGACGCGAACCGAGCCGATCAGGCCGGGGTCGAGCACCGGGGCGGCAGCGACCAGGATGTCGGCTCCCACCGTGTCGCTGGGGCGGATGTCGGCGTTGGGCGTGGGCTTCCCACGCTGGAGCGCCAGTTGCATCTCCGGTCGACTGGCCGTGTCGAAGTTCTGGCCGACGGCCAGATCGTCCGAATCCGCCAGTACCTGCCCGGTGGCATCGGTGGCGATCACGCGCCCGCTCACCTGCTCGGCGTATCGATCGATCAGGCGGTTGAGTGGAGGTCCGGCGACCAACGTCTCTCCATCCAAGCTGGCCGCGATCGTCAGGGCCTGCGTGAGGGCCGCCGTCTCCTGCTCGGCGCGAGCGCGATCCCGCAGGCTCAGAGCGAGAGGGATGGTCAGCGCGAGCAGCACCGTGACGATCAGGTAGGTGAAGGCCAGGACGAGTCGGCTGCGAACCTTCGTGGTCTCTCCCCCTCGGTCGTCGCTACGTCGCGTCGTTCGCTGCGATGTCGCCGGCCGACGCGAACCGGAATCCCACGCCGCGGACGGTGGTGATGAAACGCGGCTCCGACGGATCGTCCTCGATCTTCTTGCGGAGCCACGAGATGTGGACGTCCAGCGTCTTCGTCGGGCCGAACCAGTGCGGGTCCCAGACCTCGTCCATGATCGCCTCGCGGCGGACCACGTCGCCGGCGTTGGCCATCAACATGTGGAGCAGGTCGAACTCCTTCGCCGCGAGCTCGATCGGTTCGTCATGCTTCGTGACCGTTCGCGATGAGGGGTCGAGGAGGATGGAGCCGACCTCGATCGGCCCCTTGCGCGCCGTGGCTCGACCTCGACGCATGATGGCCCGCATGCGCGCGACGAGCTCGCCTGCGGAGAACGGCTTGACCACGTAGTCATCGGCTCCGAGCTCGAGGCCGACGATCCGGTCGATCTCCTCACCGCGCGCGGTCAGCATGATGATCGGGACGTCGGATTCGGCCCTGATCAATCGGCAGAGGTCGCGTCCATCGCCGTCGGGGAGCATCACGTCCAGCAGGATCAGGTCGGGAGGCGTTGCGCGCCAAGCCTTGGTGGCCTCCTCGATCGTCCCAGCGACATCAGCCTCGAAGCCTTCTCGCCCCAAGTGTTCGGCGAGGGGCTCGGAGATCGTCTGCTCGTCCTCGACGACCAGCACACGTGGCTTCATGCAGCCATCGTATCGCCGCCGATTCGCACGAACTTGTCACTCTTGCCGCTGGCGGAGCCCTCCGGTAGAAGTACGCACACTTCGGCGCTGACCTCCCCCATCGCCGTCAAGGGAGGGAGGACCATGTCCGTCACCGCGACCACCCAGGGGAAAGGCAGTTCAGGTTCGCTTGAGATCGAGCCGGTCGGGTTCCGCTTGCTTAGTTGGGGCCTCTTCTTGGGCGTTCTCGTGATTCTTGGAATGGCTTCGACCGTTAGAGGCCATTCGCTTCCGACAACGGTCGGTGAGTTGTTCCTTTGGATAGCTCTTGTCGGCTCGGCCAGCCTCGTGCCCCTCACTTCACAAGCAGGACCCGCGCTCGTGATGGATTTGCCGATTCTGCTCGGGGCTGGGTTTGTCTTTGGCCCTGTGGTCGCAGGGCTAGTCGGCCTGATCGGCTGTGTCGATATCCGTGAGCTTCGAAGGGAAGTGTCAATCTCGCGAGCACTGCTGAACAGAGCTCAAATCAGTTTGAGTGTGATGGCGGCCGCTCTGGTCTTTCAGGGCCTTCACGGGCGCTTGGGCGTGTGGCCGTGGGCGGCGTTCGCAGGCTTGTTGGCTCTGGTTGCGGACTGCGCCGTCAACTATTCGCTCGTGGCCATCGCCACCTCACTCAAGAGTAAGCGCCCGGTGCGAAACGTACTTAGAGTGATGAGCCTGGGCAGCGCAGGGACATTCATTCTTGCCTACGTCTGCTTTGGGTTCTTGGGTGTGCTGTTGGCCGAGACGTACGCTCGCCTCGGTTTTGCGGGCGTGGCAGGTTTCGTTGCGCCGATCATCCTGGCCCGTCAGGGCTTCGTTCACTGGCGCCGACTGGACGAAGCACAAGAATCCATCCAAGCCAAGAACGACGCTCTCAGATCTGTGGATGAGAGGATCGCTGATGAGCGTCGCGACGAACGAGCCAGGATTGCCGCTGCTCTCCACGATGACGTTCTGCAGTGTCTTTACAACGTAACCATACGGACCCAAATCATAAGAGAGGACTTGAGGTGCGGCCGTCTGCTGGATCTGGACGACGACGTTCCGGCTCTGCTCCAAGCCAGTGAAGAAGCGGTCGAGGAACTCCGGGACATCATCGGCGATCTTCGGCGATCGACGATTGGCCACGCTGGCCTTGTTGATACGTTGACGCTTCTCATTGAGCATCTGAGAAGTGAATCCGGGATTCATGTTGTCTCGGACTTGGACGCGACGGTCAGAGCCGAACCAAGTACCGAGCTCGTCGTCTATCAAATCGCTCGCGAAGCCTTGACGAACATGCTCAAGCACTCAGGCGCGAAGACTGTGTGGGTATCCCTTACCCAAGCCGAGGGCTGGGTCGTTCTCCACGTCGAGGACGACGGGCATGGGTTTGACATGCATGGTGACGAGAAGAGGAAGGCCGACCGGCATTTTGGGCTGGAGCTCATGCGTGAACGCGCTTCCATGACTGGCGGTTCACTAGATCTCCGGTCGTCACCTGGTGCCGGGACAACCGTCCAACTAAGGGTGCCCCTCCACGAACACCAGTGATGCGCAACAACAAAAAAGGCTCGACCACGAGTGGTCGAGCCTTTGCTTGTTCTTGACGATTACTAGAGGCGGTAGTGGGCCCCACCGGCCAGCATGATTGCAAGCAGCGAGCCGAGGGCGATGGCGATGCGCTTGGGCAGACGCATACGCTTCTCCTTCCTGTCAGGGACCCCTAGGTCCTTAATTCCATTAGCCTGGTCCCCCAACGGGGGACACTGCTCGTACTATCAGCCGTCGGCAGTTAGGGGGACAAGAGGGCCGTCTCGCCTACGATGAATGCTGTAGCCGGGGGAGAAGAAGCGGCCCCACTGGTTGCTTCAACTGGCCCGGCACAGGGACGAAGATGAAGCCACAAGCAAGGTCTAGGTCGGGAGCCGATGTGACCGAAGTTGCTAAGCCATCGCGCACGATGTCTCTCCTTCAGCCAAACCTGGCCTCGCTGTTCGGGCTGCTTGTGGTCCTCCCTACTTTCGGAGTGCTCGCTGCTCTGCTCGCGGGGAGGGATCAGCCGGTTCCCATGAAGGTCGTCCCTTGGGTGATTCTCATCGCCCTTGTCGAGCTCTTGCCCGTGGCGACTTGGGGGGGCGTGACCGTAAGCGTTGGCTACCCGCTCATCATGGCGGTGGCGCTTACGTTTGATCCTGCGGTTGCGGCCCTCGTTGCCTTGGTTAGTGCTTCGGACCCAAGAGAGTTCAGGGGAGAAGTAACGGTACTAAGGGCTTTGTTCAATCGGTCTTCCATTGCCCTTGCAGTTCTTGCCGCAAGTTGGGTCTTTCATGCGGTTTCGTCAGTTCATGTCGCAGTCTTTGAGATGTTTGCCGCGGCCCTACTGGCGATCATCGTTGACTACGCAATCAATCTCGGCCTTGTGACCACCGGCGTCTGCCTTCTCTATCGCTTCCGTCCACTCCGTGTGATCAAAGAACTTCTGGGGCGAGGACAAGAGTTCGTAGTGAGCTACCTGGGGTTGGGTGCTCTGGGCGCTTCGCTGGCCCGGTTGTACACGGTGCGGGGCTTCGGTTTTTGGTCAGTTCTGACAGTTCTCGCCCCGCTCCTTTTCGCTCGACAGATGTTTCTTCGAAGTCAGGCGTTGGAGGAGGCGCACAAGGAACTCCAGGATCGCGAACAGGTGTTGCGCACGCTCTCGAACGCGATGGCGGAGGAGCGTGCCGACGAGCGGCAGAAGATCGCCGCGTATCTTCACGACGACTTGGCGCAGGTGCTGTTCCGGCTCTCCATCCAGGTGGACGTCGCCCGCAAGCTCCTGGACAAGGGCGACCTCGTGGAGACCGGCGAGCAGCTCGAGAAGATCCGCGAGTCGAAACAGGACACCTCAGACCGCATCCGCGCCTTGATCCGCGACCTGCATCGTTCACCGCTCGGTGCCAAGGGCTTGGCCGAAGCTATCGAGTCGTTCACGGACGAGGTGGGGCGAGACTCCGGTGTGCAGTTCCATCTCGACGTGGCCGATGTGGCGATGCCGGCCCCCATCGCCCTCCTCATCTATCACATCGCTCGCGAGGGCTTGATGAACTCGCTGAAGCATGCGCACGCCGCCGACTTCTGGATCGCCGTGCGCGGGGACGACGAGTTCCTCGAGCTCCAGCTGCGAGACAACGGGGTCGGCTTCGACACATCGATGGCTGGACCGGAAGGGCACTTCGGTATGACCATGATGCGCGAGCGGGCGCAGATCGGTGGCGGAACGTTCGAGGTCTCGAGCGTCCCCGAAGAGGGAACGACGATCACCGTCAAGTTCCCCACGTCGCTGCTTCAGCAGGAGCCGCCGCCGGAGCCACCCGATGCGGAGCCGGAAGCCCCGGCGCCTCCGGAACACATCTCACCGGGCACATCGGAGATCGGCGAGTCGGCCGCGGAAGGTTCTCGCGGAACCGTTCCCGTGTGACGGCGAAGCACCACCACGCCGATACAGTGAAGTGATGGGCACCGGCGGCGATCTCGGCTACTTCGGACCGGACAGCGTCAGTTGGCAGGTCCATCGGGAAGTCACCGTACTGTTCGGAGGAGCTCGCGCCGTCTTGATGCAGGCCGCGCACCCGTTGGTCATCGCGGGCGCGCGGGAAACGGGGTTCTACGAGCGGAACCCGTGGAAACGGTTGCAGCGCACGTTGATCCTGACATACACGATCACGTTCGGCACCAAGGCCGAAGCGCACGCGGCCGCCGATCGCATCAACGACGTGCACGCGCGGATCAAGGGCGTCGATGACATCACCGGCAAGCCCTACGATGCGCTCGACCCGTACCTGCTGCTATGGGTGCATGCGTGCCTGGTCGACTCGGCTCTGTTGTTCGAGGAGCTGACGGTCGGCAAGCTCGACGATGCCGGACGCCAGCGGTTCCACGAGGAGCAGATGCTCGCGGCCGAGCTGGTGAAGATCCCTCGGGAGATCATCCCGCCGACGGTTCCGGCGCTTCGCGCATACATGGCCGGCGTGATCGACCGCGGGGAGTTGGTGGTGACCGAGTCGGCGCGCAAGGTGGCCGAGCTCTTCTATCACCCGCCCGCCGAGGCGGAGTGGCGTCCCGTGTTGAAGAGCGTGTCCCGGTTGGCGTTCGCGACGCTGCCGCCGCCGCTCCGGGAGCAGTTCGGGATCCGGCTGGGTCCGGGCAAACGTGCGGCGATGCACGCGACGTTCGCCGTCACTCGGCTTGCGCGTCCGCTCCTGCCTCCGAAGGTTCGATACCTCGCGCCGTACCAGGAGTGGCGCCTCCTTCAGAAGGGGATCGAGCCTTCGCACGAGGTCGAGGAGGCGCGCAAGCGAGCGGGGATCAGGCTCGTTCCCTAGGTCCGCATCGGCGCTCGAGCCTCGACCGCGAACGCAAGGCCCGCTATGCGAGACTGCTCCTCATGGACGTCGACGGCCTCCTCCTCGACATCGACGGTGTGCTCTCCGTCTCGTGGGAACCCATCGATGGAGCCATCGAGACGCTCGGGTGGCTGCGCGGGCAGGGCATCCCGTTCCGGCTCATCACGAACACGACGACGCATCCGCGCGACGCGTTGGCACACACGCTCCGCGAGTCCGGCTTCGCGGTCGATCCACCCGAAGTCGTCACTGCGGTCGTCGCGACCGCCGGATACCTTCGCACCCACCACGCGGATGCGCGGGTCTTCCTCCTCTCGGACGGCGACGCGCGCGCGGACCTGGTGGACGTCGCGCTCGTGGGGGCTGACGAACCCGCCGACGTCGTCGTGATCGGTGGCGCGTGCGACGACTTCAGCTACGCCGCCCTCAACCACGTCTTCGGGCTGCTGAACGACGGAGCCACCCTGATCGGCATGCACCGCAACCTGTATTGGCGGACTGCGGAAGGGCTCCAGCTGGACGGCGGCGCCTACATCGCCGCGCTGGAGGAGGCGACCGGCACCAAGGCCACGATCTGTGGCAAGCCCGCCCCCGCGTACTTCGAGGGGGCGCTCGAGATGCTGGGCGTGCCGGCCGCGCGCGCCGCCATGGTGGGCGACGACGTCGTGAACGACGTGCTCGGCGCGCAGCAGATCGGCATGGCCGGCGTGCTCGTTCGCACCGGGAAGTTCAGACCCACCGACCTCCAACGCGATGAAGGCACGCCCGATCACGTGATCGATTCGTTCGCCGATCTGCCGACGTTGCTGCGGACGAACTGACGGCATGTCCGATCGCGCGCGCCACGCCCGAACGCTCTTCGCCGGTATCGCGCCGGAGTACGAATGGATGGGCGCCGTGCTCTCGTTCGGACAGGACGCACGGTGGCGCCGAACGATGGTGTCCAAGGTGAACGCACTCCCCGGTTCGCTCGTGCTCGACGTCGCGTCGGGAACCGGTCTGGTGACGCGCGAGCTGGCCGGGCGCAAGCGGTTGCGCGTGATCCAACTGGACCCCAGTGAGGAGATGCTCCGCGCCGGCATCCCGGTCACGGAAGCGGCAGGGCTCGGGTCGCAGGTCCGCCAAACGCTCGGCCGTGCCGAACAGCTCCCGTTCGCCGACGAGACGTTCGATGCCGTCACGTTCACCTACCTGCTGCGATACGTCGACGATCCCGAGGCAACCATGCGCGAGCTCGCGCGGGTGCTGCGACCCGGCGGCACGCTCGCGTGCCTGGAGTTCTTCCGCCCCGATGACCGGACGCTTCACGCCGGGTGGTGGACGTA
This sequence comes from Actinomycetota bacterium, assembly GCA_038211015.1. Taxonomy (GTDB): domain Bacteria; phylum Actinomycetota; class UBA4738; order UBA4738; family HRBIN12; genus JBBQVZ01. Next base: position 11,200 of record JBBQVZ010000060.1, on the reverse strand, counting down.
CACCCGGCTGGCCATGCCGGTCGTGGGCACCGTCGTCTCGCCGGCGTGGCGATACACCGGCCGGTTCCTGGGGCCGAGCATCAGCCGGTTCTACGACCGATATCCGCTACCCGAACAGGTTCGTTGGTGGCAGGCCGCGGGGCTGCGCCACGTTCGGACGCGCGTCATGTCGCTCGGTGCCGGCATCGTCGTCTGGGCGGTGAAGGATGGACCGCGTGTCCTCTGACGGCGAGCGCTCCGCGTTCTACGCGCTCACCCCCGGTGGCTGGCGCGACTACTGGACCCTGCTTCATCCGCCGTACACGATCTGGCACCTGTCCTACGTCGTGATGGGTGCGTCGATCGCACCGACCTTGCACGTCCGGTGGCTGGTGGAGACGCTGATCGCGTTCTTCCTGGCGATGGGCGTCGCCGCGCACGCGCTGGACGAGTTGCGCGGACGGCCGCTCGGCACGCGCATCCCCGACGCGGTGCTGTGGGCGCTCGCCGCCGCCGGTCTCGCGGGTGCCGTGGCGCTCGGCGTGGACGGGACGCGAGAGGTCTCGCCGTGGATCTGGGCGTTCATCGGTGCCGGCGTGTTCCTGGTGCTCGCCTACAACCTCGAATTGTTCGGCGGCCTGGTTCACTCCGACCTGTGGTTCGCCTTGGCGTGGGGGGCGTTCCCCGTTCTCACGGCGTTCTTCGCGCAGACGGCCCGTCTCGAACCCGAGGCGGTGGCGCTCGCCGCGGCTTGTGCGGCCATATCCGCCGCGCAGCGTGTGCTGTCCACACCGGTCAGACGCCTGCGCCGGCGTGTCGTGGCGGTGGAGGGAACGATCACATCGCGCGACGGCGACGTCGAGCCGATCGACGCCGGGACGCTCAGGGCCGCACCGGAACGAGCGCTCCGATGGATGTCGCTGGCGATGCCGCTCCTGGCGCTCGCCATGCTGCTGGCCAAGCTGCCGAGCTAGGCGCCCACCGTCATGGTCTTGGCGACCTCTTCGGTCGACTGACCGCCGCGGCGGAGTACGAGCGCCACGCACGCGATCGCGAAGAGCGTCAGCAACAGCAGCAACGTCGACACGGACGCGATCTCCGGACGCAGGACCGATCGGAGCGAGCTGAAGACGACCACCGGCCACGGCGACGCGCCCGCGGCGCTGACGAACGAGGAGATGATGGTGTCGTCCAAGCTGAAGCTGAACGAGAGCAACGCGCCGGCGAGCACCGCGGGAAGCATCAATGGGAGCGTGATCTGGCGGAACCGGCGTCCAGGCGGCGCGTAGAGATCGGCGGCGGCCTCCTCCAGCGATTCCTCCAGCCCTTCGAGTCGCGCGCGCACGATCAACGTGACGACGGCGGTCGCGAACAACGAATGCCCGACCCACAGGCGCAGCATCCCGTAGCTCACCGCGGGGATCGTCAAACCGGGTCCGAACGGACCGCCGATCCGTACATACCAGATCAGGAGCGCGATCGCGTCGACGATCTCGGGGGTCACCAGGATCAGGAAGACGAGGAGGAGGAAGATCGGCGTCCAGCGGCCCTTGCGTCTGGCCAATGCGATGCCGGCGAAGGAGCCCAGGATGGTCGCGATGACCGCCGTGCCCGCCGCCGCCGCGACTGATGTCTTGACCGCGTTCAGGATCACGGTGTCCTGTGTCCCGGTTCGGTATCCCTCCAGGCCGAAGCCGTTCCAGGCGAGCAACGCCCGCCCGCTGTTGAACGAGTACACGACGATAACGAGGATCGGCAGGAACAGGAACGCGTACACCAGCACGCTCCAGACCCGGAGGGCGATGCTGGCGAGATCGCGGCGGCGTCGAGGCCGGACGCTCGCGGACCCGATCGCGCTCATCGGGCTGCCTCCACCGTGAGCGGCACCGTGATCCGCCGGCTCCGGCGCGCGAGCCAGCGGATCGCGAGACCCACCAAGGCGAACACCGTGACCGTCCCCAGGATCATGATGATCAGGATCACGGCCTGCGCCGCGCCCAACGCCCAGTTCTGCGCGGTCGTGAACTGACTCGCGACGAGCGCCCCGGCCATGTTGCCCTTCGCACCGCCAAGCACCGCCGCGGTGATGTAGTCGCCGGTGAGAGGGATGAACACGAGCAGGAGGCCGGCGACGATCCCGGGGGAAGCGAGGGGAAGCGTCACCTGGCGGAACGTCTTCCACCGGCTGGCGCCCAGGTCCTTCGACGCTTCGCGCATGGCCGGATCCAGCCGGTCGAGCGCCACGAACAGGGGGAAGATCATCAGCGCCAGATAGTTGTAGACGACGCCCAACTGCACGGCTCCCCGCGTCTGTAGCAGGTGCAGAGGCTCGTCGCGGATGCCCCACTTCTGCAGGAGCGTCGACAACGGTCCGCCCGGCGCGAGGAGGATGAGCCACCCCACCGTGCGCACCAGGAAGTTCACGAAGAACGGCACGATCACCAGGCCGAGCAACACTCCCCGCCACCGAGGTGCCACGCGCGTCGCCAGCCAGTACGCGAACGGGAACCCGATCAGCAGCGTGAGTAGCGTGCCGATCAGCGAGATCTGCAACGTCTGCTTGAAGACGTGAAGGAATTCAGGTGACAGCGCCTCGCTGTACCGGTCGAACGAGAGCTTGTCGGTGGCGATGGTCTTGAAGATGTTCGGCTTGTAGCCGAACGAGTAATAGACGATCCACAGGACCGGGATCGAGAAGAAGAACACGAACCAGATCCACGCCGGGAGGGCCATCGCGAAACGGGGTGCCCGGATCTTCCGGGCACCCCGCTCCGAATCCGCGACCCGCTGCGCCATCCGGCTCGACCTAGCCGCCCGCCGCGGCCTTGATCTTGTTGTAGATCTCCACCTGGCGGTCGAGCGACGAGTTCACCGCGCCGGCCCGGAACGTGGCGACCTGCGCTTCGTCGAAGAACACCAGATCTAGGAACGGGAGCTCCGCCGCCTCCGCCGCTTCCTTCACGCCCGTGATGCCGGTGTTGTAGCCGTGGAACTCCAGGTCCTGCAGCGAGTTGTCGGGATCGAGGATGAAGTTGATCCACGCGTGAGCGGCCTCCGGGTGCGTGGCGCCCTTCACGATGCACCAGTTGTCCATCCACAGCTCGGTCTCAGGCGCTCCCAATCCCCATTCGTAGTCGTCCGGGTTGTCCACCGCGTTCAGCCCCTGGCGCGCGTCGCCGTTCCACACCTGCGAGAGCGCGTAGTTGCCCTGGGTGAGTGCGACGCCCGGGTAGGAATCGAACGCCTTGATGTGGGACGCGAAGTCGCTGACCATGAATGCCTCGTAGGCGTCGTAGTCCGCCGTGTCCTCCGTCGTCCAGTCGATCCCGTTGGCCCAGAAGTAGAGGCCGGCGAGCTCGTTCGGAGCGTCCAGCACCGAGACGTTGCCGCTTGCCTCGTTCATCCCGACGTCGATGAAGTCCTGCCACGTCGTGATCGGCGTGGAGATCTGCTTCTTGTCGATGATCCATCCCGTGGAGCCCCAGTCCTTGCACACCGAGTGCACGTTGTTCGGATCCCAGGGCTGGTTGGTGTACACGGCCTCGATGTTCGCGAAGTTCGGGATCTTCGAGAGGTCGAGCTCCTCCAGAAGGTCGTTCTCGACCATCAAGGGGATGAATACGCCGGTCGGCACGACGATGTCGTAGCCGCTGCTTCCGGCGGCCGCCGTGAGCTTCGCGATGGCCTCTTCGTTCGACGCATACACGTCGATCTTGGTCGAGGGGCCGAACTCCTGCGTGAACCTCTTGAAGAGCGCGGGATCGTCGTACTCCGCCCAGTGATAGAAGTTCAGCTGGTCCTCGAGCTCGGCCGGGGCGCCGGTGGAACCGGTCGCGGATGTCGCTCCGGAAGTTCCGCCGGGTGTCTCCTCGTCGCCGCCGCACGCCGCGAGCAGGAACCCACCCGAGAACGCCGCTACAACTGATCCACTCACGAACGCCCTGCGGCTCATGCGTTGTGCCGCCGCGGGTGAAGCGAGGATGTTCAGGAACTGCTCGTCCTTCTTCGTCATCGTGCTCCTTCCCCTTTCTGTTGATCCCTTCTCCTGCTGATGCCTACTCGGCCATGGCCGCCGCCTCGGAGGCCGGGTCGACCAGGACGATCTCCGCCTGATCCGCACCGAACATGTGCGTGAGCTCCGGATCCCACGAGCACCACACCGTGCTGCCGACGTCGAGCCTCGGCGCGCGTGGACGCGGCAGCCGCGCGATGACCTCCTTGCGGCCCGGCGTCAGCACGACGAACTGGATCACGTCGCCCAGATGGGAGATGCTCGCCAGGGTTCCCGAGATCGCGTTCGGCTCCTCGGATGGCCTCCCTTCCGACACGTTGACCGCCTCGGGCCGGATCGCGGCGAGCGCCGCCCCTCCGTCACTGGTGCCGATCGGCTCGAGCGTCGAGCGGAACGTCCACCCGTCCCCCTGGACCGTGTGCCCCGCGTCGCGCGACGTCCCCTCGAAGAAGTTCTGCTTGCCGATGAAACCCGCCACGAACGCGGAGGCCGGATGATCGTAGATCGTGTCGGGATCGGCCAGTTGCTCGATGCGCCCGTCCAGCATCACCGCGATCCGGTCGCTCATGGACAGCGCCTCGTCCTGGTCGTGCGTGACGAAGATGAACGTGATCCCCACCTGGGATTGGAGGAGCTTCAGCTCGATCTGCATCTCCTCGCGGAGCTTGCGGTCCAACGCGCCGAGCGGCTCGTCCAGCAGCAACAGGCTCGACCGGTTCACCAGCGCCCGTGCGAGCGCGACGCGCTGCTGTTGACCGCCCGACATCTCGCGTGGCTTGCGGTTCGCCAACTTGCTCATCTTCACCATCTCGAGCGCCTCGCCGACCCGGCGGCCGATCTCACTCCGGTCCACCTTCTTCTGCCGCAGGCCGTACGCGACGTTCTCCGACACGGACATGTGCGGGAAGAGCGCATAGTTCTGGAACACGGTGTTCACATCGCGCTTGTGCGGGGGCACGCCCTGGACGGCATTGCCGGAGATGCGGATCTCCCCTTCGTCGGGATCCTCGAAACCGGCGAGCATCCGGAGCGTCGTGGTCTTGCCGCAACCCGACGGCCCCAGCAGCGACAGGAACTCGCCGGGATGGACCTCGATGTTGAGCGCGTCGACGGCGGTGACCGTCCCGAACCGCTTCAACACGTCGATCAGCTCGACCGAGCCGTCCCCCGCGCCGACGGGACGGTCGCCGGCGCCCACGGCGGCGGCCACGGTGCCGGATCCCCCCTCTTCGGTCATCTTCGAAGGAGTTTGGTCGAAGACGGCCCTGCGGCGCAAGGCGCGTGGACCCTCGACGTCGTAGCGGTCCTTCTACGAGAGGAAGTACCGGCGGTTGAGGGGGACCTCCGACACAGGTTCCGCGGCCAACACGCGCCCGTCGAGCGTGACCGTGCCGTTGACCGGCGAAACGTCGACAGGCAACACTGCCGTGTTCGCGACCAGGTCACCGCGCCGGATGTCGCGCGTCCCGCGCACGGCGACGACCCGGCGACGGGTGGCGAGCGTCCGGGCGATGTCCGAGTCCAGCGCCACGCCGGAGACGAACGTGGTCGACAGAGCGGCCGCCGCATCGCCGGTGGCGCCCCAGTCGGCGCCGAACCGCGTGGGCTCGGCCCCGTGCACCGAGGCGTTGCCCTCGCCGATCGGTCCCCAGGCGAGGACGCCGCCCTTCAACACCGCCACCGGCTTCGCGCCGAACGAGGCGGGGTCCCACAGGACCAGATCGGCCGCGTGCCCCGGCGTGAGCGAACCGACCTCGCCCTCGATCCCATGGACACGGGCCGGCTCCACGGTGTACTTGGCGAGATAGCGGAGGACGCGCTCGTTGTCGTCGGAGGGCTCGTCCGGCCAGCCGGACCCCGCCTCCGAGGCGCGCCAGCGCTTCATCACGTGCGCGAGTTGCCACGTGCGGCGGACGGTCTCGCCGATCCGCCCCATCCCCTGGGAGTCGCTGTTGATGATCGAGATGGCGCCGAGCTCGTGCAACGGACCCTCGGCCGCCATCGTGGCGGGGTGGATCCGCTCGCGCGCCGCCGCGACGTCCTCGGCGAGGCGCGGGTTGCCCTCGTGGACGACCAGGATCATGTCGGCATGCTCCGCGGCGGTCGCCCGTCCGTAGGGAAGCCCAGGTGTCGTCGATGAGCAGATGACGTTCGGTTCGCGAACGATGCCGATCAGGTCGGGGATGTGCCCGCCTCCGACACCTTCGACGTGATACGCGTGGATCGTCCGGCCCGCGATGGCCGCGACCGTCTCCTCGAGCTCACCCGACTCGTTCAGGCCGTCGGTGTGCAGGCACACGGCGACGTCGAACGCGTCGGCGGTCGTCAGCGCGGCGTCGATGATCCGGGCGGACGCACCCCAGTCCTCGTGGACCTTCAGTCCGATCGCGCCCGTCTCGATCACGCCTTCCGCGAACCCCCCGATATCGGTGCGAGCGGACGCCTGGAGGCCGAGGTTCACCGGCATGTGCTCGAACGCCTCGAACGTTCGGAGCATCCGCCACGCGGGTTCCTCGAAGCCCGCCGTGATGAGGGTGGTGACGCCCGCCGACAGTGCGACGGGCACGAGGCGCGGGCTCAACAGGTGGACGTGCGAATCGATCGCGCCCGGCGTGACGATCAGGCCGTGGCACGGGATCGGCCAGGTGCCGGGACCGACCGTCAGGTCGACGCCGTCCGTGATGTCGGGGTTGCCGGCTCGTCCGATGCCGACCACCCGTCCGTCCTTGATACCCACGTCGGCCTTCACGATCCCGAGCAGCGGGTCGACGACGATCGCGCCGCCGATCACCGCGTCGAGCTCGCTGTCGCCGGTCGCCCGGTCGTGCTGGCCCATCCCGGAACGGAAGTTCTTCGCGTAGCCCCACAGCACCTGGTCCGCTGGCTCGGTCAGGTCCCGCTCGATCCGGATCCACAGATCCGTATCGCCCAGCCGCACGCGATCGCCGGCGGTGGGTCCGTGACGCAGAGCGTGCTCGGCGCGAGAGATGCGCTCAGGCATCGGCGCCACCTTCGCCTCCGAAGGCCACCAATCGGATGTCCTTGGTCTCTCCCGGCGCCCAGCGGATCGAATCTCCCGCGGGCAGGTCCAGCCGGAACCCGCGCGCCGCGGCCCGATCGAACGCGAGCTTCGCGTTGGTCTCGGCGAACGGGTAGTGCGACGAGACGCGGACCGGCCGTTCCGACGTGTTCATCACGCTGAGTGTGATGCGCACGCGGTCCGGCACCAGCTCCACGTCGCCTTGCGCGAAGTGAACCGCGCCCGGACCGTCGGGAGAGCTCGGGCCGAACGGTTCGCGGAGCACGACGAGTCGCGAACCTTCCTCGAGCAGGACCTCGAGCCGGATCTCGGTCGCGACGTCGGCGATCCCGTCCATCACCTGCTCGGGGGCGAGGGCGGCGCGGCCCGCCTCGAGCACATCCTCATAGGGGCTACCGCTTCGGGCCGCCAGATGCATGGCGTCGCAGACCACCGCGATCGCCTCCGGCGCGTTGAGCTGAAGGCCCGAAGCGAGGGTCCGTCGCGCGAGCTCGGCCGCAGCGAAGACGCGGAGCCGCTCTTCCTCGGTGGGGGTCAGGCGCACGGACGGAGACTAGACCGTCGCGACGACCGCGAGAACCTCGTCCCCGTACCGCTCGAGCTTGGTCGGGCCGACGCCGGAGATGGACGCGAGGTCCGCCCAGTCCTTCGGCAGCAGCTCGGCGATCTCCTCGAGCGTCTTGTCGTGGAAGATCACATACGCCGGAACACCGTCCGCCCTGGCGCGCGCCTTCCGCCATTCCTTCAGGCGCTCCAGCACGGGCCCGCCGGCCCTGGGCAGGCGGATGCGCGCGGACGAGGGGCGTCGCGGAGCGGAAGGCGTTCGCACACCGAGCTCGTCGAGGAACGGGCTCGGCTTCGTCTTGGCGTCGGTCGCCCACGTGAGGAACAGATACGTGCGCGCTCGCGTGATGCCGACGTAGAGCAGGCGGCGCTCCTCGTCCGGCTCGGCTTTCGCGCGACCGGAGCGGAACGGGAGCTCCCCGTCGAGCAGTCGGGGCAGGAACACCGCGTCGAACTCCAACCCCTTGGCGCGGTGGTACGTCAGGAGGTTGACGCCCCGGCCGCTGTGCTCGGTGGAGAACCGCCGGCCCAGCTCCTCGACGAACGCCGCCACCTCTCCATGGTCGTGGGCGCCGTCGAACTCCTCGGCCAACGCGCGCAGCCGGGCGAGGTCCGCCTGGCGCGTGACCTCCTCGTCGGCGTCGGCCTCGGTCTGGGGATCGAACCCCAACGCGTCGGTCACGTCGTTGACGACCTGGGTGACCGATCCGGCCGGCGGGCGCTTCAACCGCTGGAGCGCCGCCTTCGGCCCGGGCCGGCGGAGGAACGCGCCGTCGCGTACCTGATACGGGATGCCCGCCGCGGCGAACGCTTCTTCGAACGCCTCGGAGCGAGCGTTGATCCGGTACAGGACGGCCATCTCCTCAAGAACCACGCCGTCGGCACGGAGCTTGTCCACCGCCTGGACGACCGACGCGACCTCCTCCTCGACGTCGTGGATCGGCCGCGCGATCACCGGCGGTCCCGACTCCACGGTCGCCTCGAGCGTCTTGCGGAACCCCCCGAGGTGCGCGGCCAGCTCGTTCGCGAAACCGAGGATCTCGGGCGTCGAGCGGTAGTTGCGTTCCAGACGGACGACGGTGGCGGACGGGAACCGGTCCGTGAATCCAAGCAGGTGGTCCGGCGAGGCGCCGGTGAACGAGTAGATCGTCTGATAGTCGTCGCCGACGACGCAGAGGTCGTCGCGATCGCCCAGCCATCGGTCGAGGAGCGCCGCCTGCAAGGGGTTCACGTCCTGGAACTCGTCGACCGTGAACGCATGGAACCGCTCCCGGACCGCCTCGGCCGCCGCCGGGTACGTATCGAACATCCGGACCGCGAGCCCGAGCATGTCCTCGAAGTCGATCTTTCCGTTCGTGTGCTTGCGCCGCTCGTAGCCCTCGAACACGCGGAGCATCAGCTCTGCCGGGATGGGCGGCTCGTGCTCGGAGAGCTCCAGCTCGGCGAGGTAGCCCTCGGGGTCGACCATGCGGTTCTTCGCCCACTCGATCTCGCCGGCCAGCTCGCGACGAGGCAGGAACTTGTGCGGGGCTGGCAGCGCGTTCGCGAGGGAGGAGATCAGCGGCGCCTTGTGGTCGAGCACCGCCGGCACGGGTTCGCCGGAATGCTGTTCCCAAAGCTTGTGGAGATGGGAGAGCGCGGCGGAGTGGAACGTTCGCGCGTCGACCCCTTCGGCTCCGAGCTCCGCGAGCCGGCTCTTGAGCTCGCCCGCGGCCTTCTCGGTGAACGTGACCGCGAGGATCTGCGACGCGGGGAACGTGTCGGTGGCGACCTGATAAGCGATGCGATGGGTGATCGTTGTGGTCTTGCCGGTCCCGGCGCCGGCCAGGATGGCGACCGGACCGCGCTTGGCTCGGGCCGCCTGACGCTGCTCCTCGTTCAGTCCCTCGAGGATCTGCTCAACGTCCACACCTCCGAACCTACCAGTGACCGCCGACGCCTCCTTACGCTTCCGCGCTATCGGCGGGTCGCGATACCCTGGCCGGGATGACGCAGCCCGGGACCATCGGAGCGCTCCGCGACTCCGGATATCAGGACCGCACGGTCAAGGACGAGCTGCGGGCGAACCTGCTGGACAAGCTCGATCGAGGCGAAGAGCTGTTCCCGGGGATCGTGGGGTTCGACGAGGCGGTCCTGCCGGGCCTGGAGCGAGGGATCCTGGCGGGACACGACCTGATCCTGCTGGGGGAGCGCGGCCAGGCCAAGACTCGCCTGATCCGAGCGATCGTCAACGTACTTGACGAGTTTGTCCCCGCGATCGAGGGATGCGAGATCCACGATCACCCGTACCATCCGATCTGCGCGCGGTGCATCGCGCTCGTCGCGGAGCGCGGCGACAAGGTGCCGGTCCACTGGATCGGGCGCGACGATCGGTACTCGGAGAAGCTCGCCACACCCGACACATCCGTGGCCGACCTGATCGGCGACGTCGACCCCATCCGCGTCGCCGAGGGCCGCTACCTCTCCGACGAGCTGACGATCCACTACGGCTTGATCCCGCGGACGAACCGCGGCATCGTGGCGATCAACGAGCTGCCCGACCTGCCCGAGCGCATCCAGGTGTCGCTGTTCAACATCCTGGAGGAGCGGGACATCCAGATCCGCGGCTACCGGATCCGCCTGCCGCTCGACCTCCTGGTCGTCGCGACCGCCAACCCCGACGACTACACGCACCGCGGCCGCATCGTCTCGCCGTTGAAGGACCGGTTCGGCACGCAGGTCCGGACGCACTACCCGGAGGAGCTCGGCGACGAGATCGTGATCATGGACCAGGAGGCGCGAACGCCCGCGGGCGACGTCCCGGTGCGCGTGCCGGCGTTCATGAAGGAGATCGTCGCGGCGCTCACGGCCGAGCTGCGCCGTTCGCCGCACATCAACCATCGGAGCGGCGTCAGCGTCCGCTACTCGATCGGGAACGTCGAGACGCTCTCGGCCGCCGCGGTCCGACGCGCGGCCCGGGCCGGCGAGTCCGAGGCCGTGCCGCGCGTGTGCGACCTTCCCGCCGTGCTCGCGTCGTCGGAGGGTCGCATCGAGTTCGACACCGTCGAAGAGGGTCGCGAGGGCGACATCCTTTCCCGGGCCATGCGGACCGCCGAGCTCGAGGTCTTCCGTCGCCGGCTGTCGGGGTTCGACTTCCAACCGCTCCTGCACCGGTTCGACGACGGGCTCACCGCCGAGACGTCGGACCTGACGCCTGCGGGGGACCTGCTCGGTCAGTTCGGCGATCTGCCGGGTCTGTCCAAGCTGCTCGACCGGTTGGGCGTCGAGGAGGAGAGTCCCGGCGTGGCCGCCTCCGCGCTCGAGTTCGCGTTGGAGGGCCTCTACCTGTCCCGACGCTTGAACAAGGACGGCGGCGACGCACCGGGGACAGTGCGGTACGAGGGTCCCGTCTCCCCCTAGCCTCGAGCCAGTCCACGCTGTTTGCGAGATGCTGGACAGAGAGGAACGACAGGAAGGAAGAGGAAGTACGTGATGGCAGCGACATCGAAGCAGGCAAAAGGGAAGGCGAACAAGGTCGCAGGGTCCGCCAAGAAGGCCGTTGGCAAGGCAACGAAGGATAGGAGCCTCCAGGCGAAGGGTTCCGTGCAGAAGGCCAAGGGCACCGT
>JBBQVZ010000059.1:0-20858 GCA_038211015.1 Actinomycetota bacterium | reverse complement strand
TCGACGAGGAGCTGACGGCCTTGCACGGTGAGCTTCGCCCTAGGATGAGACACGAGAGCCTCCTTGCTCGCGGATTAGACCCTGTCGAGCAGGGAGGCTCTCACTTCGTGAACAACGTGTTGGGGAACTACACCTAGAGGTCGGCGAGGTCGGCACACTTGGCGCGGATGCCCTCGGCGGCGGCCCGCAACGCCGACAGCTCGTCTTCGTTGAGATCGAGCTCCACGATCTGCTCCACCCCGCCTCGTCCGAGCTTCGCAGGCACACCGACGTAGACGTCGGAGATCCCGTATTGCCCCGTCGCCCAAGCGCATACCGGAAGCACCTCGTGCGTGTCGTTCGCGATCGCCCTCACCATCTGCGTGATCGACGCGCTGGGCGCGTAGTACGCGCTCCCCTTCTTCAACAGCGCCACGATCTCGGCGCCGCCGTCGCGCGTCCGCTGGAACAACCGGTCGAGCGTGGGCTGATCGACGAGCTCGGGCAGCGGCCTCCCGTCCACCGTCGCATGCCGAGGAAGCGCGATCATCGCGTCGCCGTGGGATCCGAGCGTGATGGCCTCGACGGTGAGCGGTGACGCCCCCAACTCCTCGGCGATGAAGTAGCGCAACCGTGCGGAGTCGAGCACGCCCGCCATCCCCATCACCCGCGACTTCGGGAACCCGCTCGCCTCCGCGGCCAGGAACGTCATCTCGTCCAGCGGGTTGGTCACGACGATGACGATCGCGTCGGGCGAACCGGGCGCGATCTTGCCGATCACATCCTTCATGATCCCGGCGTTCTTGCCGAGGAGGTCCATCCGGCTCATACCCGGCTGCCGCGGGAACCCGGCCGTGATCACCACCACGTCGGAGCCGGCCGCGTCCGCGAGGTCGTTCGTTCCGACGATGTGTGCCTCGAAGCGCTCGATCGGCGAGGACTCCTTGAGATCGAGCGCGAGACCCTGGGGCAGCCCTTCGACGATGTCCGTCAGCACGACCTCGTCGGCCAAGCCCTTCTCCAAGACCCTCATCGCGGTCGTCTGGCCGACGAACCCACTGCCGACGACGGTGATCTTCATGGATTTCGTGCTCCTCGTGAGATCGGGACAGGCTGCCCATGCTACCGCCCGCGGACCCGGGGCCCGGGGGCCCCATCGAGTTCGACGGAAGCACTGCGCTGGAGGGCCATGAGATGCCGATACCTCACCCATGTCCACACAGCCGAAGACGAAGCCGGAGACGTGGGTCCCTGCCGGGACCGAGAAGAAGGAAACGGATCCGAGCCCGCTCACGGAGCCTCAGGCAGAGCGTCGCAAGCCTCGCGTGGCGATGCCGCCGCCCGAGAAGCGGCGTCGCGCGCCTCGGTTCCGGCGCCGTGTGCGGACCTACGCCACGAACGTGCTGTGGGCGGCGATCGCAGCCGCGGTCCCGTGGCTGTGGTTCCTGGTGCGAGATCTCGGAAGCGCCGCACAGGTGATCGCGTTGGCGCTCCCGGTCCTCGTCGTGGCCGCCTTCGTCGGACTTGCCATCTCGGCACTCGACGAGCGCAAGCTCTCGTCGCTCCTGGTGGCGGTGTCTGTCGGCGCGTTCGCCTGGGTGGCGATCCTCGGGCCGCGTTCCGTGCAACCCTCCGCTCCGCCCGTCGATCCCGTTCGCGTCGCGTCGATCGCCCTGGACGGATCGAACTTGAACGCCGGCGCGGTCCTGGGAACGCTCGCGAAGCAGCGGGCCGACCTCGCCGTCGTCGTCCAACCGTCGAATAAAGCTCGCGCCGCACTCCTGCGAACTGATCGCTACCCGTTCTCGCTGGAGAGCGGTCGATTCGTGGTGCTGTCCTCGATCCCGATCCGCGAGCTTCCGCTCCCGAAGCCGCTCGCGTCGGATCTCGTCGCCCGGTTCGAGGTCGATCGGCCGGACGGTGCGTTCATCGTGTACGCCGTGCGAACGAACGACTCCCCGCTCGACGGGGCACTGAAGGATCCGGTTGGAGTGGACCGGATACTGGACGCTGCCCGTGCCGAGCGCCTGCCGGTCGTTCTCACCGGCGACTTCGGGATCGGCGACAGATCCACCGCATACCGGACGCTCACGGACACATTCCGCGATGCGATGCGGTCCGATGCCCGCGCCGAGAACACCGCTGCCACGTTCCCGTGGTCCCTCATGTTCGTGCGGACGAGCTACACGCTCACCTCGTCGGCATGGTGTGCGGGGCAGGGCGCGATGTTCGACGTGGATGATGCATCGACCGTCGGCTTGGCCGCCGCGGTCGGCCCCTGCCGAAGCTGATCAGGTCGACAGTCTGGCGATGATCGCGTCGGCCACCTCGAGCGTCGACGCGGGCGGTCGATCGTCGCCGGGCCAGCGGAGGTCATCGGTCAGATGCGTGCCTTCGGCGAGCACCGCAGCCACCGCCGACTCCAGTCGATCGCCGGCATCGGTCTCACCCATGTGGCGGAGCATCATGGCCGCCGACAGCGTGACGCCCACGGGGTTCGCGCGATTCGTGCCCGCCAACCGTGGCGCCGTGCCGTGGGTCGCTTCGAACACCGCAGCCGCCTGCCCCACGTGACCGCCGGGCGCGACGCCCAGCCCACCGATCAGTCCGGCCGCCACATCGGAGACCACATCGCCGTAGAAGTTCGGCAGCACGACGACGTCGAAACGCTGGGGTGCCTGGACGAGCTGCATGCAGAGCGCGTCGATGATCCGCTCCTCGAACGTGATCTGGGGATGCTCCGCAGCCACTCGCCGGGCGACCTCGAGGAACAGCCCGTCCGTGAACTTCATGATGTTCGCCTTGTGGCCGGCGGTGACCTTGCTCCGCCCTCGCTCGACCGCCAGATCGAACGCGAACCTGACGATGCGCTCGCTGCCGACCTCCGAGATCGTCTTCACGGAGATGCCGGTGTCTGCGCGCATCTCGAGCCCGCTCGTCTCAGAGACGAAGCGGATCAGCTCGGTCGTGGCGGGCGTGCCCTCCTCGAACTCGATCCCCGTGTACATGTCCTCGATGTTCTCCCGGACGACGATCAGGTCGACGGCGTCGTAGGAAGCGGGCACCCCGGGGTAGAGCCGGCACGGACGGACACATGCGAAGAGCTCCAACTCGCGTCGCATCGCCAGGTTCACGCTCCGCATCCCACTCGTGACCGGGGTCTCGACCGGCCCCTTGAGCGCGACGCCCGTGGCACGTATCGACGCCAGCGTGGACGCCGGGAGCGGATCGCCGGTCCGGGCGAAGATGCCCGCACCCATCTCCTGGCGGTCCCACTCGACCGATATGCCGGTCGCCTCGACGGCCCGGCGAGCCGCCTCCACCACCTCGGGACCGATCCCGTCCCCGGGGATCAGCGTGATGCGATCTGCCACGCGATTCCTCCTGGTGCACCGTTGCCGAACGGCCGCTTTGGCCCGAGTCGTTCCCGCCGTCTATCCTGGCAGATGCGACGCGAGGTCCTTCGTGTCCCGCGGCGGGCGGCGATCGTCCGGAGGAAGCTGGTGACGTGACCGACAAGGGGCTCCGCGAAGTGGTCGCCGGAGACACCCAGATCTCCGACATCGACGGGGATCTGGGGCGCCTGTGGTACGTCGGATACGACATCGCGGACCTTGCGGAGCACGCCAGCTACGAAGAGATCGTCTACCTGCTGCAGCATCTGGATCTGCCGACCCGAGACCAGCTGGATGAGATCAACGAGTTCCTGATCGACGAACGCGACCTCTCGCCGTTCCTCGCGAACCTGATGCATGAGCTGGCGCAGCAAACCTCGCCGATGTCCATGTTGCGGACGAGCATCTCCGCTGCGTCGGCCTACGATCCCGATGGGTGGGATGAGTCGGCAGAAGCGCAGTACCGCAAGGCGCTCCGCCTTGTCGCGAAGACCCCTTCATTGATCGCCCACTATCACCGACTGCGGACCGGTCAGGACGTCCTTCCGCCGAACCCGAAGCTCCCCCACGCTGCCAACTTCCTGTGGATGCTGCTGGGTGAAGAGCCGACCGCCGAGGACGCGAACACGCTCGACACCACGTTCGTCCTCTACGGCGATCACACGATGAACGCCTCCACGTTCACCGCGCGCATCATCGCGTCGACGCTCGCCGACCTGTTCAGCGCTATCACGGGAGCCGTGGCGGCGCTCAAGGGCCCGCTGCACGGTGGCGCCAACGAAGAGGCGATGAAGATGCTGGAGGAGATCGGCTCACCCGACCGGGCCGAGGCATACGTCCGCGACAGGCTCGACCGCCACGAGAAGATCATGGGTTTCGGCCACGCCGTGTACACGGTGATGGACCCGCGGGCACGGGTGCTGAAGCAGCTGTCCAAAGAGACGGGCGAGCGCCACGACGACCTCCGCTGGTACGAGATCTCCGAGGCGGTCGAGAAGACGGTGATGGAACAGAAGAGCCTGAACCCGAACGTCGACTTCTACGCCGCGAGCGTCTATCACGTGCTCGGCATCCCGACCGATCTGATGACGCCGATCTTCGCGGCGGCGCGCATGGCAGGTTGGACCGCGCACGTCCGCGAGCAATACGAGGACAACAAGGTGATCCGGCCTGCCTCGGTGTACGTGGGCCCGCGGGATCGGACCTACACGCCGATCGAGGACCGCGACTCGTCCGGCACGGACTAGTTCGGCGCGGACGAGACGCCGGTCGGCCGCGGGAACAAGCCCGCTCCCTCCACGACCCGAGCGACCACGTCGTCGCGGCCCATGCTCATCAGGTGAACGCCCGCAACGCCCTCGATCCCTCTGATGCCCTGCACCACGTCGATCGTGTGACCGATCCCGACCTCCTCCGCGTCTCCACCCGCACGCTCGAGGTCCTCGATCATGAACGCCGGCACGCGTACGCCCGGCAGGCGTTCGCGCATGAACCGAGCCGCCTTCGCGCTCCGCAGCGGCACCACGCCCACGATGACCTTCGCCCGCTCGAAGAGTCCGCGTTCGCGCATGCGGTCTGCCCAGGCGTTCAACGCCTCGATGTCGTACGCGATCTGTGTCATCACGACGTCGGCACCGGCGTCCAGCTTATCCTCGAGCCGTTTCGGATCGTACGGATCGGCGAGCGGCATGTCCGCCACCGCGATCAGGTATCGAGGCGGGTCGGCGATATCGGCACCCGACAGCGTCGTGCCCTCCTCACGCATCCTCTTCGCCAGCCCAACCAACTCCAACACCGAGAGATCGTTCACCACCGTCGCGTCCGGGTGGTCGCCGATCTTCAGCGGGTCGCCGGTCAGGCAGAGCAGGTTGCGCGCGCCCAGCGCCCACGCGCCCAGCAGATCCGCGGTGATACCCAGGCGGTTCCGGTCGCGGCACGTGAGCTGCACCGTCGGCTCGACCCCCGCCGCCGACACGAACCGCACGCCGGCGATCGGCGACATGTGGGCACTGGCAGTGGGGTTGTCCGTGACGTTGGCGGCGTCGACGTAGCCGACCAACGTGCGTGCGTGCTCGGTGACGCCGCCGCCCTCGCCCGATCGAGGCGGGACGACCTCACCGGTGACGCAGAACGCCCCCGATGCGAGGATGGCGGCCAGGCGGCCCCCGGTGGTCATTTCGCGAACGCCTGAGCCTCAGCGGCGGCGACGGTGTTCATCAGCAGCATCGCCGTGGTCATGGGCCCGACCCCCCCCGGCACGGGCGTGATCGCCCCCGCGACCTCGAGCGCCTCGTCGAACCTCACGTCCCCAACCAGACCATCGGCCGTGCGATGCACGCCCACGTCGATCACGGTCGAACCGGGCTTGATCATGTCGCCGACGATCATCTCGGGCACACCGGCCGCGGCGACCAGGATGTCCGCCCGGCGGGTGTGGTCGGCGAGATCGCGGGACTTCGCGTGGCAGCATGTCACGGTCGCGTTCCCGCGTATCGAGTCTTGTGCCAGCATGATGGAGAGTGGAGCGCCGACCAATTCCCCGTACCCCACCACGACGACCTCGGCACCCTCCAGCTCCACGCCCGAACGCAGCAACAGCTCGACGACCCCGTACGGCGTGGCCGGCGGGAACGCCGGCTCTCCGCGGACCATGAGCCCGACGTTCATCGGATGGAGACCGTCGACGTCCTTCGCCGGGTCGATCGTCTGCTGGACCGCGAGCTCATGGATGTGTTGTGGCATGGGGAGCTGCACGATGATCCCGTGGATCTCCGGGTCGCGATTGAGGCGGCGGAGCGTAGCGTGCAGCTCGCCCTCGGTCACGTAGACCGGCATGTCCACCTGTTCCGAGCGGATCCCGACGTCGGCGCACGCCTTGTGCTTGGAGCCGACGTAGATCCGGGAGGCCTGGTCGTCCCCGACCAAGACGGCAGCCAGGCCGGGGGTCACCCCCCGCTCGGAGAGCGCGCGCACTCGATCGGCGACCTCGGAGCGGATCTGGCCGGCGACCGCTTTCCCGTCCAGGATGCGAGCCGTCACGGAGCGGAATCCTACCTGCGGGGCAGCCTCAGTGACGGAAATGCCGCCGGCCGGTGATCACCACGGCCATGCCTCGAGACTCGGCCGCCGCCAGCGTCTCGTCATCGCGCATCGACCCTCCCGGATGGGCGACCGCGGTGACTCCGGCGTCCGCCGCGACCTCGATCGCATCGGGGAACGGGAAGAACGCGTCGCTCGCCATCACCGCCCCCCGAGCGCGGCCGTTCGCCTTGCGGACCGCGATCCAGGCTGCGTCGACGCGAGACATCTGCCCCGCCCCGACGCCCACGGTCGCGCCGTCCTTGGCGAACACGATGGCGTTGGACTTCACTCGCCACGCCACCGTCCACGCGAAGGCCAGGTCGAGCCACTCCTGCTCGGTGGGCTCGCGCGACGACGCGACCTCCCAGTCCTTCGGCCGCTCCCCCGTCGACTCCGCGACCAGGTCGCGGTCCTGCACGAGCGCGCCCCCCGGGATCGGACGCACGTCGAACCCTGCACCCGTCGCGAGCGGCGCCTCCACCACACGCAGGTTCTGCCGACTCGCGAAGGCCGCCAACGCATCGTCGGTGAACGACGGCGCTACCACGACCTCCGTGAACACGTCGGCCATCGCCGCGGCGGCTGCTCCGTCGCACGGCGCGTGGAACGCGACGATCCCGCCGAACGCCGAGACCGAGTCGCACGCGAAGGCCTTCGCGTACGCCTCGGCGGGAGTGGACCCGAGCGCCGCCCCACACGGGTTGTTGTGCTTGACGATCACCGCGGAGTTCGGTGGTAACGCGGAGGCCAAGGCGTAAGCCGCGTCGACGTCCAGCCAGTTGTTGAACGACATCTCCTTGCCCTGCAAGACGTTCGCGCCTCCGAGCACCCCGGGCCCGCCCGCCTCGACATAGAGCGCTCCCCGCTGGTGTGGATTCTCGCCGTAGCGAAGATCGCCGATCTTCTCGTACGCCAACCCGACGAAACCCGGCAGCGAGTCGTCCCCGTCCTGCCGGGCGAACCACCCGGCCACCGCCGCGTCATAGGCGGCCGTGTGCGCGAACGCGGCGGCGGCGGACGCGCGACGCGTCTCCAACGTCAGGCCTCCCTCTCGGCGGAGCTCGACGACGATCTCGCCGTAGTGCGCGGGATCGACCACCACCCCCACAGACGCGAAGTTCTTCGCCGCCGCGCGCACCATGGCCGGCCCTCCGATGTCGATCTTCTCGATCACGTCCTCGAGGTCGGCGCCACTCGCGACCGTCTCACGGAACGGGTACAGGTTGGAGACCAGCAGATCGAACGGCTCGATGCCGTGCTCGGCCAGCTCCTCGACGTGCTCGGACCTGCGTCGATCCGCGAGCAGCCCGCCATGGATCTTGGGATGCAGCGTCTTCACCCGCCCGCCGAGCATCTCGGGGAACGCCGTGACTTCTTCGACGGGGGTAACGGGCAGACCGGCGTCGCTGAGGGTCCGTGCGGTTCCCCCCGAGGACACGAGGGTCGCTCCCAGCTCCACTAGCGCTCTGCCGAGCTCGACGACACCCGTCTTGTCGTAGACCGTGAGCAACGCCCGGCGGACGGGACGGACGTCAGTCACCTGCCGCCTCGCGCACCCCTACGTGCCGGCCATCGACCTGGAGCCGGCCCTCGATCATCGCGCGGACCGCCGCAGGGAGTTGCCGGTGCTCGGCGGCGTGGATCCGCGCCTCCAGCGAGTCCCAGTCGTCGTCGGGCAGGACCTCGACCACCTCTTGCGCGACGATCGGACCCGTGTCGACGCCCTCGTCGACCAGGAAGACCGTGACCCCGGTGGCTTTCACCCCATAGGCGAGCGCGTCGCGGACGCCGTGCATCCCGGGGAACGACGGGAGGAGCGCCGGGTGAACGTTCAGCCACCGACCCCCATACACATCGAGGACCGGCTTGCCCAGCAGTCGCATGTACCCCGCGCTCACCAACGTGTCGATCCGACGGTCTTCGAAGAGCCCCAGCACGGCGAGGTCGAAGTCGGATCGGTCGGAGAAGTCCTCCGGCTGTATGATCGCGGCGTCGACGCCGGCATCGCGCGCGCGATCCAGCGAGCGGACACCGGGCCGATCCGACAGGACGAGCGCGATGTGGGGCCGGATGACACGATCGTCCAGAAGTGCCTGCAGGTTCGTGCCCGAGCCCGAGACCAGCACCGCGATGCGCGCCTCCATCGGCTCGGACGCTACCACGCCGTCCGAGGAGCCAGGACCGCGGCGTAAGCTTCGGCGATGCCGACGGAAGAGCGCACGACGAAGGGCGCGGAGCGATGCGCGACCCATCCCTCACGGCTCACGGTCGGCATGTGCGATGTGTGCGGGCGACCGCTCTGCCTCGAGTGCGCGGTCCCCGTCAGGGGTCGAGTGCTGGGCGCGGAATGCTTGTCCGAGGTCCTGGGCAGCGACATCCCCGAGTCGACCCCTCCGCGACCCTGGCGGCGGCTCCGGTCACCCGCCGACCGCGTCACCGGCGCGTTGCTCGCGGTCGCCGCGCTCGCCACGCTGCTCCCATGGACGCGCTTCAGCACCGGTTCGGGGTTCGCGGGCGCTTGGGCGTTCGACGTTCGCTGGTCGATGCTCGCCGCGTGCGGGGCGGTGATCGGCCTCGGTGTCTGGTTGGCCTTCGGCCGTCGTCCGTCGATCGCACGGACCGCGGCGATCCTCGCCGGGACGCTCGTCCTCGTCGGCTCCTTGCTTGCCGCGCTGAACCCGCCACCGTTCACGAAGCCGGCGCTCGCACCGTGGATCGGGCTCGCCGCGGGCGTCGCCGCGGCGACCGTCGGCGCCTACTCGCGCTTCAGGTCCACCGCCCCGCATGTTTGACTCGCCCCCAAGCAGGGGCTTCAATCGATCAGGTTGCGGGGCGCCTGGCGCGCCCCGGGTCATGTGTGCTCGAAAGGAGACAGGATGGAGAAGTCCGGAGGCTTCGACATGTCGAAGTTGTCCTTAGCCAGCAAGATCCTCTTGGGGGCGGGGATTCTGCTGCTGATCGACAGTTTCCTCTCATGGCAGAAGGTATGCGTCTCGGACGTTCTAGGCGATCTCGCGGATGTGGGTGATTTCTGTGTCAAGGCGAACGCCTGGAGTGGAAGCGGAGGATGGGCTGGCCTGATCATGGGGCTCTTCTTGATCGCTCTGCTGATCTGGGAGGCGATGCAGATCGCGGACATGCAGGAAAAGTTCTCAATCGGCGTGACACCGTCGAAGTTGGCCGCGTACCTCGGCTTCGGTGTCGTGGCGTTCGGATTGATCAAGTTCCTGTTCGCCGTCACCAACGAACCAGCGCTTTTCGCGTTCGTCGGCCTGATCCTGATCCTCGCGATCGGCTACGGCGCTTGGATGAAGTTTCAAGAGCCCGAGACCGTCGCAGCGCCGCCGATGGCACCGGGTGGAACGGACGGCGGCTTCACCGCCTGATCTCCTCACGTCTTCGCGGAGCCCGGTCGCCTTCGGCGACCGGGCTCCGTCGTTCCCCCGTCCCGACCTGGGGTAGCCTTACGGTCACCTGAAGGAGGCTCGGCGTGAAGAAGTGCCCCTACTGTGCGGAAGAGATCCAGGACGAAGCCATCAAGTGTCGTTACTGCCACAGCGACCTGACCGTCCCGCCACCGTCCATGACGAGCCCGTCCACCGATCAGGCCGCTCCGACGACCGCACCTGGCGACGCATCGGGCGCAACCCCATCGGCCGTGCCTTCGCCTATCAACCCCGAACCGACGGCAGGCGCGACCCCCGGTTCGGCCCCGGCGACCTCTTCACCTGAGCCCTCCGTCCGTTACACGCACTCCGGCTACCGGTACGTCCTGGGTTACGGCCCGGACCACTTCGGCATCTGGGACCGACAGTCACCGTCGGCTCCTGCGGAGCGCTTCGCTCGAACGGACGACGGCTGGGGCCAAGCGTGGACCCGGTTCGCGTCCTTGGAGCCCAATCACGTCGCCGTTCCTCAGGCAGGACAGAGCGCTGCGGCGGCCGACCCCCAGGACAGCGACGTCATGCAGTACACCCACTCGGGCCAGCGCTACCTGTTGGGGTACGGGCGGTCGTTCTTCGGGATCTGGGACCGACAGATGCCGAACGCCCCGCTCGAACGGTTCGCGCGCGACGACGTCGGATGGGCGGCGGCGTGGCGACGTTTCACTCAACTCGAGACGCACTACACCGAGGTCGGGTTGGGCGGAACCGGCGCGTCGGGCTCGACGGGGACCGGCGTCCCCTCTTCCTGACGGACGATCGACGCGCCCAGCGCTCCCCCGACCACGCCCCACACGAGCGCGAGCAGGAACGTCGGGATGAGCCGTGGACCGAGCGTGAGCGACACTGCGTCCGAACCATCCGCGGGTCGGACGAACAGCGTCGCGCTCGCGATCCACGTACCGACCCCGACCAGGAGTGCGAACACCACGCCGGCGCCGGCGCCGCGGACCAGCGCCTCTCGGAACCGACGAGACCCCGACACCCCGGTACCGGCGTACCGTCCGGCAGCGAGCGCGGCGATCGCGGGAACGAGGACGAACGCCCAGTAGCCGGCCGGCATCGACCGATCCGTGATCGGGGCGATCGTCGTCGGATCCTCGCCGCCGACGCGTGCGATGTCAGCGGCGATGGCGTACGGCTCGAGGGACGGCAGCCGGCCCGGACAGAGCAGCGGGATCGTCCACTCGGATCCCATCAAGTCGGTGCACCCACCCATCGACGGCCCGAGCACGAAGAAGGACTGGTTCGGCAGCAACAGGGCGTGGTGGCCCAGGAGCAACGAGGCGACCCGGGGGCCGTTCGACGACACCATCCGCGCGTAGGTGGCCGTCCCTTGCGGTCGGACCGCCGCCAGCACCAGTACGCCGATCGCGGCAAGCCCGAGAGCGGTGAGCAACCCGCGCCATCCACCCGCGAGCCATGCGTGCGCCCGCGATCCGCGCGACAACGATCCCATGGCTCCTCCCCCACCCCCGGCGGCGATGCCGAGGAGCGCCGGGAAGACGAACGCCTGCCAGACGACGCCGTGGAACCGAACGGTCTGAGGAATGAAGCCACCGCCCGTGTGGAGCTGCAACCTGACGAACGACGTGATGACGGCGATCGGCAGGGCGTACACCGGCCCGACCATCGCCCCCGCGAGCACGCGATCGCGGAGCGAAGGACCGGCTCGTCGCGCCGCCGTTCGTCCCGCGCGGAAGAGCACCCACATGGCGAGGACGGTTCCCGACAGGAAGGCGACGGAGAGACGGCCGGTCGCCCCGCCCGATCCGATGAGGTCGATCGCGACCCGATGGAACGCGAGCTCGTAGAACCAGCCGAGCTTGAGCGCGGTCGAGAGCGCGAGCCCACCACCGACGACCTCGATCGAGGCGGGGACGATCTGCGCGGCCAACGCGGTCACGACGAACGCGGCGAGCCCGCCTCTGATGGCGAGCAACGCCCGACCCCCGGGACCGCCGTCTGCGGCGGGCGCCTCCGGGGACACCGGGGGCGCGGCGGGATTCACCCCGCGGCCACCTGCACCAGCTCGGCGACCTGGGACGGCGTCCTGCCGACGCGAACCCCGGCCGCCTCGAGCGCATCGGCCTTCGCGGCGGCAGTGCCCTTGGAGCCGGTGACGATGGCGCCGGCATGCCCCATGCGCTTGCCGGAAGGCGCCTCGAACCCGGCGATGTACCCGACGACGGGCTTGGTGACGCGATCGGCGATGTAGGCGGCCGCTCGTTCCTCGTCGTCGCCGCCGATCTCGCCCACCATGACCACCAGGTCGGTGTCGGGATCGTCCTCGAACGCCGCGAGCGACTCGATGAACCCGATCCCATGGACGGGATCGCCGCCCATGCCGATGCACGTGGACTGCCCCAGCCCGAGCTGCGTGAGCTCGTGCACGATCTGATAGACGAGGGTGCCCGAGCGACTCACCAGTCCGACTCGCCCCGGCGAACAGATCTCGCCGGGGATGATGCCCACGTTCGCCGCGCCCGGTGAGATCACCCCGGGGCAGTTCGGGCCGACGAGCGTGGTGCCCACACCCTTCAGGTAGCTGTGCACGTTCGCCATGTCGCGCACCGGGATCCCCTCCGTGATGCACACGACCAGGGCGATCCCTGCGTCGGCCGCCTCCAGGATCGCCTCGGCCGCGAACCTCGGCGGCACGAAGATCATCGACGTGTTCGCACCCGTCTCGCGGACGGCGTCGACCACGGTGTCGAACACCGGGATGCCCTCGACGTCGCCTCCCCCCTTGCCGGGCGTCACGCCGGCGACGACCTGCGTGCCGTATGCACGGTTCCGGAGCGTGTGAAACGTGCCCTCCCGCCCCGTGATGCCCTGCACCACGAGCCTTGTGTCGGTGCCGACGAAGGCGCTCATGCCGCCTCCCCCGCGTTCGCGAGGTCGGCCGCCTTCTGCGCGGCCTCGAGCATGGTCGTCGCCGAGACGATCCGCGGATGCGCCGCGCCATTCAGGATCTCCCGTCCCAGACGAGCGTTCGTCCCGTCCAACCGGACGACGATGGGAACGGTCGCATCGATCCGGACGAGCGCCTCCAGGATGCCCTGCGCCACCAGATCGCAACGCGTGATCCCTCCGAAGATGTTGATCAGCACGGCCTTGACCGCCGGGTCCGACAGGATGACCTCGAGCGACGTCGACATGGTCTCGACGCTTGCGCCACCGCCGATGTCCAAGAAGTTCGCGGCCTTCGCTCCGGCCTGCGCCACCACGTCGAGGGTCGACATCACCAGGCCCGCGCCGTTGCCGATGATCCCGACGTCACCGTCGAGCTTCACGTACTGGAGGCCCGCGTCCTTCGCACGCGCCTCCACCGGGTCGATCGGGAACGCGGCCTTCAACTCGTCGAGCTCCGGATGACGCCACAGCGCGTTGTCGTCGATCGTGACCTTCGCGTCGAGCGCCACGACCTTCCCGCCCTCCAGCAACACGAGCGGGTTGACCTCGACGAGCGTCGCATCCTGCTCGCCGAGGATCGCGTAGAGCCTCCGCAGGACGTCGGCCGCACCCTCGCGCGCCTCGACCGGGAGCGTTCCGGTCAGCTCGCGCACGTGGTACATCCGCAACCCGAGCATCGGGTCGACGTGGACGCGACGGATCGCCTCGGGGCGGGTCCGGGCGAGCTCCTCGATGTCGACGCCTCCCTCGGCCGTCATCATCGCGAGGTAGTCGCCCGTCGAACGGTCGAGCACGAACGACGTGTAGAACTCCTTCGCGATCGGGAGCAGCTCCTCGACCAAGACGCGGTTCACGATCATGTCCTTGAACCCGTCCCGAAGCATGCGTCCGGCCTCCTCGGCGGCTCGCTCGGGCGAGTCGACCAGCACCACGCCACCGCCCTTCCCTCGGCCGCCGATCTGGACCTGCACCTTGACGACGGAGCGACCGCCGAGCTCGACCGTCGCATCCGCCGCCTGCTCGGACGTGGCGGCGACGATCCCGCGAGGCGTGGGGATGCCCTGCGCACGGAAGACGTCCTTGCCCTGATGCTCGTAGAGATCCACGTTCCTCCTCGGGTGTCAGTTCGATGCGGTGCGGTCGAGCCGCTCTCGGAGCCACCCGCCGATGTCGACGGTGGAGGCGCCGGGCGTGAAGATCTTCTCGATGCCCGCGCTCTCGAGCTTCGGGATGTCGTCGACGGGGATGATCCCGCCGCCGAACACCAGGATCTCGCCGGCGCCGCGCTCGCGGAGCTGCTCGACGACCCGGGGGAAGAGCGTCATGTGCGCCCCGGAATGGCAGGACAGCCCGACGGCATCGGCATCCTCCTGGATCGCGGTCTCGGCGATCTGCTCGGGTGTCTGATGAAGCCCGGTGTAGATGACCTCGAAGCCTGCGTCACGCAGCGCACGAGCCACGACCTTCGCGCCCCGGTCGTGTCCATCCAACCCCGGCTTCGCGACGATCACTCGGTACGTCTCGGCCATAGAACGGCCAGTCTAACGAACGCCCAGGTTGCAGCCCCCGAGCTCGATGGCGAGGATGCTTGCCATGGAAGGCGACGGCAGGCTCGCCGGAAAGGTCGCGGTGATCACCGGGGCGGGCAGCGGCATAGGCCGCGAGGCCTGCCTCGTGTTCGCCGCCGAGGGTGCGCGGGTCGCCGCGGTCGACCTCGATGCCTCGGCGCTCGAAGCGACCGCCTCGATCGTGAACGAGGCCGGCGGTGACATCGCGGGGTTCGAAGCCGACGTGGCCGACGAACCGCAGGTGCGCGGGGCGATCCACGCGGCGGTCGAACGGTTCGGCGCGTTGCACATCCTCTACAACAACGCGGGCGTGCTCTGGCGCGACCGGGACCTCGGCGTGCTCGAGACGGATGAGGCGATCTGGGATCGCGTGATGGCGATCAACCTGAAAGGGATGGTGTGGGTCTGCAAGTACGGCATCCCGGAGCTGATCCGCGCGGGGGGCGGTGCCGTGGTGAACATCGGATCCGTCTCGGCGTTGCTCGGCGATACGGTCCCGCAGGACGCCTACACGGCGAGCAAGGGCGCGGTCATCTCGCTCACCCGCTCGCTCGCGGTGCAGTTCGCCGCGCATCGGGTGCGCGCGAACTGCATCCACCCGGGCTTCGTCGAGACGCCGATGCAGACCGTCCGGACGAGCGATGCCGCCTGGGTCGAGGCGGCGCGAGCCTCGATCCCACTCGGGCGCCTGGGGACGCCGCGGGACGTGGTCAACGCTGCGCTGTTCCTCGCGAGCGACGAGGCCTCATACATCACCGGCGTGGAGCTCGTCGTCGACGGCGGCACGATGGTCGTGTGATGGCGGTCGTCGTGAAGCCGCCTGCGCCGAGTGCGCCCCTATCGTGTGGTCGGCGGCTCGTGACCGTTCACCGGCTCGATCGCTAGGCGCGCCTCGACGATCGCCTCCGCTCGTTCGCGGCTCCGTGGGTAGCCGGTCACGGCTTCGAGGAACGTCGCCCGGTCGAGCGTGAGCAGTTCCATCGGAGCCATCGCCGTCACGGTCGCCGTTCTCGGAACGTCACGGAGGAGCGCGATCTCGCCGACGTAGTCGCCCGTCTTCAAGGTCGTGAAGTATGTCCCATCACGGGTCACCTCGGCCTCGCCGGACCCGATCAGGACGAACCGATCGCCGACGTCACCCTCGCGGATCAGGAGCTGGCCGGCGGCGAGCTCGATCCGTTCGAGATGCGCGACGATCCGCTCGATCGCGGGTGGAGGCAGCGGGGAGAAGATCGAGACCCGACACACGAACGCCACCAGCGCCGGATCCGGCGCCCGTGCCTCGCGGTCGATGGACGAGAGCGGGATCCACAGCGCGAGCATCACCACCGGGGCGAGGGCCGCGATGGCGACGAGGGCGAGCCGGACACCGAGCGCGGCGATCAGGGCGGACGCGCCGAGCGATCCGATCGCGAGAGCGAACGCCCGCAACCCTTCGAGGACCCCGAACACGCGGGCGAGCATGACGTCGGGAGCGATCCGCTGCAGGAGCGTGGTCCCCGCCACCCATGCGACGCTGCCTCCCGCTCCGGCCACCGCGAACAACGCGGGAGCGGTGGAGGCGGCCGGGGCTGCGCCGATCATCGCGACCGGTCCGCTGAATACGAACGTGCCGCCGGCCAGTGCCGGAACGAGCCTCCGTCGTCCGATGAGTGCGACCGCGAAAGCCGCCCCGACCAGCGCGCCGAACCCGCTGGCGGAGCTGAGGAAGCCCGCCCAGCTCTGCCCCTTGCCGAGCGCGGAGATCGCGACGGCGACGAACAACACGTCGAGCGCCCCCGACAAGACGATGCCGCCCGACAGGACCAGGACGATCAGGCTCGCACCGCGCTCGGCGCGGAGGAACCGGAACCCACCGAGCGACGCCCGCACCACGTTCATCGCGCCGATCGTCACGCTCGGCGCGGCATCACCGGACGAGATGTCGAGGCGGGCCACGAGGAGCCCCGCGATGACCATCACGATCGCGAAGACGGCGAACACCTGAGAAGGCCCCCATCGCGCGAGCAGGATGCCGGCCACGAGCGGTCCCACGACGATCCCGGCGCTCCCCGCGAACATCGACACAGCGTTGGCGGCGGTGAGCTCTTCGGGGCCGTGGGAGACGCTCGGAAGAAGCGCCGCCTGCGTCGGCCGCGTGATCACCAAGCTCGACGCGGCGATCGACGCGAACATCATGACGACGACGAACGACGCGTCGGCGGCGAGCGCCACGGCTGCGAGGCCGAACGTGAGCCCTTGCACGAGATAGCTGGCGAACAGCACGCGATCCCGCCGGAAACGATCGCCCATGAAGCCCACGAACGGCGCGATGACGCCGCAGGGGATGAGCTGGATCGCCGCGACCGCCCCCGCCGCCGACGCTCCTCCCCGCTGGTATCCGTAGACCAGCATCGCCACCCAAGTGGCGAACTCGGCCATGGCGAACCAGAAGTACGCGATGGCGATCCGGAACAGACCAGGGTTACGGATGACGGTTCGCACGACCCTGATCTGCTCCTTCATGGTTGACAGGATGGCACCGGGCGGAGACGCCCGCTCGCGGCGACCGTCACCGGCGTACGGGCGCTCACTAGACTCCGTCCATGCTCGAGGCGTACTGCTGGCCGCTGTCCGTTGAATCGGGAGACGCTGCGCAGCTCCGGATCTCCACCGATGCCGGGAGCGTCGACGTTCGCGTGACGCGCGACGGGTCGGAGTCCGAGGTCGCGTACGCGGAGACCGTCCGCGCGGCGCGGCACGACGTGCCCACCGACGCGAGCGAGCACGGCTGCGGGTGGCCCGTCACCCTCGATATCGCCACCGACGGCTGGCGATCGGGTTACTACGCCGTCGCCGTGCGCGCCGGCGACGAACGGGCCGACACGTGTTTCGTCGTCCGTCCCCATCCAGAGAACCCCGCTCCTTTCCTGCTCGTGCTCGCCACCACCACGTGGAACGCCTACAACGACTGGGGCGGGCCGTCGCTGTACACCGGCGGGACGCGCGTATCGTTCGAGCGGCCGTTCGCGAAGGGGTTCCTGGTGAATCCGGAGCCGGTCGGCCGCATGATGCAGACCGAGCCGGACCAGGAAGCCATGGGCTATCGGAACTGGGCGCGGCCCCTCGGCCTGTCCGATTGGAGCGGCGGCGCGGGGTGGTGGAACTGGGAGCGGCCGTTCCTGCACTGGGCAGAGTCGAACGGCTATCGGGTGGACGTGGCGACATCGCACGACCTCGAGACGCACCCAGAGGTCCTGCGGGGTCACCGGCTGAGCCTGCACGTCGGTCATGACGAGTACTGGTCGTGGGGCATGCGCGACGCGCTCGACGCGCACGTCGCCGCCGGCGGGAACGCGGCGATCTTCAGCGGCAACTCGTGCTTCTGGCAGATCCGGTTCGAGGACGACGGCCGCGCGATGACGTGCTTCAAGTACCGGGCCGGCGCGGAGGATCCGGTGGTCGGGACGCCGGACGAACGGTTCCTCTCCGGGATCTGGTCGGATCGGCGCGTCGGCCGGCCCGAGACGTCCACGATCGGGCTCACGTTCACGCGCGGCGGCTACTCACGCTACGGCCTCGGCGTCCCGCGCGCCTCCGGCGGTTACACGGTGGCGAGGACGGACCACTGGGCGTTCGAGGAAATCGGGCTCAGCGTCGGGGAGACGTTCGGCGAACGGGACGCGATCGTCGCGTACGAGGTGGACGGCTGCGCGTTCACGATGCAGGACGGGCGGCCCGTCCCCACGCACGAGGACGGCAGCCCTGCGTCACTCGAGATCTTGGCGACCGCACCGGCGCGGCTCTGGTCGCAGGAAGAACAGCCGACCCGCTACGCGCACGAGCCCGTCGAACGTGGAGCGGGTCGCCGACAACCACGCCGTGATGGCGGCGTTCGCGCACCCAGGAGGCGGCACCGTCGTCAACACCGGCGTGATCGACTGGACGTTCGGCCTGAAGCACGGCGACCCCGTCGTCGACCGCATCACCCGCAACGTCCTGGACCGGCTGGGCGCGTAGCTAGTCCGTCACGGACTAGTTCCCGGCTGCGAGCTGGACGAACGCCAGGAACGCCAGCGAGGAGTAGTCGTTCGCGGGCTCGGTGGTCGCCCAGGACGCCACGCGGTCCACGTACCGCCAGCCCTCCTGGTCGAACGGCCGGAACGGGTTCTTCCCGTCGGCCGGACACGGCGGCGCCTGGTTCGGGCCGAAGAAGCCGGTCGGGATGTATCCGGACGGACCGTCGACCGCGCCGCCCAGGAGCACGTCGCCGGTACCGTCGAGCGAACCGACCAGGTTCGCGACCTGATGTTGCGGGCACTCCGGGAAGCGCGTGCCCGCCCCGATCACGAACGTGGTTCCCCACGCGTTGGCCCCGAGCGACCAGCCGACCTCCGCGTCGACGAGCGCCGCGTACCGATCCGTGCCCGTGATCTGGTCGTACCAGTTGGCCTGGGCGACCAGACCGAACGTGTGAGGAGATGGATCGCCGTGGACCCAGCCGTACCCGAAAGGGTCGCCGGCCTCGATCTCGGCAGCCGTATCGAGCTGGCTCTGCAGATCGTCCAGAACGTCTTGCGCCGTCACGGGCAACGACGGATTCCCCGCCGCGACGATCGCCTCGTACAGCTCGGGATGCGCCAGCCCCGCGACGTCGTACAGGTTGAAGACGTCGTGCAGGTCGTCGGGCTGCCGCATGTAGACCCCTGCCCACGTCGCCGCCGCCTCCAGGTAGAAGTCCGGGTCTGCGTGGAGCAGACCGTCGGGCACGGACACGGCGTCGCGGAGCGCCAGGTGCAGCTCGATCGCGCCGAGCTCCAGATCGTCACGCCACATCGGACCCTCCGGGTAGAAGCCACTGGGCGCCGTGGTGTGGTTCGTCGTGTGCTTCGTCTTCGCCAGGTCGAAGACGCCCTCGCCCGCGCGCAGGCATCGGTCCGCGAACGCGGGATCCGTCGACCGGAAGATCTGCGAGCACAGACCGAACGCCGCCGCCATCCGTCCGGCGATCGACGGGGGCACCAGACTCCCGGGAGGTCCCACGCGGAACACGGGGCGATGCGCCAGGTAGCGGTTCGCCCGGCCGGTCAGTCCGTCGTCCACCTCGGGCAGACGCCACACGTCGTGGTCCGAGGCGTAGCCGAGCCCGGTGTTCCCCATCCCCACCTGGAAGTAGACGATCTTCCGCTTACCGTCCCACTGCTTCAGCAGCCAATCCAGCCCGAACCTCGCCTCGTCCGTGAAGTCGGGGCCGCCGTTCGCGAACAGCGACGGATCGTCGCGCAGCGCCTGTTGCATCACCGTCAAGACGAAGGCCGTCGTGTGCGTGATCTTGATGTAGTCGCCCGCATCGAACCAGCCACCCTCGACGTCGGCACGGTCGCCCGTCGGCACCAGGTCGTGAACGAGGAAGCCGTTGTGGTACACGGGGGTCTCGTACACCCTCGCGTGCGCGTCGTTGAGGTGCGAGGGCTTGCGCTCCAGCACCGTCGGGTCGACGTCCGCCCCGTCCCGCTGCGCCAGGAAGTAGAAGAGCGCGTTGTGGAGCAGCGGCGTGTACAGGTCCGAACCCGTGCCCACGCGGAACGGCGGGGACGTGGCACCCGCAGCTTCCAACACGTAGACGCCGGGGTTGGCGAACGCATCGAAGTCGATCTGGTTCACGTGGCCGTAGCGGTCGTTCCAGGGGCCGCGATCCACCCCGATCGTGCCGGAGAGCACCGCGACGTCTCCGTCTCCGACCAGATCGAACGACTCGCCTTCATGATCCTCGGTCGACATGAGGAACGCCTGCTTCGCGCGATCCTGCACGTAGCCGACCTGATTCACCCGCACATAGGCGCGTCCCGCCGCGCTCCCGGGGACGAGCTCCACCAACGGCATCAGGACCAGGACGCTCGCAGCGAGCGCGCACCTTCGTACGATCGTGGACACGCCTTCCCCCTTCTGACCGTCCTTCTGACCGTCCTTCTGACCGTCCTTCTGGCCGACTTCTGGCCGACTTCTGGCCGACGTCGCCGAACGCTACCCGAGAACGGTCGCGGCGGCTACCGCGCCCAGGCTCGCTCCCTATACTCGCGTGCGATGCCCAAACGGTTCCAGATCCGCCCGCCGGGCCTCAAGCCCACGACGAAGGTCGGCACGCTCGGTCCCTACCGGGGCCGGCTGGGCTTCGCGTGGGTGATCGCGCCGATCGTGGCCGGCGTGGTGATCGTCATCGCCGCCTACTTCGCGCTCTTCCGCTGACCATGCCGTGGGATGCGTTCGCCGAAGCCTGTCCGGAGATCGCGTCCCTGGCAGAGGAACGGTTCCGCAAGGACGAGCTGATCATGCTCGGGACGCTCCGGGCCGACGGGTCGCCGCGGATCAGCCCGTGCGAGCTGGACCTCGTTGAGGGACACCTGGTCTTCGGCATGATGTGGCGCTCGAAGAAGGCGCTGGACCTGTTGCGCGACCCGCGCTGCGTCGTGCACAGCGTGACGTGCGACCGCATGGGC
>JBBQVZ010000058.1:0-20861 GCA_038211015.1 Actinomycetota bacterium | reverse complement strand
GCAACGCGGTGGCACCGTCGTCGGCCCAGTGCACGACGTGGTGCGCGTCGCACCATGCATGCGGTCGGTCGCATCCCGGGAAGCGGCAGCGGCGGTCCCGCACGACGACCGCCCGACGCATCGGCGGCGAGATCACCGGGGTCCGGCGACCGACAAAACTCGCTCATCGTCTATCAAGGTCTATCAAGCTCGAACATGCGTTCGAGTCTACGGGTCCGCCGAACGGGATGGTGTGACGACGGTCACGATGCGATGCAGGTCGGACCGAACACCTCCAGCGCCGCTTGACCCGGCCGGGCCACGCGTGGATCAGACGAACGAGCGCAGGTACCAGCCGGCGATCCGCTCGCCCCAGAAGACGGCGACGAGCGCGCCCGCCGTCAAGAAGGGCCCGAACGGGATCGCGCTCTTGCGACCGCGGCCCGCCAACAGAGCGATGACGCCGCCGAGCCCGCCCAGCAGGATCGCCGCGCCCGCCGCCACCCCCATGTATCGGAGGCCGGAGGATCCCATCACCAGCCCGATCAGCGCCGTCAGCTTGACGTCGCCCATCCCGAGCCCTCGTGGCGCGATGAACGCGATCACCAGGAACGCCCCGCCGTACATCAGCGCGCCGACGAGTGCGCGGACCGGATCGAGACCCTGGCCGAGCGCCCACCCGACGACGACGGCGAGCGCGAACCCCGGGAACGCCGGGTACGTGATCTTGTTCGGGATGATCTTGTGCTCGAGGTCGATCGCCCCGACCGCCAGCATGACGGCGCAGAACGCGCACAGCATGGCGATGACGTAGATGCGCGGGTAGACGACGGCCACTCCGGCGAAGGTCGCGGCGGTCCCGGCCTCCAAGAGCGGATATCGCGCCGAGACGCGGGCCCGACACGAGCGACACCTCCCGCGGAGCAACAGCCACGACAGCACGGGGACGTTGTCGCGGTTGCGGATCTCGGCGCCGCAGTGCGGGCACCGCGACCGCGGAGAGACGATCGACTCCCTCTTGGGGACGCGGTCGACGACGACGGTCAGGAAGCTCCCGATGGCGAGACCGAGGACGGCGGCGACGATCGCGCGCAGGGTGGTGTCCACGAGGGAGCGAATCCTACCCCGGCTTCAGCGCGGCACTGGGATGGCGCCGGTCACTGGCAGGTGGTCGGGACCGCTCCGTTGCTGGTCCCCTTGCACTCGACCCACGTGACGATCTGCCAGGCGGAGTCGATCGGGTTGAGGAAGAACGGAGGGGACTGATACTTCATCCGCTGATCGTAGGTGTAGGTCTTGGTGTACCCGCTGTTCCCGTTCGTCCCCACCGTGCCACGATATTTCTGCGCGATGGCACCGTACACGGTGATCGTCCCGAGCGTGTTGTCACCATACTGGTAGTTCTGCACCCGGAACGAATGGTTGACTGACAGGATCGCGGTGTTGACGTTCGGGTTGTTGAACGATGTGCCGAGACCCCCGGCGACGTCGTCCAGGTTGTAGTAGCCGTTGATCTTGCTCCCGTTGTCGCATGGGCTGCTGCCCGATCCGCAGTCGCCAACGGGGTGGTAGATCTCGACGTAGTTGTTGGCGACCAAACCCAGCAGGTCGCTGCCTCCGCTCCCACCCTGGTACGTGACGTTGCCGATGACATCGACGTTGTTCTCCGCCGCGATCGTGAGACGGCCCTTCAGCGTTCCCTTGAGGAACACGTCCCCGTCCATGCAACCGTACTGTGAGATGTCGTACCGCTGCGGGTACCGCAGCGGGTGCTGGACGGTGGGAGGCCCGCTCGCCCAGCCCATCTGGGTCGAGGTGATGCACGTGGCGTTGTAGTTCGGGTCGCTCGCAGATGCCGGGACGGCCTGGACGTAGATCACGCCGTTGGCGGGCAGGGCCTGCGTGGACGGCGAAGCCAACGTACCGCCCGCGCAGTTGTTCGTCGTGGTGGCTGAGGCCTTCGTGAACGGGCTCACGACGGTCATCGTCCCGGCCGCGTTCAGCGTGATCGACGTCGGCCCCGTGAAGAGGCACCCCGCACCGCCGAGGGACTTGTCGGCCTTCACCTTGATCGCCAGGTTGCTCGGAGGCATCGTGAGCGGATCCGCGTACTTCGGGTCGCCGCTATTGGCGAACGTCGGGTTCCCGCCGCAGCTGCCTCCCGAGTTCGTGCGATATCGCTTGATCGGAGAGCCGGATCCCACCCAGCTGGTCGTGACCTTGCCGTTGAACGTCGGGCTCCCGCAGGTCATGATCGCGTCGTTCGAATGCAGCGGGCCGTTGATCACGTCGCCCGAGACGAAGTTGATGTCTACGCAATGGCTGTTGTCGTACGGGGGTCCGCCCACCCGAGGGTCGTACCAATGCAGCGCGCAGTTGGTCTGCGCCCACGTGTCGTTGTTGGAGTTGAACCCTGAGACCGGGTACGTCGCCGGGTCCGTGGTCTCGTAGTCGGTGAAGTACAGGTAGTCGATGAACGCGCGGCGGCGGAACGTCGACTGCACGGTCCTGGTGACGTTCCCGGCCTTCCCGGTCGACCACACGACGATCGCCCCCTGGTCGAGGTACGCCGTGTTCACGCAGTATCGGAACGTCGCGTTGCTGGTGGCACCGGGCACGGGCACCCACGACGTGAACGCCAGGTTCCCATCGGGCGGCGCCGCGAGCACCGTGAGACAGGGAGCTGTGGACGTCGTTTGCCCGTACAGGTAGTACTGGTCGTTCTGATTCAACCGGTAGAGATAGTCATCGAGGCCCGCCTCGGCGGATGCCAGGGCGGCGTTCCAATCCTGATCACGCCGGGAGAACGGCTGTGAGCCGATGGCGTACGCCATGGTCCCCGCCACCAGGATGAGCAGCACGAACGTCACCAGGAGCACGGTGACCAGCACGACGCCGTCTTCGTCGGCGGGACGAGTTCGGGATGGCGGCATCATGGGCTTCCTCATCTCAGGGGGCCGGGCTGGGGATCGGGTTGTAGTCGACGTTCGCGAGCCGCACGCGGTTCACGAGCGTCGCGCACGGAACCTTGAAGTTGGTCTGCTGCCGCACGGCGAACGTGATCCCGACGGCGTTCACCTGCAACAGCTCGGTTGCGGTGAGCGACGCCACCGGGGTGGGGTACGACACTGGGTTCTCCGCGGCGTCGTCGTACCAGTAGATGAACACCGGATCGGGCGTGATACAGCTTGACGTGCCGTTCACGATGTACTTGCCGACCAGCCGCGTCTTGTAGGTCCCCGTCCACACGCCGCCGGAGAGGGCTCCATAGATGCAGGTCGGCGGGGCGTCGACGGTGGGGTTGACATCGGAGATGACCTGTTCCTTCAGGACCGGCGGGTTAGCGCTCGTGTCAACCACCAGATGGACGATGTCGGGGCACGGCGACGCCTGGGTCTGGTTCGCAAGGGTGATGTTCGCGTAGAACCAGAGCTCCGACTTGCCCACGTACGGTGCGGAGTTCCCCCCCGGCGTCCATCCGGCGGGCGCGCACGGCTGCGTCTGGACGGGACTGGTCGCGGTGCAGGCCGTCACGCTGAACGGCGACGTGGTCGGTGTCATCCGGGCGGCCGTTCGGACGTCCTTGCTCACGAGATCCATCAAGATGCGCGCCTCCTCCAGGTTCTGGAGTCGCAGGCTCGATCCCGTCGAGGCGTTCTGCATCACTACCAGGGTTCGCGTGACGAAACCCAGGATCACCGTCATCACCGAGCACACGACCACCAGCTCGATCAGCGTCACGCCGGCCTCGGACCGGGTGCGCGCGAGTCGGTCGTTGAGCCACCTCATGACGAGAACTGGCAGATGGCGGGAGTGACAGGCCAGACGGTATTCACCGGGCTCGGACTGAGCACGAGCGATGGACACGTCACCCGGAGGCTGACGCCGATCTTGACCTGGATGATCCACGTTCCGTACGGCAACGAAACGTTGACGGCTTGCGTGACGTTCTGCACCAGGACCAGACTCGACGTCAGGGTGTACGACTCAGCCACGGGACATCCGGCGTCCCCCGCACCGTGGAGCGCAACGATCGTGTAGGTCGCGCTGCCGGCAAGCGTGCGCCTGAACCGCAGGCTCGTCGACGGCACGGTGACGATCCCGACGCTCGTCCCGCCTGGCGTCATGGCGATCACGGAGTCCCGGACGGCTCCCGGGTAATAGGGAGCACCGACCGTGTTCACTCCTTGAGGATCGGCGTCGGAGCAGCTCCCAGCCCACGCAGAGAATCCCGATGCATAGGGGAACAGGCTCGCGATCGTGCGTGGACTGCCGCTAGGCGTTGCGTACGAGAGCTTCCCTGACGGTTGAAGGGACGTGTTGCCGAGCGAGACGGGTCCCGTGGTCTGCACCGTGTATCCGGCCGTGATGGGCGACAACGTGAGAGCGAGGGAGGAAGCGCTGTCGAAGAGAAACTGGACGGTGCTGGTCGAGGCGGACTTCACGGTCACGCTCTGCACTGGCGTGGCGCTCCCCTGTCCGTCCACCTTCCCGACACCCGACGAGAGGGTCACCGTGTAGGCGCCGGTGGGCTGGTAGGCGAAGAACACGCATCCGTCGGTGCCCGTGGTCGCGTTGTCGGAGACGCCCTGGCCCGGGTTCGAGATCGAGACGAGGGCCCCCGAGACCGGCTGGCCCGCGGCGTCCAGAACGGTCACGCGCATGTGGCCTTCGGTCTGATCGTAGACGCCGACCGGAGGAGAGATCACCGTGTTCGTCTGGACGGGCAGCACGCCGCGCATGCCGCTCCACGTCACCGTGTTCGTGACGGCGATATATGCCAGCGGGTTGGCCGCGGTCGGCGGGCTCTGACAGGGCCCCGCTGCCGCTCCGGTCGCGTTCTTGCGGATCCACCGCGTGTTCTGGGTCATGGTGTACGGGACGCCTTCGACCGTCGGCGTGGGCGTCACGGTCGTGGGCTGGACGAGCTGCGTCAGCTGGTCGAGCGTCGCGAAGTCCGTGCTGCGGACCGTGTCCATCTGCTGGGCGGCCAGGTTCGCGGCGATCGATCGGTTCCGGTTCTGTCGCGTCAGGTTCAGCGCGCTGCTCATGCCCACGCCGACCCCGGTGATCACCATCGCGAAGATGAAGATGGCGATGACCATCTCGACCATGGTGAAGCCGGCCTCGTCTTGGGCATGACCCGAGGCTCGGCGTCTGATGCGATAGATCGCGCTCATCATGGGCGTTCGCCTACCACCTTCTCTGTCCGTCGGTTAGACGTCGGCATATCGGGGGGCACGCTTGAGGAGGCGGATCGCTGTTACCGGGAATCGGGTACGACGGCGTCGGCGGCCGCTGGGCCACCCCTTCCCCTTCCATCAGTGTCGGAGCCTTCCGGGCGTGACTTGAGCCGCCTCGGCCGCTCCTGCGTGGGGATGCCCGCCGGGCATGGAATCATCGCTTCCGTGCACCGAGTCGCGATCCCCAGCCGCATCGTCGTCCCGGCCCTCGTGTTGTTGATCGCCGCCGGACTCCGCCTGTGGGGACTGGGGGCGCCGGGTCAGCCCTATGGAGACGAGTCCTACTACGTCTTCGACGCGGCGGCGTACCTGGGGGGAGGGACCGTGAACCCGATCGGAGACGACCCGCCCGCCGCGAGGATCGCCGACGAGGGCACGTGGGTGCATCCCCCGCTCGGCAAGTGGGTCATCGCTCTGCTGGGCGTCGGTCCCATCGGTCAGCGTCCGATCGGCTGGCGGATCCCCTCGGCCGTGTTCGGGATCGTCGGTGTCGGCCTCCTCTACCTCCTTGCCCTTCACCTCTGGAGGTCGGTCTGGTGGGCGGGATTCGCGGCGCTGCTGCTGGCGCTCGACGGTCTTCACATCGTCCAGAGCCGGATGGCGATGCTCGACATCTTCCTCGCGACGTTCGTCACCGGGGCTGTGCTGTTCCTCGTGCTGGATCGCGAACGGATGGGGGCGGGCGGGTCATCCGGGCGTTGGCGCCGGATCGATCGCCTCGTCGGCTCACCGTTCCGGCTGCTGGCCGGCATCTGTTTGGGATGCGGGGTCGCCACGAAATGGTCTGGCGCGTTCGCGCTGCCGTTCGCGGCGGGTCTCTGCGCGATCTGGGCGTTCACGGGGAACCGACGGGGCGATCGCTCCGCGGCGGCCACCCTCACGACGCTCGTGGCCTCCTTCGTGCTGGTTCCCGCGGGGATCTACATGCTGAGCTACGGCGCCTTCTTCTACCAGCACGGCTTCGCCGTCCACGACTTCTTGGCACTGCAGTCCGCCATGCTGCACTACCAGCAAGCGCACAGCGCGATCCAGCCCGAGAACTCGCCGCCGTGGACCTGGCCGCTCCTGCTCCACCCGGTCCTGTACCTGGAGCTGGTTCGGGATGGTGGGTACAGCGTCGTCGTGGCGCTCGGGAACCCCGCGCTCTGGTGGGGGTTCCTGTTGCTCGTGCCGGTCGCGCTCGTGCAGGTCATCCGCCGGCCCGTCTGGCAGGACGCGGTCGTCCTCGGTGGGTACGCGTCGATGTTCCTGCCGTGGTTCGCGGTCGGAAGGACGCAGTTCATCTGGTACATGCTGCCCGCCGTTCCGTTCATGTGTCTCGCCGTGACGGCCACCCTCCGACGGCTGCCACCGAGCGGCGGCAGGCGGTCGGCCATCGCGTTCGCCGGGGCGGCGATCCTCGTCGGCGTGCTGTTCCTCCCCGTCTGGACGGGGTGGCGCGTGCCGGGCTCGTGGATACGGGCGCTCGGGTGGCTGCCCGACTGGCCGCTCTGAAGATCGGCCCCGGAACACGAAGAAGGGGCGGTCCGAAGACCGCCCCTTCACACTTGAAGCCAAGCCAGCGATGCTTAGGTCCAGCTAGTCGCGGCTCCTGGCGCTCCGGTCACGGTGGCACCGGTGCACGTGGCGACCGCCGACTGGTACCGCGTTCCCACGGTCGCGTCGTCGGTGATCCCGTAGCACACGCCCGAGGCCGACATCCTGGTCGCACCCCAGAGCGTCGCCGAAGCGGCGTTGACGCTGACCGAAGGCGCGGCCACGGTGGAGGGCACCGCGGAACCGACGTAGGTCAACGACGGCTCGATGGTCTGAAGGCCCGTCACGGCCGAGTCGGCACCAACATAGGAACTGGCGTCCGTGTACCAGGTCTTCGCAGCCACCAGGGTGTTGCGAAGGTCCGACTGTGCCGCGCGGTTCTGGGCCCGGGTGCGGGCGCCCAGGAACGTGGGCAGGGCGATGGCGATCAGGATGCCGATGATCAAAACGACCACCATCAGCTCGATGAGGGTGAACCCGTCCTCATCCTCTTTGCGCTCCATGAAGCGCTTGAGCATGCTGCCTCAACTCCTTTCGCTTCTTCTCGGGCACGTCTTCTTGCGCGCCTACTGGGTCATGTGTCGGCGGACTCGCTACTCGGCTTGAGGGTTCCGGCCCCCTTCGAGCAGGGAATACCTAAGAAGAGGTAGGAGGGGTAGAAAGGGCTACCAGCCGGCGGCGGCCGGCGTGGTCGCCGCCGCGTTCGCGGCCGCCCACGTCGCCGTGCAGTTCGCGGGGGTCGCGGTCATCCCGTACCTCGTCCCGGTCGTGGAATCGAAGATCACGAAACACGTCTGTGACGTGGACATCCGGGCCGCAGAGAACTGGGAGATGCCGGACGCCACGCTGATCGACCCGGTTCCCTGTCCGCTCGCGCACGCGGGAGCGACCGGATTCGTCGCGATCGACGCCTGCCCTGTGGGCACGTAGCACAAGGTGTTCACGATGGTGACGACCCCTGTGGGGGAAGAGTTCGCGGGAGTGAACGTGGCGTTGTCCGTGTAGAGGATCCTGGCGCCGAGGACCACGTTGCGGAGGTCCGACTGGGCGCCGCGGTCCTGGAACCTCGACCGCACGCCGAGGAAGGTCGGCAGGCCCATCACGATGAGGATCGCGAGGATCATCACGACGACCATCAGCTCGATCAGCGTGAATCCATCTTCCTCGTCGCGCAACCGCCTCAACGCCGTCCAGAGCACCGGTGCCCACCTCCTCTCGTGTCTGTCAGTCCCGGCGGACAGCTACCCATCCGCCGCGTTCTTTCAGAGATATCGGCACGTACGCACCCGGGGTTGAACCTTCCGGCCCACCGAAGCGGACCGGAAGGCAAGACCCAACTTTCGACGTACGTAGAACCAACGGATGACTACGTACGTCGCGACGCGGTAGACACGACGTACGTCGGCCCTACTGGATCAGCTTGATGATGTTGAACATCGGCATGTAGAGCGCGATGACCGCGGCTCCCACAGCTCCTCCGATGATCGCGATCAGGAGCGGCTCGATGAGCGACGTCAACGCGTCGACAGCAGCCTCGACCTCCTGGTCGTAGAACTTGGCGACCTTGTCGAGCATCGTGTCGACCTGACCCGTCTCCTCGCCGACGGCGAGCATCTGCACGACCATCGGGGGGAAGACGGCGTGCCTCGCGAGCGGCTTCGCGATCGACTCGCCCTCGCGAACGCTCTGCTGCACGTCGACCACCGCCCTGGACATCACCTTGTTGTTCACCGTGTCCGCCACGATGTCCAGCGCCTGCAGGATCGGGACGCCCGAGCGCAGCAGCATGCCGGCCGTGCTGGAGAAGCGCGACAGCGCGGTCTTGTGGAAGAGCGTGCCGAAGATCGGGATCTTCAGCTTGATCGCGTCCAGGTTCGCCCGCCCGGACTCCGTCTTCTTGTACCGCTTGAAGAAGAAGACGAAGAGGAACGTGAAGATGATGACCAGGTACCAGTACTTCTTCACGCCGTCCGAGGCCATGAGAAGCACCCGCGTCGGCAACGGAAGGGTACCACCGAGCTGCGTGTAGATGTTCTTGAACTGCGGCACGACGAACAGCAGCATCGCCGACATGATCAGGACGACCAGTGCGACGACCGCGACCGGATACGTCATGGCGGACTTGATCTTCTGGCGCAGGTGCACCTCGCGCTCGAGCACGTCGGCCAGCATCAGGAGCACGTCGTCCAACATGCCGCCCGTCTCGCCGGACTTGACCATCGCCACGTAGAGATCGTTGAACGCCTTCGGGAACTTCGCCATTGCCACCGACAGGCTGGCCCCTTGTTCGACGTCGTTGCGGACGAGCATCAGGGTCTTCGCGAGCTCCTTGTTGCTGACCTGATCGGAAAGGATCGAGAGGGCGCGAAGGAGCGGCAGACCCGAGTTGACCATGGTGGCGAACTGGCGAGAGAAGATCGCGACTTCCTTGAGCTTGATCTTGGCGGGCCGGATGTTGATCTCGAGGTTCATGCCCTTCTTCTCTTTGCCCACCTCGAGCGGCGTGTACCCCATCTCGCGGAGGCGTTCGAGGACCAGGCGCTCGTTGTCGGCGACGAGCGTCCCCGTGACGAGGTTCCCGGACTGGTCCCGGACCTTGTACGCGTAGGACTCAGACATAGTCGCCGCCTCCCGACATCATCGAGCCCATCGCCATGGCTCCGCCGCCGCCGTCCACGTGCGTCGGACCGGAATCGCCGCCGACCAGGCGCTGGAGTTCCTCGGGGTCGTGGCAGCGCTCGAATGCCATGGCTTGGCTGATGCGACCGGCCTTCACGTGTGCGGCGATGGACATGTCCATCGTCTGCATGCCGTAGCGACCGCCCGCCTGCATCGCGGAGTAGATCTGGTGGACCTTGCCCTCGCGGATCAGGTTGCGGATGGCCGGGGTCGTGACGAGCACCTCGACCGCCGCCACGCGGCTGTGACCGTCGGCCGTCTGGAGCAGTTGCTGCGTGACGACCCCTTGCAGGGTGGTCGCCAGCTGCACCCGCACCTGCTGTTGCTGGTGGGGCGGGAACACGTCGATGATCCTGTCGATCGTCTGCGGGGCGTCCTGGGTGTGGAGGGTGGCGAAGACGAGGTGACCGGTCTCGGCCGCGGTGATCGCGGTGGAGATCGTCTCGAGGTCTCGCATCTCACCGACCAGGATGACGTCGGGGTCCTGACGCAGGACGTGCTTCAGGGCCTGTCCGAACCCATGGGTGTCGGCACCGACCTCGCGCTGGTTCACGATGCACTTCTTGTGCTTGTGTAGGAACTCGATCGGGTCCTCCACGGTCATGATGTGGCCGGCCCGCTCCTCGTTCACGACGTCGACCATGCCCGCGAGCGTGGTCGACTTGCCCGAACCGGTCGGTCCCGTCACGACGACGAACCCTCGTGGGAAACGGGCCAGGTCCGCGACGACGCCCGGCAGGCCCAGGTCGTCGAGCTTCTTGATCTCGAACGGGATGAGCCGGAACGCCGCGCCGAGCGCGTCCCGCTGCTGGTAGACGTTCACACGGAACCGCGCCTGACCGGGCAGGGAGTAGGACATGTCCAGCTCCAGCTCCTGCTCGAAACGCTCGCGGAGCTTCTGAGGCAAGATCGCGTAGATCATGCCCTGGAGCGCCCTCGGGGTCAGCTCGGGGTACTTGTCCAGCCGCTCCAGCTCGCCGTGTACGCGCACCGTCGGCGGAGTCCCCGCCGTGAGGTGGAGGTCCGAACCGCCGACCTCGAGGAGCGCGGTGAGCAGCTCCGGGACCGGGATATGCACGTCGTTCTGATCTGCTTGCATCACCATCTCACTTCACCACCCTTGCGATCTCTCCGATGGATGTCCGGCCCGTGCGGGCCTTCTCCAGACCGTCGTCACGAAGCGTCATCATTCCCTGCTCGATACCCGTTCTCCGGATGTCATCGGCAGACGCGCGGTCAACCGTGAGCCGTTGGATCTCCTCCGTCATCGGCATGACCTCGTACAGACCTGCGCGCCCCCGGTACCCCGTGGTCGAACACGCCGAGCAGCCCGTGGGCCGGAACAGCGTGTCGATCTCCGGGATCAGCCACTCCGGGTAGCCTGCGGCGACGAGTTCGGCGTGTTCGGGCTTGTACCCCTCCTTGCACCGCTCGCACAGCACACGGAAGAGCCGCTGGGCCAC
Source organism: Actinomycetota bacterium (assembly GCA_038211015.1). Lineage (GTDB taxonomy): Bacteria > Actinomycetota > UBA4738 > UBA4738 > HRBIN12 > JBBQVZ01. Next base: position 9,961 of record JBBQVZ010000058.1, on the reverse strand, counting down.
GACGCAGTCGATCGCGGAGGCCACCAGGAACGTCTCGACCTCCATCTCGACCAATCGCGAGATCGCGGATGCCGCGTCGTTCGTGTGCAGGGAGGAGAGGACGAGGTGACCCGTGAGCGCGGCCTCGATCGCGATCGTGGCCGTCTCCTTGTCACGGATCTCACCGATGAGCACGATGTCGGGGTCGGCACGCAGGATCGACCGCAAGGCCGACGCGAACGTCAGCCCGGCCTTCGGGTTCACCTGCATCTGGTTCACGCCGTCCAGCCGGTACTCGACCGGGTCCTCGACCGTGATGATGTTGCGGTCTTCCGCGTTCAGGATGTTGAGCGTCGCGTACATGGTGGTCGACTTCCCCGAACCGGTCGGCCCGGTCACCAGGATCGCGCCGTACGGCTTGGTGAACGACGCGGAGAACCGCTTGTACGCGTCGTCGGAGAAGCCCAGGTCCTCGAGGCGCAGGAGCGCTTGGGACTTGTCCAGCACACGGATCACGATCTTCTCGCCGTAGACCGTGGGGAGCGTGGCGACACGCAGATCGAGCGTCCTGCCGCCGACGCGCATGCTGATACGGCCGTCCTGCGGCACCCGCTTCTCCGCGATGTTCAGATCGGCCATGACCTTGAGCCGGCTGATCAGGCCGCCCTGGATGTTCTTGGGCGAGTGCATGACGTCGTGGAGCACGCCGTCCACGCGGAACCTGACCCGGACGTCTCGCTCGCTCGGCTCGATGTGGACGTCGGACGCCCGGTCTCCCACGGCCTGCGTCATGATCGCCTGCACCAGCTTGACGATCGGGGCTTCCTCGAGCGCCGCCTCCAGTTGCTCGTCGTCGCCCTCCAGCTGCTCGGACGCTTGCGATGCAAGGGCTTCGACCTGACCGTCCATGCCGGCGAACTTCTGGATCGCCTGCTCGACATCGGCCGCGGTCGCCACGACCGGCTGGACGTCGCGGTTCGTGATCGTGCGGATGTCGTCCAGCGCGTAGACGTTCGCCGGGTCGGACATCGCGACCAGGAGCTTGCCGTCGCGTTCCCCGATCGGGATCGCGCGATACCGCCGCGCGAGCGCGTCCGGCAGCAACATCGTGGACGACGGATCGATGTGATAGTCGGCCAGGTCGACGAATTCCAACCCGACCTGCTCGGCCAGGGCGCGGACCAGGTCCGCCTCTTTGATCAGCTGGAGATCGATGAGGACGCGACCGAGCGACTTCGGGGTCTTGCGGTGTTCCTCGAGCGCTTGCTCCAACTGGGTAGGCGTGATGAGACCCTGTTCGATCAGGATCTGTCCGAGCTGTTTCGCCTTGCGCTTGACCGTAGTCATGTCGGTCTACCGGCGTCCGTTCGGTCTAGGTCGTCAGGAACTAGCTTCGTCATCACCGCTCTCGACCTGAAGCAGGCCCGAGAACTCTTTGGCCAACATGACCGGATCGACCTCGGCGTCTGCGTCGAGCTCCATCGGAGGGTGCTTGTCCTTACGCTTGCGTCCGTGTGTGTCGGACGCGTGCCCGGTATCGGTTCCTTCGGCACCGGTGTCGGGCACCTTCGCATCGCCGGGATCGGCGGCGAGCTCGCCTCCGGGATCGCCGTCCGAGCTGGCATGTGCCGCGTCCGCCGACTCGGAGCTGGCCCCGTCGGAGGCGGCCGTATCCCCCGAGTGGCCGACAGCGCTCGCCACCTCAGCCATCTCCTCTTCGGCGGCCTTGCCGTCCGCCGCGGGCAGGGTGGACCGGGCCCAGTGCCGTGCCTCGGCGCTTCCCGGCGCAGGCGCGACCGAGGTCGAGCCACCATTGGTCGACGGACGGAGCGAAGTCTGCGGCTTGCCCGGAGGGCCTCCGGAGGCCTCGGGCACACGAAGGGTGTCGCGACGGTTCCGGGACTCTTCGGCAGAGGTCAGGATGCCTTCGAGCTGGTCGATCACCAGGCCCGGGCGGACGCCGGCGTTGGCCACGGCGAATGCACCGTACGCGGGTCGTCTGACGTAGACCCAGACCTGGTCGCCGAACTCGACGAAGCTCCGCTCGGGATCACCGAGCGAGGCGAACCTCACCCAGGCCGGCTTGACGGCCGTCTCGTCGTCCGGGTAGGACCCGAGGATCAGCCCGTCCCTGGAAAGGATGAGACAGCCGCGCACGTCGGCGACGCCGCCCGCGATCCGATACGCGAGCGCCGAGTAGTCATCCATATGTCACCCCTCACATCGTCGAACCGCGGCGAACGCTTGAGCATCCGGCCCGAACAGGCCGGTGAACGCCCTATCGTCGGGGTGATGGGCCCCGCCGACCCCTGGCGTCGCCGGTCGTCGATCAGTCAGGTGCGGACATCGCTGCGAGCGCGGCGGCCGACATGACCTCGAGCGGCGGCGGTTGACCCGTCCACAGCTCGAACGAGAGCGCCGCCTGATGCAGCAGCAGGCCGATGCCGCCGAACGCGACGGCGCCTTCGGCTCGAGCCTGGACCTGGAGCGGCGTCACGGCCGGGTGATAGAGCAGGTCGACGACGAGGGTGTCCGGACCGACCGGCGGGAGGGGCAGCGACTCCTGGCGGACGCCCAAGGGTGTGGCGTTCACGATCAGATCGGCGCGGATGTTCACGGCGTCGTCGAACGCCACCGCGTGGACATGGGCCCCGAGCCCTTCGATCGCGGCCGCCACGTCCGTCACTCGGGCCGGCTCCCGGGCGGCGACCGTGATCGAGGTCGCCCCGCCGCGCGCGAGCGCCAACGCGCACGCCCGTCCGGCCCCGCCGGCCCCGAAGATCAGCGCGGCACGTCCCGATGGATCGACGCCCGCGTCGATCCGGATGAACCGCTCGAAACCCGGCGCGTCGGTGTTCTCTCCGCGAAGGCGCTCGCCGTCGCAGACGATCGTGTTCACCGCGTGGAGCCGCCGGGCGTCCTCCGAGAGCTCGTCGATGAGATCCGCGACGGCCGCCTTGTGGGGCATCGTCACGTTCGCGCCGGCGAATCCCATCGCCCGCAAGCCGTCGAGCGCCGCGAGGACTTGGAGCGGATGGACCGGCAGCGCCACGTAGACCCAGTCGAGCCCTAGAGCGGCGAACGCGGCGTTGTGGATGGCCGGCGACAGGCTGTGCGAGACGGGCCAGCCCATGATGCCCACCGTCCGGCTCGAGCCGCTCACCCGCGCGCCGGCGCCGGGGTCATCCAATGCACTCGGCCTTGTCCGAGAGGAACTGCTGGTAGCTCACGCTGAACCGGTGCGCGCCGTCGTTGCCGCAGAGCACGTAGTAGAGGTAGGGAACGTCGGCGGGCGCCAACGCCGCACGGAGCGACGCGATCCCCGGGCTCGCGATGGGCGTCGGCGGCAGTCCCGTATGCAAGCGCGTGTTGTACGGGCTGTCGATCTCGAAATCCGAGACGGTGAGACCGTTCGACGGGTCCGGGTCGATGTAGCCGACCGTCGCGTCGATCCCGAGCGGCATCCCATCCGCCAGCCGGTTGTAGATGACCGCGGCGATCTTCGCGCGGTCAGACGCCACGGCGGCCTCCCGTTCGATCATCGAGGCGATCACGACGATCTCGTAGTCGGTCACGCCGAGCCCCTTCGCCCTCGCCCAGTTGAGTCCTTCCGCCTCCGTGGCGAACTGATCGAGCAGGCGCTGGATGACGTCCTCCGCCGTGTCATCCTTCGAGAATCTGTACGTCTCCGGGAACAGGAACCCCTCCGTCCCCTTCCCGGCCGGGAGGTACGGCTCAAGCGACCAGTCCTTGCCCATGGCTGATGTCAGGAACCGATCCTCCGCGATGCCGAGACCTTCGTGCACGCGTTCGGCGATCTGCGTCAACCGGTAGCCCTCCGGGATGGTCAACCGCACGGTGGGCGCCGCCGGTGGTGGCGTCGACAGGATCAGGATCGCTTCGTCGAGCGTTATGTTGGTGGACAGGGTGTAGCTCCCCGCCCTGATCGCGTCGGCCTTGCCCGTCCCGCGCAGGAGGATCCGCCCGACGATCCCACCGCACCGCACCACGCCCAGGTCGTGCAGCTCCGAGACGACGTCCTCCCCCGAGGTGCCCGGCTCCACGGTGAACGCGACGTCGCGCTTCGGCCCGCTCGCGCCCTTGCAATGCCCGTAGTACGCACCGGCCGCGACCACGCCGGCCACGAGCACCAGGAACGCAACCAGCAGGGCGACGAGCGCGCCGCGGTGACGGCCGTCCGGATCGTCGTGCCGGTCCGACCGGCGAGGTTGTTCCTGGTCCACGGGTTTGGAGGATACCGAGCCGGGCTCACGCTGCGCCTTGGGATTCAGACGATCACAACTTCGAGGCCCGGGATGGCATCGAAGTCATGATCCCGCGTGACGACGGGAACGCCGAGAACGATCGCAGTCGCGGCGATCAACCCATCGATCACGTGCGGGCGGTTGGCCAGCCGTTGCGTCGTCGCCGCGATCTCGCCGAACTTCACGGCGACTCGGCGGTCGATGGGGATCGCTTCGAAGGCCTGCTCGATGAGCGCGAGGCGCGCGATCCTCGCGGCTCGCTCACGCGCGCTCTTCGCCTGGATGGCTCCCTTGTGGAGCTCGGCAACGCTTAGGACACTGATGGCGTAGTCGCCGTGTCGCTCTTCGAAGTCCCGGCGACCTTGAGCAACGAGCACCGACGTGTCAAGGATGCCTTGCATCAACGACGAGGTTCCCATGGATCGTCGTCGGCGATCCCTTCGTCGATCCGAGCGTCTTCCGCGAAGCCGGCACCGACCGGAGCCTCCTCTATGATCCTCATCAGCTCGGACCACGGCACCGACGTCCGTCGCTGGGATACCGGCACCAGATCGGCCACGGGCCGGCCGTCGACGGTTACGCGGATGGTCCTGCTCTCTTCCTCCACCTCACGCAGTACCTTCCCGATGTGATTTCGCAGCTCGCGCTGGGGGATCGTACGGTCGGGCACGGACATGCGACGAGCGTAGCACACCGTAGTACCTTGGCAGGAACCGCCCCTTTCAGTCCTTGCGGCGCCCAGCGTCGAGCCAGGCCTGGAGGATGACCGTCGCCGCCGAACGATCGACCACGCTCCGGCGCTCCCGGCCGCTCACGCCGGCCTCGCGCAACGCGCGCTCGGCCTCCACCGTGGACAGACGTTCGTCGTGCAACTCCACCGGGACGTTGAGGACCGACCGCAGCGCGTCGGCGAACGATCCGGCCTTGACGGCGGCCGGCCCGTGCTCCCCCGTCATCGACAGTGGCAGCCCGACCACGACCGTCGTCGCGGCATGCTCCTCGACCATCTTGGCGATGGCTCTCAGATCCGCCGGAGCGCCGGTGTGGATCGTGCCGAGCGGCATCGCCATCCGCCGGTCGTCGTCCGAGATCGCCACCCCGATCCGCACGTCGCCCAGGTCGAGGCCGAGCACGCGGCCGGCCCTCGTAGTCTGGCCCATACTAGATGCCCGCCAGGAGCTCCGCGAGACGAGCGGGGATGCTCTGCATGGCCTCCTCGACGGCCGCCCCGTTCGGTCCACCCGCGAACGCCATGTTCGGTTTGCCGCCGGCGCCGCCTCCCACCTGTCTGGCGGCGAGCTTCAACAGGTCCGGCGCCGTCACCCCTCTTTCCACCAAGCGCTTGCTGCACGCGGCGACGATCAGGGCCTTGCCGTTGATCGCGGAACCCAGGACGACCGCCGCGCCGCCGTCGCTCTCCAGCTTGCCGACCACCTTCTGGGCCAGCTCGCGGAGCTCGTCGGCGTCGACCTCCTCGAGCGTCGACACCAGCCGCGCGCCGTCGATCTGCGTCGCCCGCTCCACGATCTGATCCACCCGGGACGCGACGTCGCCCTGGCGGAGCTTGCCCAGCTCGGTCTCCAAACGTTTCACGCGTTCGACGAGCTGACGAGCACGTTCGATCGCGGATGCCGGATCGGTGCTTCCGAGCGCCGTCACCAGTCCTTGGAGGAGCGCGCCCTCCGCGTTGATCTCGCGGAGCGCGTCGGGGCCGACCAGCGCTTCGACGCGACGCATGCCCGCGCCGATCGATCCCTCGTGCAAGATCTTGATCAGCGAGACGTTGCCGGTCCGATGGACGTGCGTGCCGCCGCATAGCTCACGCGAGTAGTCCCCCACCTCGACCACCCGCACCAGGTCGCCGTACTTCTCACCGAACAGCGCGATCGCGCCCTGCGCCTTCGCTTCGTCGAACGTGGTCTCGTAGATCCGCACCGCGTCGTCGAGCGCCAGGCGCCGGTTGGCCTCGAGCTCGGCCTCCTCCAGCACCTCCTGCGGGACCGCCGAGTGATGCGGAAAATCGAACCGGAGACGACCGGGCGCGACGAGCGAACCCGCCTGACGCGCGTGCTCGCCCAACAGATGCTTGAGCGTCCAGTGGACGATGTGCGTCGACGTGTGGGCGCGCGCGGTCGCCTCGCGCCGAGCGGGGTCCACCTGCGGGTGGGCCTCCTGGTCGCTACGAACCTCTCCCGATTCCACGAGACCGAAGTGCATGATCGCGTTCGGACCGGCCCACTGGGCGTCGACCACGCGGATCACGCCGGTCGCCGTGCGGATCATGCCGTGGTCGCCGATCTGTCCGCCGCCCTCCGCGTAGAACGGCGTGACGTTCAGGAACACGCGAACGTCCTCGCCCTCCTCGGCCACCGGGAGCTCGCGGCTGGCGTCGTCGAGCATCGCCACGATCTTCGCGTCGGCCTCCAGGTGTTGGTAGCCGACGAACTCGGTCGGCGGCACCGCGCCGGAGTCCGCCCCGATGGGGACCTTCTTCGCCCCCTTCCTGGCACGCGTCCTCTGCTCCTCCAGGAGCTCGGCGAAGCGCTCGACATCGACCTGGAGCCCGGCCTCTGCGGCCAGCTCCTCCGTCAGCTGCAGCGGGAACCCGAACGTGTCGGAGAGCTTGAACGCATCGTCGCCCGACAGGGCCTTGCGCTCCTCGTTCTCGTTGACGGCCTTCTCGAACAACTGCAGCCCTTGGCGGAGGGTGGCGGCGAACCGATCCTCCTCCGACGTCGCCACCTGCAACACGAACGCCTCGTTCTCGCGGAGCTCGGGGTAGACATCACCCATCAGCTCGACCGTCCGTCGCACGAGCGGCTCCATGACCGGCCCCTCGATCCCCAGGCGACGCGCGTGTGAGACGACGCGGCGGAGCATCCGGCGCAGGATGTACCCACGGCCTTCATTGGAGGGTTGGACGCCGTCCGCGATCAGGAACGTGGTGGCCCGGCCGTGCTCCGCGATCACCTTCAGCGAGACGTCGTCGCGAGGATCGTCTCCATGCCGTTTGCCACTGAGCGACTCCACGACCTCGAACAACGGCACGAAGATGTCCGTCTCGAAGTAGTTGTCCTTGTCCTGCAGCACCGTGGCGACGCGCTCGAGGCTCGACCCCGTGTCGATGTTCTTGGCCGGGAGCTCGCGCACGACCTCCGAGTCGGAGTCCACCTCGTCCTGCATGAAGACGAGGTTCCAGATCTCCACGAAACGCTCCTCGTCGACGTCGGGACCGCCCTCGGGTCCGTACCGAGCGCCCCTGTCGACGAAGATCTCGGAGCACGGACCGGCGGGGCCGGCCGCATGCGTCCACCAGAAGTTGGCCGGCTCTCCCTGTTCGTCGACCTTCCCGCGGCGGACGATCCGTCCTTCGGGGATGCCGACGGCGTCCCAGGCTTCGATGGCCTCGTCATCGGTCTCGAAGACCGTGACCCACAACCGGTCGTGATCGATGCCGTAGCCCTCGGTGACCAGCTTGTGCGCCCACGCGACGGCTTCACGCTTGAAGTAGTCGCCGAACGAGAAGTTCCCGAGCATCTCGAACATCGTGAGGTGCCGGGCTGTGTGACCCACGTTCTCGATGTCGTTGGCGCGGAAGCACTTCTGGCATGAGACCGCTCGCGGGAACGGCGGCGGCGCCTGCCCCAGGAAGTACGGGATGAACTGGTTCATGCCGGCGTTCGCGAGGAGCAGTCCGGACTCCGGAGGCGGGATCAACGACGAGGACGGGACGCGTCGATGCCCGCGCTCTTCGAAGAACGACAGGAACGTCTCGCGGATGCGGTGACTCTCCATGCCGGGGAGTCTACCGATGGCTTCGGCGTCGCTCGCGCTTCACGGCCGATCGTCCAATGACCGGAACGTTTCTCCCGACTCCGTCTCGATAGCGCAGGCGACGGTATCTGACGTTGTGGGTGTGCTCTCGGAAACCGATCGACATGTAGAGCCCGCGAGGGGCCGGGTCGGCGTCGTCGCCGCGCGCCGCGACGATCGCCGAGGTCGCACCCGCCTCCCGGAGCCGTGCGAGCGCCTCCAGGCACACGGCCGAACCGAGCCCCAGCCGTCGATGATCCGGATGCGTCCCAACGGGTTCCATCTGACCGACACCGTTCCGTTCATCGAGCCACATCAGGCAGAACGCCACGAACGAGCCATCCGCGGCCTCGGCGACGCAATCCAGGTCGGGCCGGTACGGCGACGCGCCCATGATCGCGCGGTAGCTCTCCACGGTCACCTCCGACGGCGCGAACGCCGCCCGGTGGATCGCGACGCGCTCCTCGACGTCCTGTTCACCCCGGACGGTCCGCAGCGTGTAGCCGGGCGGCAGCGCGGGTGTCGCGAGGTCGTCCAGGTTCCTTCGGAGATGCAGGAAGAAGCGGTCGCGCTCCTCCGGTTCGTAGTCGCGATCCACGAGCGCCTGATGTGGCTCGTCCGCCGTGATGGTCACGGTCAGCTCGTCGCCGATCGCCTCCGACTCGAACCAAGACAGGACGTCGTCCGTCAGGGCGGGGAACGCCGGGTCGACGCAGAGGTCCAGGTGCCCGGGCGGCCGGAGCCAACCCCATGCGACCGCGGTGTCGCCGTCCTCCCAGATCCGAGTCGGCCACTCCGGCTCACGACCGAGGTGTTCGAGGCGGTTCCACGCGATCTCGCCGATATGCCAGCGAGCGTCGGGGCTCCAGGTCCGAGAGACGAGATCCTGGATCGTCCAGAGATCCCGCGGGTGTTCGTAAGGTCGCGACCGCATACGGTGCGAAGTGTCAGTCCGGATGGTACGGAGGTTCGGTTTCCCGACTCGAGGCCGGAAGCTCGCCTCGGAGCTCGCGTTCGCGGTCCTCCATCGCCTGACGTCCTTCGGCGATCGACTCGGACACGAGCTTGCCCAGGTCCAAGAACCCGCTCTTCGCCTCTCGGACGAGCGTGGCGGGCGCCACGCGGGCGGCCTGCTTTCGCGTCCACTTGGACGCCATCACAGCGCCGGCCGCACCGGCGCCGAGCCCGAGAGCGACCCAGAACCCTCGACGGACCACGGGCGCCTCTAGCCGGCCGGGGGCGACTTCGGCTTGCTCTTCTTGAACCGGCTCGCGCCCTTCCGGATCCCGGCCCCGACCGAGATGATCTTCACGAGCGGACTGGCCGCTGCCTGTTCGACCAGGCCGGAGAGCCGCTCAACCTTCTCCAGGATGCCGTCGATGCGGTCGATCTCGCGGTTCGTGCGCTCGACGGAGCCACGGACCTCGCGGAGCAGCGGGACGGTCTCCTCGCGCGCTGCGTCGATCATCATCTTCGTGCTCTCCAACACGCGGAACGTGTTCAGGAGCACGATGCACAGGAACAGGACCAGCAGGCCCCAGAACGCGGCCAGGATGATCAAGGCGGTGTCGCCGCCGCTGAGCGCGAGAAGCGCCATGGTCTCGTCCCTTTCGTGGTCGGTGGTCGGGTTCCCCGGGTCGCCGCGTAGCATACCCACGCCGACCCCTCGCAAGCCTGCCGCCTAGGTGTCCTCACCCTCGCCCGACGGCTCGTAGTACCGCGTCCCCTGGAACCGGACCGGGCGATACTCCTGCTCGACCTGGTGCCCGGGGAAGTCGTGGGGGTACTTGTAGCCCTTCCCGTGGCCGAGGCGCTTCGCGCCCGGATACGACGTGTCGCGGAGGTGCTCCGGCACGGCGTCGGCGCTCGCCGCATCCTCCATGGCCTTCGCGAGCGCGGTGGTG
>JBBQVZ010000057.1:0-20898 GCA_038211015.1 Actinomycetota bacterium | reverse complement strand
TGGTGTCGTAGATGCCGAACAGCGTCGTCATCTCACCGCCCGGCGAGTTGATGTAGAGGTGGATGTCTTTGTCGGGATCCTCGCTTTCTAGATGGAGCAACTGGGCCATGATGAGGTTCCCGACCTGGTCATCGATGGGCGTGCCGAGGAACACGATCCGATCCTTCAGCAGGCGGGAGTAGATGTCGAACGAACGCTCGCCGCGGGCGGTCTGCTCCACGACGACGGGGACCAGGTAGTTGGTGATCTCCTTCATGGCTCTTCCTCCGCTCGGTCCTGCTCGGGAGGCCGGGAGGCTCCCTCGGTGTATTCCCGGTCCGCTCTGAGGGCTCTCGCCTTCCAAAGATCTCAGCCAACTTGACCCGCGGGGACAAATTCACCCGGGGGAAGGGACACACCACACGCGGTAGACCCCTCTCGCCAATCTCAGGAGATGGCAGCCGGCGAGGTGAATTTGCCACTGAACTTCTCTCTGATGTCCTCGCCGGCGATCTTTTCCTGCAGCTTGATGATGCCGTGGAGCAAGGCCTCGGGCCGCGGTGGGCAGCCGGGCACGTACACGTCTACGTCGATGATCTGGTCGACCCCCTTGGTCACCGAGTAGGAGTCCCAGTAGGGGCCGCCGCAGTTGGAGCATGAGCCGAACGAGATCAAGTACTTGGGCTCCGGCATCTGGTCGTACACCCGCTTCAGCGGGGGGCCATCTTGTCGGTGAGGGTGCCGGCCACGACTAGGAGATCGGCCTGCCGGGGGCCGTGGGCGAACGGGATCACGCCCAGGCGGATGAAGTCGTGCTTGGAGGTGGAGGTTGCGATCAGCTCGATCGCGCAGCACGCCAGGCCGAAGTTCATGACCCAAAGCGAGTAGCGCCGACCCCAGTTCAGGATGAACTTGACTGGCTGGGGCATGGGGAGCTTCTCGGTGATCAGGCCCACCTGAAGACACCCTTCCGCCAGGTATCGAGGATGCCTGCCGCAAGGACCGAGCCCGGGGCAGGACTAAGCTGCATGCAACTTCTTCTCTGGGCCACGGCCGTGTATGAGCAACGGCTCATGCTGCCAGCAGAGCGTCGACCCGTTGTAGATGGAGAGCCTCGTATCGCACCCGTCCGCGTCGCACACGCGGTCCGCCGGGTAGGTTCGATTCGCCCGGTCGGCCCAGGCGGAGTCGGCCCGCCACACCAGCACCTTCTCCGTCCGCATCTTGAGGCTCCACAGGGAGGCCACGTCTATGAGACAGGCTAGAGGCAATTTTGCCCGTCGCCAAGGTGAATACCGCTTTTGATCTCTCCCGCCTACTGACTTTCGCACTTTCTAAGCCCGCGCTCGGGCGCCTGTCAAAAGGCCCTCCCGATTGTCATCCGCCACGACGATCCCTGTGACGCAGGTTCCCGGTGAGCGCTGGCCTCGAGCCGAACCGGTTCGGGGGGAAGGCAGCTCACGTCCGGCGCCGGCCTGGAGGAAGGGGCCTCGGGTACAGGGGCGTGGCCTTGGACACGCTGGGCGGCCAGACCACGAGCTTCCTCCCGCCGCGCCACTGCACGAGAACCATCTCGTGGCCGACCTGCAGGCCCGTTGCAAGATCGATCTGGAACCGCCCGAAGAACGTCGCAAAGTCCAGGGCGCAGGCGGCGCGCCACAGTGACTCGTCGTCGGCGCCCGTCTCCTCCAGGCAACGCTGGGCGATGAGACAGGCGGCGTAGGCCTGGGCGGCCGGGTAGTCGGGCGGAGCGCCCTGGGCCCGGATGCCCTCGGTGGCCTCCTCCGGACCGGGCCCGAAGTCGGGGACGTAGGCGAGCCGCGGCTCCCACTGGCTCGGGCCCAGGAACCCCTCGGCGTGGGAGCCGAGGGCGTGCGGGAACTCCTGCATCGCCGCGGCCGCGAGGCCAATCGCCTTCGGGCCTGGTCCGGACTCGAGGGCCCGGGCCAGGGCGACCTCGTCGTCGAAGGAGCCAGCGCTGATGACGACGTCTGGGCGCTGCCGCTGGAGGCTGGCGATGACCCTTGGGAGGTCGCCCGCCAGGGACGAGTAGGTGACGACTTCGGTCACGAACATCGCACCGCTCGCCGCAGCCTCGGCCCCGATGGCCCCAGTGCGGCCGAAGCTGCTGCCCTGCCGGTGGAGGAGGGCCACCCGGGCGGCGTCGGGGTCAAGGCTTCGTACGAGCTCGATCAGACCGCCGAAGTATCGGCTCACCGGTGTGAGGATGCCGACGGCGCGACCGCCCCTCGTGTGGATGTCGTCCGAGGCACCGCCGTGATTCCAGAGGACCCTCCCACGCCGGCGGGCAACGGGGAGCACTGCTCGGGTCAGGTCGCTCGCGTACGGCCCGATCAGGACCTCTACGGCGTCCGCGTCGAGCAGCCGCTCGGCGTTCGCCGCAGCCCTGGCGGGCGAGCTCGCATCGTCGTAGTACACGAGCCTGACGGGAGCCCGCGCCCCGGCCCCGTGCACCCGGAGACCCTCGCCAGCGTTCACGGCCTCGACCCAGGCCCGTAGACCCGCGAGCACCTGTCGGCCCTGCAGGGCGTACCTGCCGGACACCGAGACGCTCGCGCCGAACTTGATGGCACCGGTCACCGCTCGCTCCGGGTTCCGACCCGATTATCGTTGTTCCCGGGTCTTGGCCGACTCTCGCTCCATCGCTACCCGCCAGCGCGGCCCCGCGCGCTCCTCCTCCGGATCGTCGTGCCGACGACCATCGCCGCCGAGATCAGCACGAGGTTCTTCACGACGAACTCGCCCTCCACGGTTAGCAGCAGCGGGTTCCCGTCGCGGAAGGTGACCTCGGGCAGGACGAAGAAGGTCAGGAACGTCCCCACCATCTGCGCCACGAACAAGAACAGCGTCAGCCGCATCGCGCGGCCGACCAGCAGCATCAGGCCGACGAACATCTCGAGCGCGCCGAGCGCGGGAACGAACAGGTCGGGGTCGACCCAGTAGACGGTCCGGGCGACCAGGGCCGACACCGGCGAGATGTCGAAGACCTTCAGTGCGCCGAACCACACGAACACGATCCCGAGCGAGATCCGGAGCAACGGGACCGCCGCGGTCCGAAGAAAGGGGACCAGCTTCGCATCCACCCTTTCGACGCCTCGCCACATCGGGCGCGTCAGCTTCCTGGATGCCAACTTCGTCCTCCCGTCGTCGAGGAGAAGTACGGTCAGAGGGTTTCGTGCTGGGCCACCCAGGACCTGACGTGCACCTTCCCGGGTCGGTTCAGCGTACTGCTCGGCCGGCTTAAGGGCGGGTCCACCTCTGTCGATTCATCTTGTACCGAGAAGATCGAAGGAGAGGAAGGAGGTATCTCCATGCCCGTCGATCTCGCTCTCAAGGACAGGACTCCCTCCGACGCACAGGGACAGGTCCCACTCGACGATCCCATCCGCCTGTTGATAGCCGACGACGATGAGAGCACAAGGGAGCTGCTCCGCGACACTCTGTCGGAGCAGGGCTTCGACGTCGTCGGCGACGCACGAGATGGCACGCAGGCCTGCGACGAGGCCGCTCGGTTGAAACCGGAGGTCGTCCTGATGGACCTTCGGATGCCCGGCATCGACGGGATGGAGGCGACCGTGGTGATCAAGGCACGGGTGCCCAGGACACAGGTGGTGATCCTGACGGCCTTCTTGGAACGAGACTCGAAATGGGTATCCGAGCTGATGGGCGCCGCAGGCCTCGTGGACAAGGACTCCTCACTCGACGTCTTGGTCGAGACGCTCCGCGCCGCCGCGCTCGTCTACCGCACCTCGACGGTCTGAGCGGCGAGCGGCCGATCCGCGCCGCTCGCTTTCCGGCCCGCAAGCCACTCGAGGAGTTCGACTTCGACCACGCCCGGGCGCGCCGGGCGAGCCCTCCCGCGATTGCGGAGGCGGACACGGCTGAGTCGACCCTGAGGGATACCTAAACCTCGATTCGCCTACCTGATCGGCGGTTGCCTAGGATGCGCGGATGCTGTTCTCGCTCCTCTACCTCGTAGTCCGTGCCCTCTTCCGTCTGGCCCCTCCCGGCGATGAGTTCGACCGAGACGTCGAGATCATGGTCCTTCGTCACCAGGTGAGGGTCCTTCGCCGCAAGGACGGCCGCCCGAAGCTTCGCCGCATCGACAAGCTCCTGCTTGCCGCCGCCTCGCGCATCCTGCCAAGGGATCGATGGGCATCGTTCATCGTCACCCCGGCGACGCTGCTTCGCTGGCACCGAGAACTGGTCCTTCGGAAGTGGACCTACGGGCGAAAGCGATGCGGCCGTCCACCGATCGACCCCGAGATCCACGCGCTCGTCTGCCGCATGGCGAGGGAGAACCCCCGGTGGGGCTACATCAGGATCCAGGGGGAATGCCGAAAGCTGGGGATCCGGGTGGGCGCCACCACAGTGAAGAGGATCCTTGCTAGAGCAGGTCTCGGTCCCGCGCCCCGAAGGGATGGCCCTTCCTGGTCCGAGTTCCTGAGAGCTCAAGCACAAGGGATCCTCGCGACGGACTTCTTCACCGTGGAGACGGTTGTTCCTTCGAACCCTCTACGTGCTCTTCTTCATCGAGGTCGCTACGAGAAAGCTTTACGTGATGCCGTCGACCCGCAACCCCGATGCCGCGTTCGTGACCCAGCAGGCAACCTCGTCGCGTTCGACATCGACGAGCGGGACGAGTTGGTGCGCTTCCTGATCCGCGACCGCGACTCCAAATACACCCGCTCCTTCGACGAGGTGTTCCGCTCGGAGGGAGCCAGGCTGATCCTGACACCGATCCGATCTCCGAAGGCGAACTCCTTCGCGGAGCGCGTGGTGAAGACGGTCCGCTCGGAGATCCTTGACTGGACGCTTATCCACGGTCGAAGGCATCTTGATCGGGTCCTTCGCACCTACGCCTCTCACTACAACGCGGAGCGGCCCCACCGGGGACTCGAGCTGGCGGTCCCGGAGAACCCGTCCCCGGGCGCCCCGGTCGATGAGGTCCCCGAGATCGAGCGTCGGGATCTCATCGGCGGGCTCATCCGTGAGTATCACGCGGTCGCTTCGTGATGGATCGTCGTTTTGGTACCCCTCAGGATCGGAGATATCGCGAGGGTCTGCGCTTGCACGCAAAGCTCCAAGACAAATCTATTGTCGATTCTATCGCGGGTCTTGCCGTGACCTCGGCGCGCCGAGGACGTGTCGAGGAGGCGGGATGGCTCTGGGGCGCCGCCGAGCGGGTTCTCGAAGACGGCGACCCGATGGTGTGGCGGACGAGTGCGGCGCGATTCTGGCCCACGCTCGAGCCGCTTGTTGCGGACGCGTCTGATGCGTTCGAGCGCGGTCGGGAGTCCGCGCTGCGTCTGCCGCGCGACGAGATCCTGGGTCGACTGCTCGACGACCGTTGCTGAAGCACGATGCGTTTGGAAGTTCCGCGGACGGCCCCGCTGAGCTTTGATGACTCGGGAACCGATCAAGCGGACAGACGGTCCTCTGATCATGATGCGGAGGACTTCCTTGACGACCGGCGGGATCAACGACCGGCTCCGCGCGACCTCGTTCGAGCTCACCGTCCGATGTTCCCAGACCGACGCTTCACGGTTGTGACGCGATGAAGGCTCCCATGGCCGGGAGATCCTTCCACTCCGCGCAGGGCGGCGCGGCGCTGGTGCTGTGGGCCGTGATCCTGACGGCCTGCCAGACCGGAACCCCTCTGCCCCCACCGCTGGTCCAGATCACGGTGGGCGACGCACCGCATCAGGTCACCCCGGGAACGACCCTCGGCGAGATCGTCGAGCGCTTCGGACTCGAGCCGCGCGACGGGCGTCTCCTGTCCGTCTCGGGCGCGGTCCTGGATCCCGCGATCGCGCGCGGCCGGATCGAGCTGAACGGCGCTTGCGGCGCCGGGCGACACACGCCTCGCATCCGGGGACTCCATCCTGGTGAAGGATGGCGTCGACCGCGTCGAGAGGACCCGCAGGACGGTCGAACGTCTGCCCGGCCGGCATCTCGGCAACCCCGAACGCACGCTCCGGCGTTTCCGGATCCGCCGGATCACGGTCGCCGGTGCGGTCTCCGGCGACGTGGTGTCGACACGTGACGGTCCCGTCGGCCCGCGGCATCTCCCACGGAGAGGTTGCGCTGACGTTCGACGACGGTCCGTGGCCGGTCCAGACGAAGCAGGTGGTGAACATCCTCGAGCGGCTCCACGTTCCCGCGAGCTTCTTCATGGTCGGCTACCTGATCGAGCGTTACCCCGGGATCGTGCGGATGGTCGCGAGGGCCGGCATGCGGATCGGCAACCATTCATGGGACCACCCCGTCGATCCGCCGCTCGCCGACCTCGCCCGCCCGCGCGTGGCGGAGGAGATCGGGAAGACCGCCGACGCCCTGGTGTCGCTCGGGGTTGTGCCGAGGTTGTTCCGCCCGCCCGGCGGTAGCTTCGACTCGGCGGTGCTGCGAGAGGCGGAGCGCCAACGTATGCGCGTCGTCACGTGGAGCGTCGATCCTCGGGACTGGAGCTCACGCACGTCGTCGCGACAGATCGTGCATCGTGTGCTCGGCGCCGTGGAGCCCGGTTCGATCGTGCTGATGCACGACGGCGGCGGTAACCAGAGCGCGACGATCCAGGCGCTCCCGAAGATCATCCGAGGTATCCGGAGGATGGGTCTTCGTCTGGTCGCGATCCCGACGCGGGCGTGACGGCGCCGGGTCGTTGTCGGCGACCAAACCCGATCCGGTTGCTCGGTCCTGAACCGGCGCTCCACGAGGGGAACCGAGCTCCCGGCTGGCCACGCACCTCTACCGGAGGCATGCGGACCTCGCCGACACTCATCCCGAGTGGCGATGATCTACCTCTGCTGCGGCGGGATCACGGTCGAACTACCCACGGGAAGGTGAGGAGAACCCGTTTTCGACAGTACGCGATGTCCTTCGGTCTAAACCCGACCGCACAAGAGACTCCGAAGCCGTCGTGCGTACGCTGACACCGCTGGAGTAGCTAGCGGATGCTCTCGTCCACCCAGATCCCAGGCTCAAGGATGATCAGGTCGAGGGTTGCGTCGTAGATTTGGTTCTCCACGAGGGCACGAGCGGCTTCCTTGCTCTCTGCAGGAGCGAGACCCCTGATGACGAGTCCATCCCCTTGAACATCGACCACGACCACGACCTCTACGAGGCCACCTGCCGTGAGTTCCGCTCTGAGCTGTTCGGTGACAGGGGTAACCGGCCCCGTAGAAGCGTCAAGAGATGCGGGCGGATCCGTAGCACATCTGACGGCGAACTGTCGCGCACTCATAGAAGCAGCTCCCCTGTACGAACCCACTCGGCTGGCTCAGGTCCGCCTATCGCTTCTGGTCCGCGCCAGCCGTGCCCTTGGGCACGACATTCTCCGCATGCTACTTCACGTCCTGCGAGAGGCGCGCGCCCCACGTCCACCCGTGTGAAGGCTTATCGGGCCGCCATCAAACTCACACGTGGCCATCGCCTTCGTGCCCTGCACCTCGTCGTCCGAGAGCTGAGAAAAGTGTGAGAGCTACGCCGGCTCAAGCCCTCGGAGGCGTTCACGGCGCTTCGGTCAGGTCGGGATCACCGGCTGACCGGCGGCCCAATCGCGGGTCCGCGGGGGACGAACCTCTGGGACCTCTATCGCTGTTCGAACTTCTTCACGAGCGCGCGGGGGCCCTGACAGCGCAAATGCGTCCGATACGTGGGGAGCGCTGCGGAAAACCGGGACGAGCAGCCTTCTCGCTCCGCTCTGGGCAACGAAGGTGTCCGCGTACACTTGGTCTTGGCACCCATTCAACGCATCGGCCCCAGGCTTGGCCCTCTAGCGCTCGCCGGTGGGTTCATCGCTGTCTCTTGAGTCCATTCGACCAAGGAAGACCCGATGTCGAACCCCAATCCAGTCAGCTTCGTGGCGGAGACATCGCCGCTCGTCACCCGGCTCTCGGACAAGCCGGTGGTAGAGGCGCGGGCGGCGCCAGGGTACGACCCCATCTTCAATGCAGGGCTGCTCGTCCACGACGGCACGTACCACCTGTTCGCTCGCGGCGTGCGCGAGGGATACCGACCGAACCCCGGCGACGGCCCGCGGTTCCTCGACTACGTCTCGGACGTGCTGGTGTTCGAGTCGGCCGACGGCGTCCACTACGCGTTCCGCTATGTGCTGGCGGGCTCGGGCGACCACGCGCACTCGTTCGAGGACCCGCGCGTCCAGCGGGTACGGAGCGGCAGTGGAGATCAGGTCGTCATGACATATACGAACGTGCCGCCCAACTATGGCCACGAGCCATGGCGTATCGGGGCTCACCGCTTGATCTTCGAGGATGGACGCTTCCACCTGGACGGCACGAGCGGTCGCGTGATCGGCCCGGAGGGCATCGGGAACAAGGACGCGGTGGTGTTCAACCTGACCGACGGGCGCGTGGCGCTTATGCATCGGATCCACCCCAGCATGCAGTTGGCCGTCTTCGATTCGCTCGACGCCATGTGGCACGCCGACACGACCTACTGGGACGACCACCTCGCGCGCCTGGACCACCACACGATCCTCTCGCCCTCGCCTGGCGCCTTCAGCGTGGGAGCCGGAGCGCCGCCGATCCCGACGCCCGAGGGGCTGTTGCTCTTCTTCCACGAGCGGCGCGGCGACGGCTCGTACACCGTGAACGTGGCGCTGCTCGACGCGGACTCCGCACAGGTGGTGGCGCAACTCCCGTCGCCGCTCCTTGAACCCGAGCTCCCCTGGGAACGCGCGGGCGACGCCGACAACGTGGTCTTCGTTCAGGGAGCGCATCGTCGCGAGGACGGCACCATCTACCTGACATACGGCGCGGCCGATCGATGCGTAGGCGCCGCGACGGTGTCCGAGGATCAGCTGCTCGCCGCGCTCGACGCGGCGCGCTGAGACGTCCGCCCCATCGGAGGCGCATGCCGGCGCACCTGTTGCAAGGTCGTGATCAGCGCGATCGCCGACTCGGCCCCTGGTTCTCGTACCCCATCCCGGGCCGCGGCCGAGCCACTTCGACGAGGGCGGACGCTTCGGATCAGATGCATTCACTCAGTTGACTTCCGAGCTGACCGGGCGACCGGGCGCGACCTGAGGCGACGCGCAAAGGACGATTTGCCTCCCTACCTGCCAAGGAATGGCTGTGAGGAAGTTCGGCCGGTAACCGAATAGCTTGCGATAATGCCTGCCGAAGATCCGCCCTAGGCACCGTGCGGAGACTGCAGGTCCCCATTGGCATCAAGAGGGCGCGAGTGCTGCTTCGGCACGGTAGCAACACTCTGGTGGACGAGACGACTCCCATCCGGCGAGAGAGATCTCTTCGGTGCTGGAAGGCGTAATCGCACGCGCCCCAACAGCCTCGGGGGCTATCGGGTGGCTCCCGGCCGCCGGGGAGCGAGAGGGCTGGCTGGAACGACTAGACGGGAACTCGCCCTGTGACTTGCGCGCCCTTCCCAGGCTGCGAGTGAACCTTGAGTGTCCCGCCGATCGCATCCAGTCGGTCGGCCATGCCCTGCAGACCGGTCCCGTAGCCGGTCTGGGCAGGATCAAACCCGTCGCCGTCATCGGAGACCTCGAAGGTGAGCTCCCTGTCGGCCTGGGCGAGGCGAACCTCCACTCGGGTGGCGCCCGCGTACTCCGCGACGTTGTTCAGCGCCTCCAGGGCGCAGAAGTAGACGGCCGATTCCACGTCCGGGGAGTAGCGCCCGATTCCCTCGGATCTGACCTCGGTCGGCACCGAACCCTTGCGAGCCTGCGACTCCAAAGCGGCCGCCAGCCCCTTGTCGGCAAGCAGGGGTAGGTAGATCCCCCGGGCGAGGTCACGGAGGCTCTCCAGGGCCTCCCCCATCTCGGTCCGAAGATCTGTGAGCATCGTCTTGGTGGCGGACGGGTCGCGCTCCGCGAGGGACTCCGCGAGCCGGAGCTTCACCTCGAGCGCGCCGAGCTGCTGCTGCGCTCCGTCGTGGAGATTCCGCTCCAGCTTGAGACGTTCGTCGTCCTGAGCGGCGACTAGGCGTTGGCGGGAGGCGCGAAGATCGGCGATGAGCGCCACGTTTCGCCGCACGAGGCCCGCCTGCGAGCCGACGTCAGAGACAAGCTTCCGCTCGGTCGCGGTGAGGGACTCGCCCGGCTTCTTCTCGATCGAGACCGCCCCGAGCCTCTCGCCTTGGTCGCGAACGGGCACGATCTCTTCCGGCAACCTCTCGGTCGGCTTCGGGAGCGCCGGCGCGCGCGCAACCTCGTCGAGCTTTGCGTCGAGTCCGGCGGCAATCGCATCGGCGAAGCGCGTCAGCGCCTCATCAGGATCCTCGTAGACGAACCGTCGTGAGTACCCGTTCTCCTGAATCGTCAGATGGTAGACCTGCATGGCTTCTATGCTAGTCCTCCGTCAGTCGCACTCCCACTGGCACCAGTCCATTGCGGCCTCGGGTACAAGGGCCTGGCCTTGGACACGGGGCTGCCAGACCACGAGCCCGCCATCCACGCGTCAATGGTTCTGGGTGCTATAGCAGCAACGACGCGAGAGCTGATGTCCTCGCGTTTCATGCGTGTCCTCGAGGATGGGTGGGGCGACGGTTATGACTTCATCCACGCGGCGGTGGACGATCGCTCGCGCCTGGCCTACGCGGAGATCCTTCCCGACGAGCGTAAGGAGAACGCCTCGGCGTTCATGACCCGGGCGATCGGCTTCTTCGCTGAGCGCAGTATCACGGTCGAGCGGGTCCTCACCGACATTCAAACTGAGTCTTCTCCTGGGGGTCCTTGGATCGTCCGGCCGGCGGCGTGAGGATCGACGGGAGCCGGCGCCCGTCCATCGTCGTTGCGACACCGATCGGAGCGCACCTCGCGACTCCTTGCCTGTTGACCACGAGGTGGACGGGACGCCCGCCGGGGAAGTCGGCGGCCTGTTAGCAACCCGGTGACCGGACGGATGGTCCGGATCCCTGTTAGCGAATGTCCGGTGCGACGCCTTCCAACGGTGGGGACGAGCCGGCGGTTGGCCGACCTCGAGGGAAGGGGGAAGCATGGCGCTTCGATTGGGGATCGACATCGCATGCAGGGCTGCGCACCAGGCGAGCCTGGCCGATGAGAGCGGGAACTTCTTGTGCACGGGTCGGCGCTTCAGGACGCGGGCAGATGAGCTGGAGCAGCTATGGGCGGCTCTACCAGCTCCGACCGAGCCGGCGGAGGTGACCGTCGTGATGGAGCCGACGAGGAACGCATGGGTCCCGTTGGCGGCATGGTTCCGCCGTAAAGGAGCCCACGTGGTGATCGTGCCGCCCGAGCGATCGGCGGATCTTCGTGCCTACTTGTCCAGGCACACGAAGTCCGACTACCAGGCGTGCACCCGAGAATCGTGTCAGAGCGTCTCGGGCACGCGAGCACCGGCATCACGCTGGACACCTACCCCACGTGCTTCCGTCGAAGCAGGCTGACGCCGTCGAGGCGTTCGATCTGCTCTTCGACGGAACGGGCGCAGTGCGCCAAGAGCTCACCTAGGTTTTCGGGACGCGTTTGCGCGCGACCGACTTCTTGCGAATCGGCTTCTTCGGGGTCGTCGCCTTCCGGGCCGTAGCCTTCCGCGCCGTAGCCTTCCGCGCTGGCGCCTTCTTGGTCGAGCTGCCCGGCTTCCGGCCGCGCCTCGGCGCGCGAGCACCTTTCACGAGCTCCGAGATGTGCCGAGAACAGAAGTCCTTGACGAGGTTCCTTCCGTTGACGCGGAACGTCACCGACTGCGCGTCAGGTCGACCACACACATCGCAAACGAGCGTTACCGCCTCCGCCATCGTTCTCCCCCTTTGGTGGCGAGCTGGCGGCGAGTCTACCTACCCGTCCCATGTATTCGCGACTCAGAGCGGCAGAGAAGAGGATCGGTGCTCCGGTCAAGGGACCTCTAGCTGGAACTGAGTCCGGCACGCGCCGGTCAGCTGTCACCTGCTGTGGACGAGCAACGCCGTTGGTCCGCTCCAGCCTGGATCCGGGCGGGCTACTCAACGCTGCTCGCCAGCACGTACTCCAGACGCGTGATAGCGTCGCTGCTGTGGCAAAGACGCTCGGGATCCTTACACTCGTCCTCGTGATCCTCCTGCTCGCGATTCCCCTCGGGATCGGGATGGTCATGGCCCCTTGCCCCGAGTGCCAATCAGTAGGGTCGGCCTCCATGGGGATCTGCCTGGCTATCCTTTCCGGACTCTTAGTGCTCGTTATCTTCGGCACATCTTCGCTCTTGCGCTTCGAGCCAGGTCGTAGGGCGTTCTTGCTCGCTCGAAGCATCGATCGACCTCCGCGCTTCGCCTGATCATTCCAGCCGTTCGTCCCGCGTGATCCTCGCGTGACGATTCATCGATCAAGGCGAAGAGAGGAACACTATGGTCGCCACCCTTGGTTTGGAGTCATTTCTTGCGTACATACCTGGCATCGTGTGCCTCGCGATGGTGTTCTTCTGCGGACGGATGCTGTTCGGAGGTCACCACGAACCCGATCACAGAGACGAGATCGCGGAGCTGAGAGCGGAGGTCGCTGAACTCCGCGCCGAACGCGACGCGAGCAGGTCTAAGAGCGCGGCCCATGAGTAGGGAGGCCCGGCGTCGATCCAGCCGCATCGGCCTCGTCCGCAAGGTGGGCAGCGCTCGCGAACTCCCGGGAGAAGACGATCGTGGCACCGTTCCCCGACCTGCCCGATAGCACGTCGTTCGTTCGCCTCGCCTGGAACAAGCTGTGGAGTTGTCCACCGACCATCACACCGCAGCAGGCGACCACGATGACGTCGTGCTTCGTAGAGATGTTCCGTCGTACCGGGAACGCGCCGGAATCGACCGTGCCGTGAACGAGAAGCAAGCTCGTGAGCTGGCAGTGCAACTGATCATCCTCGGCGTGGTCTTGCTGGTCGTTGGGCTTGCCGTCGTGGAGTTTCGCGCGCGAAGGACGGGGGGAGTGACCGGCACCACGGTCGCCGACTACGCGGCTGAAGCCGTGGTTCAGGCCACGCCGGCGCCGGACTTCACGCTTCCGTTGCTCGATGGAGGATCGGTCGCTCTCTCGTCCTACCGAGGGTCGATCGTGGTACTCAACTTCTGGGCGACGTGGTGCGGTCCGTGCAGATTGGAGGCGCCCGGCCTGCAGCGAACGTGGGAAGCGTATCGTGATCGAGGCGTTCGGTTCCTTGGGATCGATGAGCGGGACAACGACCCGGCGGGGCGTGCGTTCGTCAAGGAGTTCGGGATCACGTACCCGAACGCCTCGGACCCCCCGGGACGGCTCGCGTTCAGCTACGAGCTCTTCGGGATGCCGACGACGTTCATCATCGACGGTGCGGGGACCATCCGATACCGCTTCGTCGGTTACGTGACCGAGGATTCGCTCCGCGGTGCGCTCGATCCACTCGTGAGGAAGTCATCGGCGTGAGCGCCGTCGCGCCGTTCGCTCTTGCTCTTCTCGCGGGCGTCGTGTCGTTCACCTCTCCCTGCTGCCTCCCATTGATGCCCGGGTACGTCTCGTTCATCGGCGGCGTGGCCTCGGAGGAGGACGAGGGTGGCGTCGTGACGCGGAAGAGAACCACCACGGCGGCGCTCCTGTTCATCGCTGGGTTCGCGCTGACGTTCACCGTGATGGGTGCTGGCGCGTCAGCCCTCGGCGGGACGATCCTTCGGAACCGCGACGTGCTCACCAAGGTCGCGGGCGTATTCGTGATCGCGATGGGGCTCGTCACGATCGGCGTGCTGCGCGCGCCCTTCCTGATGCGCGAAGGCCGACCGTTCCTTCGGCGTGGGAGGACGGGTGTGGCAGGCGCGATGCCGCTCGGGGTGGCGTTCGCGCTGGGGTGGACCCCGTGCATCGGACCGGTGCTCGCGGCGATCCTCGCGGGTGCTGCGGCGTCGCCGGGGATCGGGCGCGGCGCGGCCTTGCTCTTCGTGTACTCCCTCGGGCTCGGTATCCCGTTCCTCCTGCTCGCACTCGGCTACGGGAGCGGTGGACGGGCGTTCGCCTGGCTACGGCGGCATGGCCGGGCCGTGGAGATCGTCGGCGGGTCCGTACTCCTGTTGATGGGGGTGTTGATGATCACCGGCGCGTGGGTGCGTCTCTTCGTACCGATCCTCCGACTCTTCTCGAAGAGCGGGTGGCCGCCGGTATGAGACGGGCCCGCTTCGTGGCCGTACCGCTCCTAGCTCTGGCCGCGATGCTCGGGCTTCCGAGCACCGCGTTCGCTCACGCGGGGATCGTGTCCTCGTCACCTGAGCCCGCCAGCGAGCTGGGATCGGCACCCGGGGTCGTGATCTTGCGGTTCACCGAGCCGCTGAACGTTCGCTTGTCGAAAGCGTCGGTGACGACGCCGGACGGCACCACGGTCGACGGGCGGGTGACGGAGTCGCAGCAGATCGCCGTGAACCTGTCGACGAACGCGCTGGGTACGTACGAGGTCGAGTGGATGACCGTGAGCCTGCTCGATGGCCACACGCTCACGGGGTCGTTCGCGTTCGGGGTCGGCGTGCCCGTGGGCCCCGACGCGATCGGCGGGACGTCGTCGTCTCCACGGACCGCGGACCTCCTGATCGCGCTGGCTCGTCTGGTCGAGGACGTGGCCCTCCTGCTCGCCGCGGGTCTGCTGTTGCTCGGGCGCCTCTCGCGTCGCGAACCGGCGCTCACATGGGTTCGTGCACGACCCGTCCTGGCGCTCAGTGCTGCGCTAGTGGGTGGCACCTTCGTGGTGTTCGGAGAGGCGGTTGCGGCTGCCCACGGGCCGTCACCTGGTGCGGTGGTCTCCTACCTGACCACAGGGCTGCCCGGTGTCGCGCGGCTGGCCCGCCCCCTGATCGAGCTCGTCGCGCTGGCGCTCGCCTTAAGGCGCTCGAGATGGACAGCGGTGCCGGTCGCGGCCGCCATCATCGCGCTCGCCGCCGCGGGCCACGCCGCCGCGGTCGTGCCGCGGTGGTGGGGGATCGCCGTCGAGACCGTCCATGTCGGCGCCGCGGCCGTCTGGGCCGGGGGCGTACTGGCGCTCGCTCCACAGCGCCCGCCGGGAGGCTGGACCGGGGGTGCCGGGCGGATGCTCCTCGACCGGTTCACGCCCGTCGCGTTGACGGCATTCCTCGCGACCGCTGTAGCTGGTGTGCTGCGCGGTCTGCAGGAGGTCGGAAGCGTGCGCTCGCTCGTCACGACGTCATACGGCGCCGCGCTCCTCGTGAAGACCGTGCTGGTGCTGCTGATGGTGCAGCTGTCGGTGTTCGCCTGGCGACGGTTGTTCGTCAAGCCGCGACTCGAGTCCGGGATCGCGGTCGCGGTCGTGCTCGCCGCCGCCCTCTTGGCCGCGTACCCGCTGCCCCCAGCCCGACTGAGTGAGGCCGAGGCGGCCGAGGCGATCCCCACCGTCGCTTCGGCCTCCGCGCTGCCGATCTCCGGCGACCTCACCATGGGCGCCCAGGCGGGCGAGTTCCTGGTCGGGCTCACGATCCGGCCATCGTCGAACGAGACGCTCGTCTACGTTCACGGGCTGGGGAGCGACACGGATGCGGCCGCGCGAAAGATCGTTGTCACGGTCGACGGCCGACCGCTCCGCGTTGCACAGTGCGGTGAGACGTGTCGCCGCGTCGCCACGACCCCTCGTGCGGGCGCGCACATGGAGGTGACGGTCGACGGAACGCACGGCGGTACCGCTCGGTTCGTCGTGCCGAGCCTCACGTCCCCATCGGCTGGTGCGCGGCTCGCGATGATGACGGCGCGCATGGGCGCGCTCGACACGTATCGCCTCGACGAGACCCTCACGAGCGGTCTCGGTGTCGTCCGGAGCACGTATGCGTTCGTGTCGCCGAACGCATACGAGGGTCACACCGTCGCTGCGGACGGCACAGCATCGCGAGTGGTCTGGATCGGCGACATGCGCTACATCCGAAGCCTGCCGGGCGGCAATTGGAAGATCGATCGAGGCGGCGCACCAACCGTGCCCACGTTCACCTGGGACTCGTTCACGCCGTTCGTCGATGCGCGCCTCGTGGGTCACCAGGTCATCGACGGCGTTCAGACCGATGTCGTGATCTTCTTCGGGGGCGACCCGACCCTTCCCGTGTGGTTCCGCTTGTGGATCGACCGAACCGGGCTCGTGCATCGAGCGGAAATGCGGGCGCTGGGCCATTTCATGGATCACCGTTACTTCGGGTTCGACACTCCCATCGAGATCCGACCGCCGGTGGATCCGAACGGACCGGGAGGTGCCGGTGGATAACGCCGTGTTCTTCGGTGGTTCGGTGGTTGCTGCCGTCGTCGCGGGAGCCATCGCGTTGTTCGCGCCGTGCTGCGTGTCGGTGATGCTCCCGGCTTACCTCGCGAGCGCGTTCCGGAACCGGGCGGCCCTCGTGGCGATGACGCTCGTCTTCGCCGCTGGCGTGGCCACCGTGATCCTGCCGATCGCCCTGGGCGCGCAGGCGCTCCGACGGCTCGTGACCGCTCAGCACACGACGGTGTTCGCGGTCGGGGGCCTGATCATGCTCGGGCTTGGCATCTACACGCTCCTCGGAGGTCAGATCCACCTCCCGATGCCGAGCCGGCGCACCGGAGGGCGCGCCGGCGTCGTCGGCGTCTACTCGCTCGGCGTGTTCTCAGGTGTCGCCAGCTCGTGCTGCGCGCCCGTCCTCGCCGGCGTGATCGCGTTGTCGGGGGTGGCGTCGTCGTTCGTCGTGGCGCTCGGCCTCGGCGTCGCGTACGTCTTCGGCATGGTTGCGCCGCTGTTCGCGATCTCGCTCCTGTGGGAGCGCCGCGACTGGGGGTCGAGCCGTCTGTTCCATCCGAGGTCGTTCTCCTGGCGGATCGGCCCCTTCAAGCGAACGATCCCGGGCACGAGCCTCGCGAGCGGCCTCTTGCTCGTGGTGATGGGTGTCGCGACGCTGTGGGTCGCGTTCGCGAGATCGTCGATGCACTCCCCGAGTGGCTGGACCGCGGCTTTCTCGGCGCGGCTCCAGCACTATGGGCGCGTGCTCGTCGGGGCGCTCGCGTGGGTACCGGGATGGGCCGCGGGGATCGCGATCGTGATCGCGCTCGTCCTCCTCGTGCGCCGCGCGCTCCGCGAGGTCCGTCAACCCGAGCAAGTGGAACCCATCGAGGAAGCATCCGAGCGAAGGGAGAATGCTGATGAGCAATAAGAGCACCAAACGCGCCCAGGTGAAGAAGACGGCATCCAGGGGACGAGGCCGCGCGCCAGCGAGGCGCCCGGCCGGGGGAACGTGGGCGCTCCTCGGCGTGGGCATCGCCATCGTTGCCCTGGGAGCCCTCTATCTCTTGAACCGCCCTTCATCCCCAGCCGACGGCCGATACAACTCCCAAGTCGGCCAACCGGGACCGGGGCTCGCGGCGCCGGACATCCTGCTCCGGTCGTCGGTAGGGGGCACGTTCGACCTCGCGTCGATGCAAGGAAAGACCGTGCTCCTGTATTTCCAGGAGGGCCTCACGTGCCAGCCGTGTTGGGACCAGCTGGTCGACATCCAGAAGCAGTTCGACC
The DNA here is from genome assembly GCA_038211015.1 of Actinomycetota bacterium. GTDB lineage: Bacteria > Actinomycetota > UBA4738 > UBA4738 > HRBIN12 > JBBQVZ01. Next base: position 3,460 of record JBBQVZ010000057.1, on the reverse strand, counting down.
GTTTCACCGCCATCGGTATTGACCAGGTCGTGTCGATCACGACCGACCCGATCGACCAGATCCGGCAGAAGGTGGCGGACGAGGGGATCACGGAACCGGTCCTCTCAGACCCCGACCTTGCGGTCTCTCGGAGCTATAGCGCGAACAGCTTCGGGATGATGGGCGACAGCCGCGACGGACACTCCTTCATCCTGGTCGGTCCGGACGGCAAGATCCTTTGGCGGGCCGACTACGGCGGTGCGCCCGACTTCACGATGTATCTGCCGGTCGATGCGCTCGTCGCCGACATCGAGCGAGGGCTCGATGGAGGGTAGATCGGTCGAGGTTCTGTTGCTCACCCAGGCAGATTGCGCCTACTGCCATGACGCCGAGGGGATCCTCGCTCGTTTGTCGGCCGAGTATGGGTTCGTGACCACCATCCTTGATCTCGAGACCCTGAAAGCTCGAGAGATCGCCGTTCGTAGTGGCGTCATGTTTCCGCCGGGCATCCTGATCGGCGGCGAACCGTTTTCCTACGGGAGGCCGTCCGAACGGAAGCTCCGGCGCGCATTCGAGCGACGTCGCCAGCTGCTCGGGCGGTAATGACTCGGGCGGTACTGAGGTGTTGACACCTATACCCCCTAGGGGTATCCTCAACCAACAGAGCGCCCTTTTCCGAAGGGCGGCGATGACCGATCCGGTGTGTGGCATGGCGGTGGAGCCTGAGACGGCTGCGGCCGCGTGGGAACACGGCGGCACCGTGTACTACTTCTGTTCGGCGAGCTGCATGGAGCGATTCCGAGGGGATCCAGCTCATTTCCTTGCGCTCGACCCCTCCGAGCGCCACATGTAACGGCTGCTCCTCGTATTTTTTGCCTGAAGGGTACGTTTTCTCTGACTCGTCGCCCTCACCAGCGCCGATGTAGCATCGCGCGGTCATGCTGTTCGCTCTCCTCTACGCGTTGCTCCGCCGCGTGATCGGGTCCGGTCGTCCTGGTGCGGATCGTGAACTTGAGATTGAGGTCGTCGTCCTTCGGCACCAGGTGAAGGTGCTCTCCCGCGAGGTCGGACGACCGAAGCTCCGCCGGATCGACAAGGCCTTCCTCGCCGCCTGCTCGCGCGTGGTGCCGAGGCATCGCTGGGGATCCTTCATCGTGGCGCCTTCCACCCTGCTGCGTTGGCACCGAGAACTCGTGCGGCGGAAATGGACGTACAAGCAGAAACGCGTCGGCCGGCCGCCCATCGACCCGGCACTCGCGGCGCTCATCTGCCGCGTGGGAAGGGAGAACCCACGATGGGGCTACATGCGGATCAAGGGGGAGTGCCGAAAGCTCGGGATGAGCGTGGCTGCGACCACGGTGAAGAAGGTCCTTCGGGCCGCGGGACTTGAGCCCGCACCGCGGCGAGACGGCGCGAGCTGGAGCGAGTTCCTGCGTGCTCAGGCCGAGGGGACCTGGGCGTGTGACTTCTTCAGCGTCGAGACCGTCTTCTTGCGCACGCTCTACGTGCTCTTCTTCATCGAAGTCGGATCTCGAAGGCTGCACATGACGTCATCGACACGCAGCCCTTCAGGGCAGTTCGTCGCGCAACAGGCGAGGAACCTCTCGATGGATGGTGAACTCGAAGGGGTGACGTTCCTGATCCGGGATCGAGACTCCAAGTACACGCGGGCCTTCGATGAGGTGTTCATCTCCGAGGGTGCCCGGGTGATCAAGACCCCCGTTCGGGCTCCCAAGGCCAATGCGTTTGCTGAGCGGTTCGTTCGCACCGTTCGCCACGAGGTCTTGAATCTCACGCTCGTGCTCGGCAGACGACACCTGGACCAAATCCTTCGGCGCTACGCGGAACACTACAACGCCCAACGCCCCCACCGAGGTCTGGATCTTCGAACTCCAGCCGGAGCGTCCGAGCGGCCGATCTCACCCCACGCGCCACGCGTTCGCCGGATCGATGTCCTCGGCAGCCTGATCCACGAATACGAATCGGTGGCGGCGTGATGGATCAGAGAAAACGTGCCCTTGAGGGTCAGAGGCGAACGACCGGGCAGGTTAGGGTCCGGGTGACGCCCTTGACCCCCTGGATCGTTGTGACCACGAGTTTCCCGAGCTCGTCGATGTTCGCGGACTCTACCCGGGCGATCACGTCGTAGGGTCCGGTGACCACGTTGGCCGACCGCACGCCTCCGATCTTGCCGACGTCTCCCCACACCTGCTCGGCCATCCCGACTTCTGCCTGGATGAGTACGTAGGCTTCCACCATCGTCATCCCTCCTCAGGTGACATTGACGGCGGTTCCGCCTCGCATCATGGACCGCCGGAGGTTGCACTCGACCAACCCCCTCCAGCGGCTTCTCGAAGCGGTCACCTCGGAGTGCACGTGTTCACCGCTGGTGTCGCCGGCGGATAGATGGCGATGACGAAGCCCGGCACTCCCGCATACCGGCTCGCCGTCCCGCGTCGCATTACTCGGGAACGAGCGGGTGTCGATCGTCCGGGCGGGTGTGCAGCCAGCAGGTCGTCGATGCGTTGTACGTGGACAGGACCGTCGTGCAGCCAGCTCGGTCGCACAGTCTCCCGCTCGAGGCTCGCGCCAAAGCTTCCTTCCCACGGTCGGGTCGGCCGAACACGGGCCCATTCCTTGCATCGGATCTTGCCACGACGGACTCCCTTCTCCGGTTCATACGACCAGGAGCGTTAGGGCGAGAGGCGAGTGATCCGAAAGGTCTCACGGGTCGGTCGTTGTGCACCTCGGGCGTCCGCCCGATATCACCAGCGTACTACTCTCGCCGTGATCGCCGGCTCCGCGTTTCCGTCTGCCACGTGGTGTCGGCATCGCATTCCTCGGTTGCGTTTCTCTGTCCTCTCTCGAGGACGAGCGTGACCTCCATGCGATCTTCCTCTTCGTCACCGGATCTGCAGCACACAGCTGCTTCGGGATGCTCGACGGCGTCACCCTGTTCCCTGATCTGGGCGACCGCCAGTGGCGTCGCCGCGGCTACGCGGACTCGACGAGCCGACGCAGCGTCCGAAGGAGCTGACCCCCGCTCCCTGGGCTCTATCCCTACTGGGACGTGGCGAGCAAGCAGCGGTCGGGAAGGCGCATACTGGTGTGTGAGGGATCAAGAAACGCCGATCTCTAGACCGAGAGTGGCATGGATCAAGACGAGGAATTCACCCGCCGAAGCGGAAGACTCCACTTCACCTTCCGAATCACCGGAGGAAGATGGATGACCGGATGAAGGATTACCTCGTCCCCGTCGTCGTGGAGCAGACCAGTCGCGGCGAGCGTTCGTTCGACATCTACTCCCGCCTGCTGAAGGATCGGATCGTGTTCCTCGGCTCGCCCATCGATGACCAGGTCGGGAACCTCATCATGGCCCAGTTGCTCCATCTAGAAAGCGAGGATCCCGACAAAGACATCCACCTCTACATCAACTCGCCGGGCGGTGAGATGACGACGCTGTTCGGCATCTACGACACCA
>JBBQVZ010000056.1:0-20903 GCA_038211015.1 Actinomycetota bacterium | reverse complement strand
TGCGGCCCCTGGGGCCGAGCGTGATCTTGACGGCGTTGGCGAGCTGGTCCATGCCACGTTCCAGGGCCCGCCGTGCCTCTTCGTCGAACGAGATGATCTTCGCGGCCATCCCTTCCTCCTCCTCCGGCTTCTTCGGTCCGGGTTCTCAGCCTGCGTTGTCGACTGCTAGCACTCGGCGACTCCGAGTGCTAACGATTCTAGGGGGCGGGTCTCCCGGCTGACAAGGCGGAACGATCCCGTGACATCATCATGCGCATGGCCGATCCACCCGCTTGGGAACGACGGTTCACGGCCGTACAGATCGGCTTCCCGTCCTGGAGCGACGGCGCTGCAGACCATCTCGCGTTCGTCTCGAACGAGAGCGGCTCCTGGCAGGCGTGGACGACCGATCTGGCGACCGGAGAGCGCCGACAGGTTTCGGACGAGCCGGTGGGCGTCGAAGCCGTGCTGGTGGCGCCCGACGGACGCGTCGTGTGGTGGCAAGACGACACCGGCGACCAGCGAGGGCGATGGGTGGCGGTGCCGTTCGGAGGCGGAACGCCCAAGCCGTTGGTGCCGGGCGCTCCCCGCGGCTGGTCGGCCGGCATCTCGTTCGCGGGGGACGCGGTGACGATAGGGATCGTGACCGAGGAGGAGTACATCGCGATCGTGGCTGAGGCGGGATCGGCTCCCCGGACCGTCCGGACGGGCCGGAGACCGCTGGGTGTCGGGAGGTTGGATCCCCCGGGATCGGGCGGGATCTCGGCCGACGGCCAGCTCATCTGCCTACGCCACGCCGAGAGCGGCGACATCATCCATCAGGCCCTGATGGTCCTCGACGCGGCCGACGGGACCGTGGTCGCCACGCTCGTCGACGCCGGGTCGAACCTGGACCCCACGGCGTGGGCCTCACGACCAGGCGACGACCGGCTCCTGTTCACGTCGGAGCTCGGTGCATGGGAACGACCGGCGATCTGGACGCCGAGGACCGGTGAGCGGAGGGATCTGGTCGTGGATCTCCTCGGTGCGGCGATCCCAGTGGGGTGGTGGCCCGACGGCTCCGCGATCCTCGTGCGCCACGAGTTCGAGGGATCGTTCGAGCTCCACCGGCTGGACCTCGACAGCGGCCGGACGGCGTTCGTGGCCGCCCCGAAGGGCGAGATCAGCGCGGCCGGCGTGCGTCCCGACGGCCGGGTGTGGTTCGAGACGAGCGACAGCGTCCATCCGCCTCGGATCGTGAGCGACGTGGGAGACGTGGTCTTGGCGCCCATCGGCGAGCCCGCGCCTGCTGGCACCGCCTACCGCTCGTTCTGGTTCGAAAACCCGCACGGACAACGCATCCAAGCAATCGTGGCGACGCCGCCCGGAGAAGGACCGCACCCGACCGTCATGAGCGTGCACGGCGGGCCCGAATGGCACGAGCGGGATGCCTTCGATGTCGAGGCGCAGGCGTTCTTGGATGCTGGCTACGCGGTGGCGCTGGTCAACTACCGTGGATCGACAGGCTATGGCATCGCGTTCCGTCGAGCGCTCGTCGGCGACCCGTGGTTCCCGGAATCGGAGGATGTGATCGCCGGCCTCGACGCGCTGATCGACGCGGGTATCACCGACCCCGACCGCGTGGCGTTCTCCGGATGGTCATGGGGCGGTTGCCTGGCATGCCTCAACGCCGGGCTGCACCCGGAACGGTGGAAGGCGGTGTTCGCGGGGATCCCCTCCGGCGACTTCGTGGCCGCGCACTACGCGTGCATGCCCGAGATCCAAGCGTATGACGTCGCACTGTACGGCGGAACGCCGGACGAGGTTCCAGGGCTCTATCGCGAACGCAACCCGATGACGTACGTCGATCGCGTGATCGCTCCGGTCTTGATCATCGCCGGAGAAGAAGACCCGCAGTGCCCCATCGAGGGCATCACGCCTTGGGCGGACGCCCTACGGTCACGCGGCGTGCCGGTCGACGTCCACCTGTACCCCCAAGGGCACCACGCGAACGCTGTCGATCAGCAGGTCCACCACATGCAGCTGATCCTCGACTTCTTCGGCCGGCATGTCTGACCGTCGGCCGCGGTGCCTACTCCTCGCCGGCGCCCGACACCACCATGTCGTTGATCTGCTCCACGATCTCCGCGTTGGCAAGCGTGGTGACGTCGCCGAGCGGGCGACCACGGGCGACGTCGCGTAGCAGTCGTCGCATGATCTTCCCGGAACGCGTCTTCGGCAGGTCGGTCGTGAAGATGATCCCGTGCGGACGTGCGATCTTCCCGATCATCTGGGCGACGTGATCGCGGAGCTCCTCGGCCATCGCGTCGTCCCCGACGAACTCCGACTTCAGCGTCACGAACGCCACGATGGCCTCGCCGACGAGATCGTCAGGCCTCGACACCACCGCCGCCTCCGCAACCTTCGGGTCGTCGACCAGCGCGCTCTCGATCTCATACGTCGAGAGTCGATGCCCCGCAACGTTCATGACATCGTCGATCCGGCCCAACAGCCAGTAGTAGCCATCCTCGTCGCGTTTGGCGCCGTCGCCGGCGACGTAGATCTCTGGCCCGTACTTGCTGAAGTACGTGTTGACGTAGCGATCGGGGTCTCCCCAGATGGTCCGCGCGATCGCAGGCCACGGATGTTTCAGCACCAGGTAACCGCCACCGCCGCGCGGCACGGAGTTCCCGGCATCGTCGAAGACGTCGGCCTCGATGCCGGGGAACGGGTTCGTCGCAGAGCCGGGTTTCAGCGTCGTGACGCCCGGCAGCGGTGTGATCAAGATCGCGCCCGTCTCCGTCTGCCACCACGTGTCGACGACCGGGCAATGCTCACCGCCGATGAACTTCCAGTACCAGACCCAGGCTTCGGGATTGATCGGCTCTCCTACCGAGCCGAGCAGCCGGAACGACGACAGGTCGTGCTTCTCGGGGAACTGCGTTCCCCATCGCATGAACGCGCGGATGGCCGTGGGCGCCGTGTAGAGGATCGTCGCCTTGTACGTCTCCGCGATCGACCAGAGTCGGTCCTTGTCGGGCCAGTCGGGCGCGCCCTCGTAGATGATGCTGGTTGTGTGGTTCGCGAGCGGGCCATAGACGATGTATGAGTGGCCGGTCACCCAGCCGATGTCCGCCGCGCACCAATACACGTCGTCCTCGTGGAGGTCGAAGATCATGCGGTGCGTCGCCGCCACCTGCGTCATGTAGCCGCCCGTCGTGTGCGCGATGCCTTTCGGCTTCCCTGTGGTGCCGCTCGTGTAGAGCAGGTAGAGGAAGTCCTCGGCGTCCATCTCCTCCGGCGGGCACTCAGCGGGTTGGTCGGCGATCAGCTCGTGATACCAATGGTCGCGTCCCGGCGTGAACGTATGCTCGCCGCCCGTTCGCCGAACCGTCACGACGTGCTTGATCGTCGGGCACTCCTTCAACGCCGCGTCGGCGCTCTCCTTGAGCGGCACGACCTGTCCGCGCCGGTATCCACCGTCGGCAGTGATCAGGACCGTGGCCTCCGCGTCGTTGATGCGATCCTTCAGCGCCTCGGCCGAGAACCCGCCGAACACCACCGAGTGCGGGGCCCCGATGCGCGCGCACGCGAGCATCGCGACCGGAAGCTCCGGCACCATGCCGAGGTAGATCGCGACCCGATCGCCTCGCCCGACGCCCAATCCCTTCAGTGCGTTCGCGAACCGGCACGTCTCCTCGTACAGGTCCCGATACGTGATCGTCCGCGTGTCGCCGGGCTCGCCTTCCCAGTGATACGCGACCTTGTCGCCCCCGCCTGCCTCGACGTGGCGGTCGAGGCAGTTGTACGAGGCGTTCAGCGTTCCGCCCGTGAACCATTTGACCCACGGGGCGTTCCACTCCATCACTCGGTCCCAGCGGCGGAACCACGAGATCCGCTCCGCCTGCTCGGCCCAGAAGCCCTCCGGATCGGCGGCCCCCCGTTCGTAGGTGGAGCGATCGGTGATGAGCGCACGCTCCACGAAGGCCTCGGATGGCTCGAATACGCGCTTCTCCGAGAGCAGCGCCTCGATGTTCTGCTCGCTGTCGCTCACGTGTGTCGCACCCCTCTTGGTCGCAGACGGTCAGCATCGTACGCAGGAACGACGCCAACCCGCGAACCGACCTCGGCGCCGTGAGCAGCCGTGAGTACTTGCAACACGGCTCCGAGAGCCTCACCATCGTGTGTGAGGCCGCCGTCTGAGGCGGCCTCGAAGCGTAATCTGGAAGGAGGCAGGCGGTGGCGCAATACGAGGGCTACTGCATGAAGTGCCGTGAGAAGCGGACGTTCGAGGGGCAGATCGTCACCCTGAAGAACGGCCGCCCCGCCGCACAGGGCGCCTGCCCGGTGTGCGGCACGAAGCTCACGCGCATCTTGAGCAAGGCCGAAGCGGGGCAATAACCCAGTCTGACCAGGCGATACCTAGTCAGCGGGAACGGGACAACAGCGTCTCCGGGGCGATCACCACAGGCCCCGGGCTCATGCGTTGGTGGCGGGCCGACAGGTCCGCCACCGTCGTCTCATCGAAGACCTTCTGCGCCGCGCGCGCCACGTCCGCCCAGAACCCCTGCAGCCCGCACTGCGAGTCTTGGAAGCACGTGTGGTCTGAGGGCTCCAAGCAGAACATCGGGAAGATCTGGCCCTCGATGGCGTCGGCGATCTGGGCGATGGTGATCTCGGCGGGGTCTCGCGCGATCCGGCACCCCCCTCCGGCGCCTCGGAAGCTCTCGACGAGCCCGGCCTTCGAGAGTGCTCCGAGTTGCTGTTCCAAGAACCGCAGGGGGATCTGCTGGCGTTCCGCGATCTCCCGAGCCGGAACCAGCGTCGCCTCAACCCGGCGATTCGCGAGCTCGATCATCGCCCGCATCGCGTATTCCAGCTTCTGAGAGACCTTCAACACGACGTTCGCCCCCTTCGAAGCAGCCTAGGGTGGGTATGGGGCTGCGTCAACGCGCTCACCTGCGGAGATGCCGCTCCGCGCAACTCCCCGGTTCCGGGTATCCATACCCACCTCGTATCGGCCGACAACTCCCATGCAATGACCTATCAACCCGCGTCCGGGGAAGGAGCGGTGACAAGACCATGGCCCGGATCCTCGTCGTCGACGACGAACCGGATGTGCTCCTGCTATGCAGGGTGAACCTTCAGCACGCCGGCCACCACGTCTCGGAGGCCCCTGACGGCGAGCAGGGGCTCGCTCTGGCCATCGCCGACGCGCCCGACGCCATCGTCTTGGACCTGATGCTGCCGTTGATGGACGGCTACGGCGTCCTCTCACGCTTGATCGACGACGAACGAACACGAGACATCCCGGTCTTGGTGCTCACGGCGAAGGCGCAGCGGGAGGACCGGGTTCGCTGCTGGGAGCAAGGTGCTTCCGAGTACATGACCAAGCCGTTCTCCCCGGCAGCGCTCTCCGCCGCCTTGACGCAGCTGATCGAGATGACCCCCGAGCAACGGGAAGAGCGCCGGAACGCCGTGCTCAGGAAGCTGCGGGACGAGTCGCCGTCGTGGCGCTAGCCTCCGCCGGTGTCCGCTCCCGCGTAGTCGACCCCGACGATGATGATCGCCTGCGCGCTGTCGACGATGTCGACCGCCAGTTCGGGGTCCAGGAGTGCCACCCGCGCAGCGTCGAAGTACGTGTCCGCGATATACCTCGCGTTGGAACGGTTCTGCGCCGCGTCCGTCCCGCCGCGGAAGTAGACGATGGTCTTCGGGACCGGTTTGGTGTCCGCGTCGGCCGCTTGCTGTGCCGCCACGTAGCCGTCGGCCTCCAAGAGCTGCTGCACCTGGGATGCGAGCCCGACCTCGTTGGTGCCGTTGAAGACCGCGACCTGCACGCCCTCGATCACCGGGGGCGGCGTTTCCTTGGGGGGCGGGGAGGGCGAGCTGCTCGGCGAAGAGGACGGACTGGTGGTATCGCCGCCGCCCACATCGGCGGGCGGGGTCACGACAGCGGCGCTCCCGAAGCCGTTCGCGAGGACGGCGATCCCGCCCGCGGCGAGTGCCAAGATGATCAGGATCCGTGCGGTTCCCAGGTTCACGCGGCCAATCCTACCCCAGGCCTTGGTTGGAGCGGCCGGCTACAGCGGTATCCCGAGCCGACCGGCGGTCCGCTTGCGCCGCCTGGCGTCTCGGATGCGGCGGAGCCTGCGAACGAGCATGGGGTCGTACACGATCGCCTCCGGCCGGTCGATGGCGCGGTTCAGCAACTGGTGGTAGCGCGCGGCAGAAAAGCCGAAGCGCTCCCGGATCGCGCGTTCCTTGGACATCCGCAGCTTCCAAGCCTCACGCTCGAAATCGAGGAGCTCACGGTCGCGCTGATCGAGCGCCGCGACCTCCCCCGCCTTCCCCTCGGTGGACGAACGGCTCACGGGTGCGAGGCTAGCAACCGTCACCCGCGGTTCAAGCACCCGGGGGGAACGAGCCGAAATGGAAGGGGAGACCCGAACATCGACCGTGAGAGGATCCTGACGTGGTGACGACCGGTGACGATGTGACCGCGGAGGTCCATCAGGAACCTCGCGACCCAGCCGATCGCTTCCGGTCGGTGGCGCAGCTCAACATGCTCCACAGCCTCGCCGCCAAGCTCAACTCCCTGGGTGATGCGTACGAGATCAGCTCGGCCATCACCGCGGAGCTCCGCACGATCGTCGACTACCACAGCTGTCGTGTCTACCTGCTCCAGCCGGACGGCCGGACGTTGTACCCAGTCTCGTTCCGCGGCGAGATGTTCTCCGACTACGAGAAGGACACCGTCGAATCCCTGATCACGGAGGTCGGCGAGGGCATCACCGGTTACGTGGCGGAGAGCCGTGGATCGCTCATCACCCCGGATGCTCGCGAGGTCGACTTCGCGGTCCAGATCCCCGGAACCGACGACGTCCTGGAGTCGATGCTCGCCGTCCCCATGGCCGTCGGCGACAAGTTGCTGGGTGTCATCACGCTTTCGATGCTCGGCTACGGGAAGTTCGACGAGGAGGACCAGCGGCTCCTCGAGGTCCTCGCATCCCACGCCGCGGTCGCGCTGCAGAACGCGAAGCTGTTCCAGGCCGAACGCGAGGCGGCGGAGACATCGACGTCCCTCCTGCGGCTCTCGCAGACGCTGACGCAGCTCCATTCGGTCGAAGACATCTTGCGGGAGGCGATCGACACGGTTCCCCATCTGGTCGCCGCATCGGGCCTCTCGGCCTACCTGCGCGACGAGGAGACGGGGGACTTCCATCTGCTGCGCCTGGCTGCCGGCGACGAGTCGGCCGAACCGGGTGCCGGGTACTCCGTCGTCCCCTCGGACGTCGCGAAGACCTTCCTGGCGAGCAAGTCCGAGCCCTACGTGGTCCCGCGAGAGGTCGTCGAACAGGTGCCGCGCGAGCCCTGGCTGTTCGGCGAGCTCCGCGAGGTGCTTGTCGCTCCACTGCATTGGGAGCCCGACGGCTTCGGCGCGCTCGTCATGGGCGCGAAGGACGTCGACTCGCGGTTCACCGACCAGGATCTTCGGCTGGCTCGGGGGATCGCCGACATCACGTCGCTCGCCCTCGGGAACGCACGGCGTCTCTCGGAGCTGGAGCGGTTCCACGAGCTGGTGGCGAGCCTGGACGCGGTCTACTGGGAAGCGGACGCGGCGACGCTCAGACTCTCCTTCATCGGAGGTCGCGCCGATCAGCTCCTGGGGGCGCACGAGCAGGAGTGGATCGCCGACGGCCGCCGATGGGGCGATCACGCGATCGCCGAGGATCGAGATGGCGCGATCGCCGCGGCTAGGATCGCCGCGGATGCGGGTCAGGACCAGAGCCTGGAGTACCGGGTGTCCGCACCGGACGGCCGAACGATCTGGATCCGCGACATGGTGCACGTGGTGCGCGGAGCGCAGGGACCGCGACAGCTCCGTGGCCTGATGATCGACATCACCGAGCGCAAGCGCGCCGAGCAGGCGCTCCGTCGGAGCGAGCGCAAGTACTCCGAAGCCTTCCGGCGGGAGCGCGAAGCAGCGCAGCGGCTCCGCGCGCTCGACGAGATGAAGAACACGTTCCTCGAGGCCGTCTCGCACGACCTCCGGACGCCATTGACCTCGATCCTGGGATCCGCGCTCACGCTCGAGCAGACCGAGCTGAAGCTGCCACAGGAGGACGCGCTCGACCTGGTCAGCCGGATCGCGGCGAACGCGCGCAAGCTCGAACGGTTGCTCTCGGATCTCCTCGACCTCGATCGATTGCAGCGCGGGATCGTGAGCCCGCAACGGCGGCCGACCGATCTAGCGGAGCTGGTGCACCGCAGCGTCGACGGCACCGAGAACCCGGGTGGCCGCGACATCGAGGTCGAGGTCGAGTCGATGACCGCGTCCGTCGACGCCGCCAAGGTCGAACGGATCTTGGAGAACCTTCTTTCGAACGCGATCCGTCACACGCCCGACGGCACGCGGATCTGGGTCCGCGGGTTCGGCCAGGACGGCGGCGTGATGCTCGTGGTCGAGGACGAGGGCCGCGGCATCCCACCCGAGCTGCACGAAGCGGTGTTCGAGCCGTTCCGGCAGGCGCCGGGGTCGTCGTCGGTGCATTCCCCTGGGGTCGGCGTGGGGCTGTCGCTCGTGCGACGCTTCGCCGAGCTCCACGGTGGTCGCGCGTGGCTCGAGGAGCGCGATGGCGGCGGTTCCTCGTTCCACGTCTTCCTGCCCGGCGGCTAGCGGGCTGGCCCGTCCGGGCCGCGCGACGGTACGGTGGTGCGCGTGGAGTTCGCGTTCGCGCCTGACGACCTCAGCTTCATCGCCGACCCGTACCCCATCTACGCCGAGATGCGCGAGCGGGCGCCCATCTGGTATCACGCACCCACCGACCACTGGCTCGTGTCACGGTTCGCGGATGTCAACGCTCTGCTTCGCGACCGGCGGTTCGGCCGTACGTATCATCACGTCACGACACACGCCGAGATGGGTCGTCCGGAGGAGCCCGACTGGCACGGGCCGTTCTGGCACCTGATCCGCAGCGGCATCCTCGACATGGAGCCTCCCGACCACACACGCGTGCGATCCCTCGTCTCGAAAGCGTTCACGCCTCGGATGGTGGAAGGCATGCGCGAGCGGATCCGGCTCATGATGGACGGGCTGGTGGACGACATCGCGGGCGCGGGCGAGTTCGACCTGCTCTCGGCGCTCGCCGAACCGCTACCGGTGGCCGTGATCGCCGAACTTCTCGGGGTCCCGCCGGAGGACCGCGGATCGCTCCGCCCTTGGTCGGCCGACATCTGCGGGATGTACGAGCTGCACCCGTCCGAGGAGACGGCCAGAACCGCCGTGCGCGCCTGTGTCGAGTTCTCGGACTACCTGCGGACGCTCTCGCGGAGGCGCCGCGCGGATCCCCGGGACGATCTCATCAGCGCGCTCGCACAGGTCGTCGACGACGACGAACGACTGACGGAGGACGAGCTGATCGGGACATGCGTCCTGCTGCTGAACGCGGGCCACGAAGCCACCGTGAACGTGACCGGCAACGGGTGGTGGTCGTTGTTCCGCAACGCCGACCAGCTGGCCCGACTCCGCCGGAACGTCAGGCTGGTGCCGCGGGCGATCGAGGAGATGATGCGTTGGGACACGCCACTGCAGATGTTCGAGCGATGGGTGCTGGAAGACTCGGAGGTCTGCGGCACGATGGTGCCGAAGGGAGCTGAGCTCGGGCTGTTGTTCGGGTCGGCGAACCGCGACCCGGCCGTGTTCGACCATCCCGACGATCTCGACATCGCCCGGGAACCCAACCCGCACGTCTCGTTCGGCGCCGGCGTCCATTTCTGCCTGGGGGCGCCGCTCGCACGTCTGGAGCTCGAGACGTCGTTCGCCACGATCCTGCGCCGACTGCCGACGCTGCAGCTCGTCGAGGAACCGAGCTGGAAGCCGAACTACATCATCCGAGGGCTGCGGGAGCTCCGCGTGGTGGCCTGAGCTCTCGGTGATGCATCTCGGCCGTCCCAACGTTCCAGAGCCGGCGGTCGGATTCGAACCGACGACCTAGCGATTACAAGTCGCTTGCGCTTCCGGGCTGCGCCACGCCGGCAAGTCGAAGCGAGTCTACCCCCGCCGTGTACCGCGGAACGCCGCACTCTGGGTGAAGAGCACGAAGATGACGAAGGCATACAGCCCGAGTGTCAGCACACCCAGAACGCTTCCGCCGGAAAGGCTTCCGATCCCGCCGAGGAGTCCGATCAACGCGAGGACGATCGCGAGATGCCGCCCCCCGTCCGAGAGACGCAGCACCAAGATCCCGGCGAGGACCTCGAGACACCCCACGACGAGGACGAAGAGCGCTGCCGCCGTCACGACGCGTTCGATGTTCAGGTCGCCCATCGAGGCGATCCGCCCGAGATCCGCGGGCGGCACGACCAGCAACACGACGCCGGCGAGCGCCTGCAACACCCCCAGGACGATGATGATCGTTCCGGCGGCGGTCACCGGCTGCGGCCGCCCCGCGAGCGGCGCCGGAACGGGCCCTTGGGCCGGCCAGGACGTATCGGGACGTGGCGGGGGCGGGGGAGGGAGCGGCTCCATCACTCGAGGATATCGGTCCTCATGGTCGCCTCGAAGGCAGCACGTACCCGTACAGCGCGGCGGCGAGTGAGGCGGAGGCGTTCAGTGAGCCCACACGTCCTCGCATCGGCAGGGCCACCAGCACGTCGCACCGCTCGCGCACCAACCGCGACATGCCCTCTCCTTCGCTCCCGACCACGAGCGCGACACGCCCGTCCGGACACGGCTCGTCGAAGATCGATGCCGGTGCGTCGCCATCGAGGCCGACGACGGTGAAACCCACGTCCTGCAGCCTGCCCAGCGCGCGCGGGATGTTTGCCACGCGCGCGAGCGTGACGTGCAGCAACGCTCCCGCCGACGCGCGGACCGCCGCCGGCGTCACGTCGGCCGCGCGGCGGGTTCTCGTGACGAGCACCGACGCGCCGGCGGCCTCGGCCGAACGCGCGGCGGCGCCGAAGTTCTGCGGATCCGTGATGCCGTCGAGGACGACGACGAGCGCCTCATCCGTGAACGGGAACGTTCCGAGATCGCGCTCCCCCAGCTCGCGCGGGCGCTCGGCGTCGTCGCGCAGTCGCGCGACGACGCCCTGATGATCGGGCGCCAAGCGATCGAGCTCGGAGCGGTCCGTCTCGTGCACGTCGATCCCGGCGGCGGCCGCCGCGTCGGCGACGGCACGCAACCCCTGGGTCTCACGGACGCCCGGGCCCACGAGCACGTCCGACACGCGCCCGGCGCGGATGGCTTCGACGACCGCGCGTCTTCCCCCGACGGCGGCCGGATCCGTCATCGCAGCGTCGCGAGCGCGAGGCAGCCGACGCCATCACCCGAGAGCGCCAAGCCCTCCGGCCGGGTCGCTTTGACCGACACGCGTTCCAGCGGGATGTCCAAGACCTGTGCGAGTGCACCCCGCATCTCATGGCGGCGCGGGGCGATCGCGGGGCGATCGCACAGGACGGTCACGTCGCACGACCCGGGCGCGTGGCCGGCATCGACGAGCAACGCCACGGTCCGCGCCAGGAGCTCGAGTCCGCCGATCCCTTCGATGGCGGGGTCGGTGTCCGGGAAGTGGTCGCCGACGTCGCCCATGGCCGCGGCCCCGAGGAGGGCGTCGGCGATCGCGTGACAGACCGCGTCCCCGTCGGAGTGCCCGGCGAGGCCGGCCTCGCCTTCGAACCGCACGCCCCCGAGCCAGAGCTCGCGGGAAGCGTCTCGAGCATGCACGTCGAACCCGAGACCCGCGCGAAGCTCAGTCATGCCCCGCTCCCAGGATCCGATCGGCTCGGGCGAGGTCCAGGGCCGTCGTGATCTTGAAGTTCCCATGTTCGCCGGCCACCGTCCGAACCGTGATGCCCATCCACTCGAGCAGACCGGCGTCGTCGGTGAAATCGAGCCCCGACTCCTCGGCCTTCGCGAGCCCATCCCGCAAGAGCTGGATCCGACACGCTTGCGGTGTCTGCGCGAGTGCCAGCTCGTCGCGGGGTTCCGTCCCGATGATCGAACCGCCACGAACGCGCTTCACGGTGTCGACGAGCGGGAGCACCGGCACCGCGGCGTCCGCGCCCGCCGCCACGGCATCGATGACCGCCGTGAACAGCTCAGCCGACGCGAACGGACGAGCAGCGTCGTGCACCACGACGACGTCGACGTGCGGCTCGACGGCGCTCAGTCCCGCCACGACGGACCGTTGACGGGTCTCGCCGCCCGTGACGACGACGCTCGATCCAGCGACAGGGGCGAGCACTTGGCGAAACCGCTCCTCGAACCCCGGCGGGGCCGCGACGACGACGCCGGCGATCGAAGGAGAGGCAACCGCCTGTTCGACCGCGACCACCACCAACGGTCGTCCACCGATCGTGTGGAGGGCCTTGGGTTCGTCACCGCCGAGCCGCGTTCCCGATCCGCCCGCGACGATCACCGCGACTGCGCGCATCGGCACCATGCGGGAAGCATGGCAGACGCCGGTGGAGCAGGGGATGCGGGAATCGGACCGAGCCGGTCTACGCGTCGACTTCGGCGAGGGCGGCGAACACCATGCGACCGGTGGTCGTCTGGATCACGTTCGTGACCCTGACATCGACCTGCGTGCCGATCTGATCGGTCGCCTTCTCGACGACGACCATCGTGCCGTCGTCCAGGTAGCCGACGCCCTGGCCGTGCTCGCGACCTTCCTTCACCAGGCGCACGGAGATCTCGTCTCCGGCCGCGTACGGCACCCGGAACTTCGAGGCGAGCGCGTTGATCTGGGCAACGGGAACCCGGAGCGCCTCCGCGACCTTCGCGAGATTCGCGTCGACGGTGATGAGGGTGCCCCCGCGCTCACGGGCGAGGCGCACCAGCGCGGCGTCCACGTCCATGACGCCGGTCTCCTCGACGAGTTGGAGCTGGATCGTCGGGGACTTCTGGAGCTCGACGAGGACGTCCAGACCGCGGCGGCCGCGGGTACGTCTGCGCGGATCCGACGAGTCGGAGATCGACTGCAACTCGCGAAGGACACCATCGTGCAGCAGCATGGTGCCGGCGACGAACCCGGTGGCGACCAGGTCGGCGACCCGGCCGTCGATCAGCGCGCTGGTGTCGATCACGTGCAGGTCGCCGCGACTCGCGACGGCGGCGCGCGGCTTCATGCCGACGAGGCCGAAGATGTCCTCGTACTTGGCCGCCCCGACCCGGAAGCCGAGGGACCCCAGGACCATGTACAGGAAGACCAGCGTGGGCCACGCGGCAGCCGCCGGCAGGAACAACAGCGGCACCATCAACAGCGCCCCGATGATCAGGCCAACGACCATCCCCACGACGGCTCCAGCAAGCTGCGGTGCGGGCGTGCGACGGAGCTCATGCTCGAGCCCGGTCACGGCGCGGAGGGTGAGACGTCCGAGCACCCCACCGATGACGTATCCGATGCCGGCGCCCAGGAAGACGTAGAGGAGGGTCCGCGGCCCACTCGTCTTGGAGATGGTGGCGCCGACCTCGAATCCTCCGGTGGCCAACAGGGCGATGAAGATCAAGCGGACGCCCTCGACCAGGCGCCCCTTCAGTGCGCTCTTGCGACCCTCCGACGTGGGTTCGCCCATTCCCCTCGGTTCCTTCCCATCGCCAATAGGGGCAGATCGGGCTCGTACCCCTCCTAGGACACATCGGCCGGCAAGGGGCGCGACCTGAACGGTTGAGACCGAAAAGGAGGCCGTGGACGGCTCGGATGAGGCGGAGCTCAGGCGAGGCCGGGTGGGGGCGGTCGGAGGTGCGAACTAGGCCTGGGCGGCTATCTTGACGCCGTGGGCGCCGTCCAAGACCTCGTCGATCATGATCTCCGCCTGGTCCTCGGTCTTCGCGGTCGCATAGGACAGCTCGGAGATCAGGATCTGGCGGGCCTTCAAGATCATGCGCTTCTCGCCTGCTGAGAGGCCCTTCTCGCGCTCGCGGATGGCCAGGTTCCGAAGGACCTCGGCCACCTGATAGGGATCGCCGGAGTGGAGCTTCTCCATGTTGTTCTTGAAACGACGGCTCCAGTTGGCGGCCATCGAGGACTCCTCCTCGGTGAGCACCTTCAGGACCTTCTTGACCTCGTTCTTGCTGACCACCTGACGAAGACCGACCTGCTCGGTCGAATCCACGGGGATCAGGAGCGTGAGGTCGCCGTACGCCACCCGCAGAACCAGATAGGTCCGCTTCTCGCCCAGGAATTCCTTCTCTCGAAGTTCCTGGATCACTGCTGCTCCATGCTCGGGGTGGACAACGGTGTCGCCTTTTTGGAACAACAGATTCTCCCTTGCAGGATGTGGGACGCGGGTGGACTAGTCATAAGATAGCACGCCCCGGCCCTCGAGCGCAACCCAAACATGCAGGTCAGAAGCCCTTTAGATGGGGTCAAGGGGGTCCGAAGAGCCTACGACTTCGGCCCTCCGTGGCTACCAGACATCCCCCGCAGCGCCCAATCCAGAGCATCACGCACGTGTCGCACCGACATCACGCGAAGCCCGTCGAGGCTCGCAGATGAGCCCGCTGCGGCGTAGACGACGGAACACCCGGCCGATCGCGCCGCCGACAGACGCTGCGCCATCGAAGACGCCGACCTCACCGCGCCGGTGAGCGCCACCTCGCCCACGAACGCTGTTCCCGGAGGCGGAGCGACGCCCGTGGCCGCCGATGCCAGCGCCGCCGCGATGGCGAGGTCGCACGCCGGATCGTCCAGGCGGATGCCGCCTGAGGACGCCCCGAACAGCTCGGATCGACCGAGCGGAACGCCCGCCCCTCGGTCGAGCACGGCCGCCACCAGTTGGAACCGACGAGGGTCGAGCCCGGTCGCCTGACGCCTGGCGGGACCATCGGTGGCTCCGACGAGGGCCTGCACCTCCACGGCGAGGGCGCGTCGGCCGGCCAGGGGCAAAGCGATGGCGGCACCGGGCGACGGCGAGCCCGACACGAGCAGATCGGTCGGATCGATCTCCTTCAAACCGCGTGCGCCCATCTCGAACCATGCCGTCTCCCCCTCCGCTCCGAATCGATTCTTGCCACCGGAAAGGACCCGAAGGCCCGATCGTGGATCGCCGTCGAACGTCAGGACCACGTCGACGGCGTGCTCCAACGTCCGCGGACCGGCCAGGTCGCCGTCCTTCGTGACGTGGCCCGTCAGGAGCATGGCGATGCCCTCCTCTTTGGCCAGACCCACGAGCGCGTCGGTGCAGAGCCGGACCTGGGATGGCCCTCCGGGCATCTGCGTGCCCGACGTATCGCGGATGGTCTGGACGGAGTCGACCGCCAGCAGGAAGGGGCGGGTCTCGCGAGCGGTCTCGAGCACGTGCGCGAGGTCGCGTCCCGGCGCGAACGAGATCGCGTCGCCGGAGACGCCGAGCCTCCGTGCGCGTGCCGCCACCTGGGCGTGGGACTCCTCACCCGACACCAAGACGCACGTCTGCCCGGCGCCCGAGAGTTGTGCCAGCACGTGGAGGAGAAGCGTCGACTTGCCGATGCCGGGCTCCCCTGCGAGCAACGCCACCGACGCCGGCACGACGCCACCTCCGAGCACGCGATCGATGCCCGCGAACCCGGTGGAGACGCGGCGTTCGTCGTCGGGCGACGAGGCCAAGGTCACGAGCGAAGGCGGGCTCCCCGGACGGGAGGTCGAGCCGTTTGCCGACCGCACCTCGTCGATGGTGCCCCACTGGCCGCAACCCGGGCACCGTCCGACCCATTGCGACACCTGTTGGCGACACGCCGAGCACGCGAGGATGGTTCTGACCTTGGCCACCCGCGGACCGTACCCACCGGGTCTGACATCGCTTGCCACGGCTCGCTCGCCCGCCTATCCTCGATGCGAGGGATGCACGAAGCACCCCGCACGCGAGGCTCGGAAGGAGGGATGAGCAATGGTTGCGATCTCGGTACTCGACATCGCGCTGTCGCCGCGTCCCTCCGTTTCCGCGTAGCCGCCGCCGCACCCGTACCTCGGCCCCCGCTCCGCGACTCCTCAG
Organism: Actinomycetota bacterium; assembly: GCA_038211015.1. Lineage (GTDB taxonomy): Bacteria > Actinomycetota > UBA4738 > UBA4738 > HRBIN12 > JBBQVZ01. The sequence continues at coordinate 4,967 of JBBQVZ010000056.1, read as the reverse complement.
GACGTGGCGTTCGTCCGTTCGTCACGAAGAATGAGGAGGCACACGTTGCAGGACAACGCGTTCGAGCACTTCTTTGATGAAGGGCTCATCACGAAGGTCATCAGACCGATCAAGAGCGGCAAGGAGGCATCCGTCCACCTGTGCCGCGCGAACCCGAGCACGACCGGCGAGACGCTGGCCGCGCTGAAGGTGTTCCACCCTCCGGATCGCCGCGCGTTCCGGGACGAAGGCCTGTATCGGGACGGCGAGTTCATCAAGGAACGCCGGATCCGTGTCGCCGTGGAGAAGCGGACGACGTTCGGGAAAGAGGTCGCCGCGGCGATCTGGGTCGACCGTGAATGGGAGATGCTCGGGACGCTGTTCGAGGCCGGGGCCGACGTGCCGAAGCCGCTCATGCGATCCGACCGGGCGCTGCTCATGACGTACATCGGGGACGAGGACGACGCCGCGCCGCAGCTGCGCAGCTACCGTCCCGAACCTGATGAGGCCGAAGAGCTGTTCCGTCAGGTGCTTCGCAACGTGGAGCTGTTCCTGTACCGCAACGTCATCCACGGCGACCTCTCGGCGTACAACATCCTGGTCTGGGACGGGCAGGCGACCCTCATCGACCTGCCGCAGGCCGTCGACCCCCGGAAGAACCGGCACGCCCGGGGGTTGTTGGAGCGCGATCTGTATCGCGTCTGCGAGCACTTCGAGCGGCTCGGCGTGCAGAGATCGGCCGGTCAGCTCACCGCGGATCTGTGGACGGCGTGGCAGTTCGCCGATCTGGTGCCCGAGGAGCTCCGGGGTCTCGTCTGACCCCGGAGCCCTTCGGTTCATTCGCTTCCTGATCCCAGCCGGGTCATCCTGCTGGTTCCACTAAGCGCTGGCGCCCGCCGCGACATCTAGGAAGTCGATGCAAGAGGCAGAGGGCGGCGTCATCCCGTTCCCGGACCGGGTCTCGCGACCGGCCGACTTCTCGGCGTTCTTCGCCGAGGAGCACCGCAAGGTCTTCAAGGCCCTGTACTTCGTGACGGGCAACCGGGCGGACGCCGCCGAGCTGATGCAGGACGCGTTCCTGAAGCTCTGGGAGCGATGGGACACGATCGACCGGATCGACGATCCCACGGCCTACCTGTTCCGCGTGGCGCTGAACGGCTCACGCATGCGAGCGCGCTCCGCACGCCGAGCGGCTCAGAGGATGGTCGCTCCCAGCTCGTCGTTCGACCCGTTCGACGAGATCGACATCCGCGAGGACGTCCGTCAGCTGTTGCTCGGGTTGGCGCCTCGGCAGCGGGCCGCGCTCGTACTCCTCGACCTGTACGGCTACGGCTCGGATGACGCGGCCCGGATCATGGGGATCCGTCCGTCGACCGTCCGGGCGCTCGCCACCCAAGGACGGGCAGCCCTTCGATCCACCGAATCCACTGGAGGCTCGCATGGCTGAGCTCAAGGTGGTCTTCGAGATGGTCACAGCCCAGGTCGAGCCCGACCAGGACTCGTGGAGCGAGTTGGAGCAACGGCAGCGGCGTTCGGCGCGCAAGCGCAAGGCGGCCGCCCTGGCGATGGTGGCGGTGATCATGGCGGCGATCGCGTTGTTTGCCGCAGCCGCGTTGAACCGCGGCAAGGAAGGGTCGGCGCCGGCGGTACCCCAGGGCGACTCCGTGCCAACCTTCACCACGGTCGGACTCGATGGCTCGGTCCGATCATCGCTTCCTGGATTCGCCGGTGCTGCGACACCCGACGTCTCGCCGGATGGCACGATGGTTGCGTTCACCACCCACGACAGGACAGTCCCGCAGATCGCAACGATGCGCCTGGATGGCACGGGGTTCCGCATCCTCACGAACGATCCCATCGCCGCGAAGCAGCCACGGTGGTCACCGGATGGAAGCCAGCTGCTGTACTTCCGAGTGGGTGACGACGACAACCTCCGCCTCATGGTGATGGATGCGGACGGGACGAACGTTCGGGAGATCCCGGGCACGCACCAGAGCGCGGATTTCAATCCTGCCGATTGGTCACCCGACGGCTCAGCGATCTTGTACACGTCCTTCGACGATGGGTTGCCGATCCTCGCCACGCCTCCGGTCACCGGCGGTCGCACCCACGTACTCAACCCCGGAAGTGGATGGCCCGAGGTCGGCGGCGCCTGGTCGCCCGATGGAAGCTCGATCGCGTTCACACGCGGGGTTGGAACGCAGAAGGGAGTCCTCGTGTTCGAGGTCTGGGTGATGAACGCCGACGGAAGCGGCGAGCATCCCTTGGCCTCGCTGCCGGGAGCGAGCGCTGAAGCCCCTGCGTGGTCGCCGGATGGAAGCAAGATCGCCTTCATCGGGACTACAAGTGGGATCTATAGGAGCAATGGGGTCCTGTATGTGATCGACGTTGCCTCCGGCGATGTCACCGAAGTCCTTCGGGGAACCGCGACCGGGCGTCGGCACGAGAACCGACCGAACTGGACGCCAGAGGGCGACGCCCTACTCGTGATGACGGCGACACCGTGACTCGTTCTGGGCGGCGCAGCCAACCGGGCCTGGCCGTCCCTGGCCGATCGATGAGGAAGGGGGCATGAACAGGGAGACCCGCAGCACGCTCGTTGCTTGCTCGCGTTGATCAGAGGGAGGGAACAGATGGGTTCAGTTCGAAGGCTCCTCGCGGTTGCCGGCACCATCCTGCTACTCGCCGTCCTCGTCGGACCGGCGTCGGCGGGCACGGAACTGCAGCCGATCCACATCACGAAGGAATGCAGCGGGTTCACCGGTTCGGCCGGCAGCTTCTGCACGATCACCGGCTCGGACCTGGACGCGATCCCGGTGGGAACCAAGGTCTTCTACAAGGGACCGGTGATCTCCGATCCCAACTTCCTGAGCAGCCGCGTCGTCGCCAAGGCCGGACACGGCAACAGGGCCCATGGCTACTGCTCGGCGATCTACTCGCCGTATCACGGGGTGTGCACGTTCTGGAAGGGGACCGGAACCCTCTCCGGGTTCCACGCCAGCATCGACGTCACGCTCGACGCGGAGAGCGTGTTCCACTGGGACGGGACCTACCTCTTCGAGTGAGCTGAGCTCGTCCGATCGAGGGAGCTGGGGATGATCTGTCCCCGGCTCTCTCGCTTGTCCGGGACGGAACCGGTACGCGACTACTCGGTGGAGCCGGCAAGCTCGACCGGAGGCGTGTCGGGCGGAACGACCGAGCCACCTTCGAACACGATCTCGCCGTCGACCACATCGACGATGATCGTCTGACCCGCGCGGAACTCCTTCCACAGGAGCTTCTCCGAGAGCGGGTCCTCGACCAGGCGTTGGATGGTCCGGCGAAGCGGCCGGGCGCCGAGTGAGGCATCGAAGCCCTGACCGGCGAGCAGCGTCTTCGCTTCGTCGCTCAGCTCGATGTCGATGTCCTTGGCTTTCAGCTGGTCGCGCACGCGGGTCATCATCAGGTCGACGATGTTCTTCACGTCTTCCTGCGTCAGCGAGCGGAACACGATGACCTCGTCGATGCGGTTGAGGAACTCGGGTCGGAAGCTCTTCTTCAGCTCTTCCGTCACGCGGTCGCGCATGCGCTCGTACGTGACCTCCTCGTTGGCCGAGGCGGCGAAGCCGATCCCGGGGCCCTTCTGCATGTCGCGCGTGCCCAGGTTCGAGGTCATGATGATGATCGTGTTCTTGAAGTCCACCTTGTGGCCCTGCGAGTCCGTCAGGTGCCCGTCCTCCAGGATCTGGAGCAGCGTGTTGAACACGTCCGGGTGGGCCTTCTCGATCTCGTCGAACAGCACCACGCTGAACGGCTTACGGCGCACGGCCTCCGTGAGCTGACCGCCCTCTTCGTACCCGACGTAGCCCGGAGGCGAGCCGATCAGGCGGCTGACCGTGTGCTTCTCCATGTACTCGGACATGTCGAGCTGGATCAGCGCGTCCTCGTCGCCGAACAGGAACTCCGCGAGCGCCTTCGACAGCTCCGTCTTCCCGACGCCCGAGGGCCCGAGGAAGATGAACGAACCCGAGGGCCGGCGCGGGTCCTTCAGACCCGAGCGCGTGCGACGGATGGCGCGCGACACGGCCGAGATGGCCTCGTTCTGGGTGACGATCCGCTTGTGGAGCTCGTCCTCCATGCGGAGCAGCTTCTCGGTCTCCTCTTCGGTGAGCTTGAAGACGGGGATGCCGGTCCAGATCGACAGGACCTCGGCGATCTCTTCCTCGTCGACCTCGGACAAGATGTCCATCTCGCCGGACTTCCACTCCGCCTCGCGGCGGGTGCGCTCTTCCTGGAGCTGACGCTCTTCGTCGCGGAGTGACGCCGCGCGCTCGAAGTCCTGGCCGTCGATGGCAGACTCCTTGCGCAGCCGCACCTCGGCGATCTTCTCGTCGATCTCGCGGACGTCTGGCGGCGCCGTCATGCGACGGATGCGCATGCGGCTGCCGGCCTCGTCGATCAGGTCGATGGCCTTGTCCGGCAGGAAGCGATCGCTGATGTAACGATCGGCGAGGTTCGCGGCCGCGACGAGCGCGTCGTCGGTGAAGTTCACGCGGTGGTGGGCTTCGTAGCGGTCGCGCAGGCCCTTGAGGATCTCGATGGTGTGCGGGACCGTGGGCTCGTTGACGGTGATGGGCTGGAACCGCCGCTCGAGCGCCGCGTCCTTCTCGAGGTGCTTGCGATACTCGTCGCGCGTGGTGGCGCCGATGGTCTGGAGCTCGCCGCGGGCGAGCATCGGCTTGAGGATGGAGGCAGCGTCGATCGCGCCCTCGGCCGCGCCGGCACCGACCAGCGTGTGCAGCTCGTCGATGAACAAGATGATGTCGCCGCGGGTCTTGATCTCCTTCAGCACCTTCTTCAGGCGCTCTTCGAAGTCACCGCGGTACCGGGACCCGGCGACCAACGCGCCCAGGTCCAGCGTGTAGATCTGCTTGCCCTTGAGCGTCTCGGGGACCTCGCCCCGCACGATGTCCTGCGACAGTCCCTCGACGACGGCGGTCTTGCCGACG
>JBBQVZ010000055.1:0-21106 GCA_038211015.1 Actinomycetota bacterium | reverse complement strand
GGCGAGAGCGTGACGTCGCCGTCGGCGTTGATCTGGCCCTTCACCTGCCCGTCGATCCGCAGGCTGCCGGCGGAGACGACGTTCCCATCCAGACGCGCGCCGACACCGACGACCGTGACCTCACCGTTCTCCGCCATCTGCGTCTCCTTTCCCTTCTGTGGGCGTTCTCCCGACTCTGGCCTGGGTGGCGTCGCCACTTCCACGTCCTCAGCTTGGGCCTCGTCGGCCTCGTCCTTCTTGAAGATCATCGGGCCTCCACTGCCTCGACCGGCGCGGCGAGCGCCTGCCGGATGGCCTCCTCCTCTTCCGAGGAGAGGTTGTAGCTACTGCCTCCATCCGTGATCGGCTTCGCGTAGACACGCGTCTCCTGACGACCATTGATGGAGGTGAGTATCACGCCGGAGCCGTTGTCGTCGAGCATGGCGCACGAGAACGAGAGGCGTCCGCCCACGTCCTCGAACGCGTCGTAGCGCAGGAGCGCGACGTGACGGACGCTGCCCTCGATCAGCCCCTGTTGCTGCTTGTCCATCTTGTTGAGCGTCCGCACCGCCTGCTCCAACCGCTCGATCCTCTTGGCCTGACCATCCAGCACACCACGCAGCGCGTCGTCCAACCGGATGGGTCCGCCCGGCTCACGGTGCCGTGCGCGACCGCCGCTCGCGAAGATCGCGAAGACGATAGCGAGCACGCCGATGCCCAGCGAGATCAGCACCAGCAGCGTGAGCGACTTGTCCGAGAAGGTCAAACGGTCTCCCGGGTGGCGGAAACGGGTGAAATGGCCATCTACCTGCGGTTTTCGGCGGGGCTTCCTGAGTATACGATGGGGCCCCTCGTGGACGAACGAACCCTTTCCCGGCTGCTCGACGACGTCGCCGCCGGGACGACGCCCGTCGCAGACGCCGTGGAGGCGCTGCGGATCCTCCCGTACGAGACCGTGACGGATGCGCGCGTCGACCATCACCGTGAGCTCCGCACCGGTCATCCCGAGGCGATCTACGGCCCGGGCAAGACGCTCGAACAGATCCGCGAGATCGCGTCGGCGCTCGCCTCGCGCGCGAACGGAGCCGTGCTGCTCACGCGGGCGACGCCGGAGCAGGCGGCGGCCGCCATCGCTGCGGTTCCCGGTGCCCGCTATCACGAGCAAGCTCGGCTGGTCGTCGTGAAGGTCGCCGACCAGGCCGTCGACGCGACCGTGGCCGTCGTCGCGGCCGGGACGTCCGACCTGCCCGTCGCCGAGGAGGCCGCGATCTCCGTGGAGGCGACCGGGGCCAGGGTCGAGCGGATCACCGACGTGGGCGTCGCCGGCGTCCACCGCGTGCTCGAGCACCGCGCCGCGCTCGAGGCGACGGACTGTGTGATCGTGGTCGCGGGCATGGAAGGTGCGCTCCCGTCCGTCGTGGCGGGCCTGATCTCCAAGCCCATCGTCGCCGTCCCGTCCAGCGTGGGCTACGGCGCCTCCTTCGAAGGGCTCTCTGCCTTGCTCACGATGCTGGCGTCGTGCGCGCCCGGGGTCGCCGTCGTGAACATCGACAGCGGGTTCGGCGCGGCGCAGGTCGCGCATCGAATCGTTCGCGCCGGCCGGCGGGCGGCGGACGGATGAGGCTGCTCTATTTCGATTGCATCGCCGGGATCTCCGGAGACATGGCGCTCGGCGCGCTGATCGACGCCGGGGCGGATCTGGAGCCGATCCGCAAAGGGCTCGAGGGACTGCCCGTCGAGCCGTTCGAGCTCGACGTCGACCAGGTGGAGAGTGGCGGTATCCGCGCGACCAAGGTCAACGTGCGCACATCGACCGACGGGTTGATCCGGACGTACGCGAGCATCCGGTCGCTGCTCGACATGGCGGAGATGCCGCTCGACGCGAAGGCCATGGCGCAGCGGATCTTCCGTCGTCTCGCCGAGGCCGAGGCCATGGTGCATCGACGCGATCTCGATCAGGTCACGTTCCACGAGGTGGGCGCGGTCGACTCGATCGTCGACATCGTCGGGACGGCGCTCGCGCTCGCGTCGTTGAAGGTGGACCGAGTGTTCGCATCGGCCGTGCCGACCGGCATGGGGATGGTCAAGACGGAGCACGGTCTGTTGCCGATCCCCGCACCCGCGGTGATGGAGCTCCTCCGCGGCGCGCCGATGTATTCGCGCAACGTCTCGGTGGAGCTCGTCACGCCGACGGGCGCGGCCATCCTCGCCGCGCTCGTCGAAGGGTATGGCGAGATGCCGCATATGCGCGTCGAGGACGTGGGCTACGGCGCCGGCACCGCACGCCTGGACTTCCCGAACGTGGTGCGGGTCGTGGTCGGCGAGGAAGACCTCGAGGCCGTCGCTCCCGCCGCCGAGGCGTCGGCGGGGAGCGAGCTCGTCCTGGAGACGAACGTCGACGACCTGAACCCCGAGCTCTACGCGTACGTCCTCGAGCGCCTGTTCGCCGCCGGCGCGCAGGACGCGTGGCTCACCCCCATCGTGATGAAGAAAGGGCGGCCCGCCGTCACGATCAGCGTGCTGGTCTCTCACTCGCGGCAGGATGCGGTCCGCCAAGTGCTCTTCCGGGAGGCAGGGACGCTCGGTATCCGCGCCTCCGTCGTGGACAAGCACGCGCTCGAACGCGACTGGGTGGAGGTGACCACGCGGCACGGGTCGGTCCGCGTCAAGATCGGCCGGCTCGAAGGCAACGCGATCACCGTCGCTCCCGAGTTCGAGGACTGCGTGCAGGTGGCACGGGAGGCCGGCGTACCCGCGCGCGAGGTCTACGAGGAAGCGACCCGGCTGGCACGAGAGGCGATCAGCGAGTGAAGCTGATCCTGATCACGGTCGTCGCCGCGATGATCGTGGGCCTCCTGGCCGGCGGAAGCTTCCGATACTTCCCATCGATCCCGCTCGGATGGTGGTCGCTCGCGATCGCGGGTGTCGTCCTGCAGTTCCTGCCGCTCACCGGCGACGCCGGGTTCTGGGCGTTGGCGGCATCGTTCGGGTTCTTGCTCATCTTCGCGCTACTCAACCTTCGGGCACCCGGATTCATCTTGATCTTCGCCGGCCTCTTGCTGAACGCGATCGTCATCACCGCGAACCACGGGATGCCCGTGACGCGAGAAGCGCTCGTGCGCTCCGGCCAGGAGTCGACGCTCTCCGACCTCCAGGAGAGCGGCGGATCCAAGCATCACCTCGCCGACGACGACACGGTGCTGCTGGTGCTGGGCGACTCGATCGTCGTGCCCGCACCGGTCGGCGTGGCGGTCAGCGTGGGCGACCTCTGTGTGTACCTGGGCGTGGCGTGGTGTTTCGCCGCGTCGATCCGCCCCCGCGAACGGGGCACTGCCAGGATCTGACGGACCGCTCCGACGCAGCCGCTCACGTTCTCGCACGACACGCCGATATGGGAACCATGTCGGAGTCCGTCCAGCTCCCCGACGACATCCAGCGCCGGCTGAACGCCCTCAAGGCCGTCGGCGCGCTCGGCGTGTGCGCGATCTACGGATGGTTCGCCATCGTGCAGGACACACAGGTGCCCGTGCTCGTGTTCTTGGACATCGCCGTGCACGAGGTGGGGCACAAGATCTTCTCCCCGTTCGGCGATCTCATCATGCTGATCATGGGGACGGGCTTCCAGATCCTGTTCCCGTTCGTCGTGGGTGTGGTGTTCGCGGTGTGGAAGCGCGACCTGATCGCGTGGGGCATATGCTGGGCGTGGTCGGCCAACGCCATGTGCGACGGCGCGCGCTACATCTACGACGCGCCGCGGGGCGAGCTGATGCTTTTGGGCGCCGGCGACGGCCTGGGCGACTGGTCCAAGATCCTGGGGCCGGAGCACTTCGACAAGCTGTACCTCGCTGACCGACTCTCCTCGCAGGTCCGGACGATCGGCATCGTCACGTGGTTCGTCGCCGTGGGGCTCGTGGTGTTCGCGCTGGTGCGGAACGTCCAGGGGAGCCGTCGCGCCGCGGCCGCCGAGAGCGTGCGCTCGACCGCGAAGCCCTCAGGCATGCTCACGCCGGTGGGCGACGTGGACATGTGGCGTCGCTGATCGATCCTTTCGCATCCTTGCCTTCTCGTTCCCCGCGTCTGCATCAGCAGCTACGTTGGAGTCATGGCGCGTCGACTTCGACCGTTCGTCGAACGCGAGGCGACCTGGGCGGTCGGGCTGGCCGCGCTGGGGTTCGTCTCCATGTACGCGACGCTGCCCGCGGCTTCCCTGCTCGGCATACGGGCGATCCGTCGCCGCCGCGGCGGCGACGGATCCGAACCCGCGCTCGGCATGCTGGCGTTCGGCATCATGTGGGTCTCGTTCCTGCTGGCGTACCCGGCCATGCGCGTCATCGTGATCGCGGCGCGGCATCCCGGCGGGTGGGCGCCTCGAGCGTTCCTGGGGACCCTGGTGGTCCTGGCGGCGGCCATCGTCGCCCTCGCGACCATCGCGGTCCGCATGCATCCGGAGCGGTGGATGGCCCGCAGGTTCCTGCTCGCCGGGATCGGGCTGGCGATCGCGGCCGCCTTCACCCAGGCGATGATGCTGGTGCTCGGCGGCCTTCCCGCCTGGTCGTTCGCCTCCTAGCGGTTCAGCCGCAGGATGACCTCTTCGATCCCGTCTGCCGACTCCGTGTCTTCGCCCACGATCACGAATCCGGACCTCTCCAGGACGCGGATGGAGGCGAGGTTGTGCTTCGCGACGTGCGCATGGAGCGGCCGTGTGTCGACGTCCGTGAGGAACAGGGCGAGCGCGCGGCTGGCGATGCCCTTCCCCCAATGATCCCGCCCGATCCAGTAACCGACCAACGTCTCACCGGAAAACTCGAAGCACCCGATGTTCCCCACGACCTGCTCGTTGAACAGGACGGTCTGCTTCACAACGGAGTCGTCGCCGAGGACCTTCGTCGTCCAATGCTCCATGAACGCCTCGCGATCCCTGGCCGGGAACGCCGCCATGGAATTCGCGACCGGATCGCGTTGGTGTTCGAAGAAGATGGGCAGATCGTCCTCGGTCACGTCCCGGAGCCGAACATCCATCGTCATCCACGGCATCATGCATGACCTCCGGCCCGACCAAGCTCCATGCCCCGTCGGTGTCAGCTGCGGGCGAAACCACCGGACATGACGAGCTCGTCGACGGCGCGCGGCTCGCCGGGCCTCGCGAGGAGGAACCCTTGCGCCTGATCACAGCCGAGCTCGGTGAGGTACTCGAGCTGTCCCGGGGTCTCGACACCTTCGGCAACGACCTCCAGGCCGAACGCGTGGGAGAGGCCGATGATGGCGTTGACGATCGCGTCCTCGCCCGAACCGTGGGATAGCCCGTGGATGAACGACCTGTCGATCTTCACGAAGTCGAGAGGGAACTCCCGCAGATAGGCGAGAGACGAGAAGCCCGTTCCGAAGTCATCCAGGCCAACCCGGATCCCGCCTTCGCGCAACGCACGCAACCCGGCGAGCGCCGAGTTCGAGGCCTCCATGAGCACACGCTCGGTGACTTCGACCTGCATGCTGTTCCGGGACAGCCCTTTCGAATCCAGGGCCCCGACGACGGCTTGGACGAAGCTCGCATCGGCCACCCGGCGGGACGTGACGTTGAGGTTGACTCCGGGGTAGTTGGTCACACCAAGGCGATCGCACCACCCGCTTGCCTCCTGCAAGGCCTGGCCGAAAACCCACTCGTCCATGGTGGCCAACAATCCGGTCTCCTCGGCCACCGCGAGGAACGAGTCGGGTTCGAGCTCTCCGAGCTCCGGGTCGAAGACACGGACGAGCGCCTCGACGCTCACGACACGGCCGCTGCGCAGGTCGATGATCGGCTGGTAGTGAACGCGGAGACGCCCCTCGTCGATCGCGCGCCGCAGCATCCGCTCCGTGCCCAGCCGTCCGACCGCGGTCGTCCGGAGATCCTCGTCGAAGACTTCCGCGCGGTTCCTCCCCCGATCCTTCGCGCGATACAGCGCGAGATCGGCCTCCTGGAGGAGGCTCTCGGGAACGTGGTGGGCATCGGCGGTCGTCGCGATCCCGACGCTGACCGTGCACACGAATTCCTCCGCACCGATCTTGAACGGCTTCCGGCCGGCCTCGGCGACGCGCTCGCCCAATGCGAGCGCTTCACGCTCGTCGGACAGGTCCTCTGCGACGATCACGAACTCGTCGCCTCCAAGGCGAGCCAGGGTGTCCGCCGGACGGATGAATCCGATGAGGCGCTCGGCCATCGACATGAGCACACCGTCGCCGATGCGATGGCCCAAGGAGTCGTTGATCACCTTGAACCTGTCGAGGTCCAAGAAGAACACGGCCAAGATGCCGGGGGAGCGGTCGAGCCGGTAGAGCGCATGCTGCAGCCGGTCCATCAAAACGGTGCGGTTGGCGACCCCGGTGAGCGGATCGGTCGACGCCCGGTGCTGCAACTGGACGTCCGCCTCCTTGCGCTTCGCGATGTCGCGGACCGACCCGACGACGAACGACTCGCCTCCGGCCCCGACGCGGTGATATGTCGCTTCGATCCAGCGGTACGAGTCATCTCCGCAACGGAACCGATAGGTCATCGTGAAGAAGCCATCGCTCTGGAGGCTTGTTTGCAGAGCGGCGCGCATCGACGCGACGTCATCGGGATGAACGAAGTGCTCCTGCTGGCGACCGCCGAGCTCAGCCGGATCCCAGAGGAACAGTCGCCTCGAGGCGGGAGAGACGTAGCGATAGACGCCGTCGGCCGTGGCGACGGTGATCATGTCGGCGGAGGCAGCCGCCAGCGCTTCGATGTCTCTGAACTCGGCCTCGTGAACCTCTCGGTGAGCTTCTTGCACGAGATCCCCAGCGTTCTCAACCGCATCCATCGGCCAGGTGCTGGGGCCGCCACGAGCGCGGCCAGGGGTGCTGGGGCCGCACCAAGATGCGAGCTCGATGCACGAGCTGTTGCCCAAGGATACAACAACGGGTCGAGGCAGTCGTTAGATCCGGCGAAAGATCTTCGGTGGGTCAGAGGATCCAGAACTCGCTAATCCGCTCCATAGGCAGCGACGAAGACGCGCACGCCCTCGTCCGCGAACCGTCGGAGTTGCGGGCCGGTGAACGGTGTGTCGTCACCGGTAAACATGGCGACGTTCACCGGTATCGAAACGACCAGCCAGTTGAAGTGCAGGGCTGCCGTAAGCGGATCCAACGATCGCAGGAGTCCCCGGTCGGCGAGGCGTTCAAGCGTTGAGGCCAGCGCCTCGCCGGCGCGGCCGGGACCTCGGTCGTAGTAGGTGCGCCCGAGCTCCGGGAATCTGGAGGCCTCCCCGATGACGAGCCGCCGAAGCTGCAGCAGTCGAGGCTGCATCAGCATGTCGAGCAGCCGACGGGCCAGCCTGCACAGGTCTTTCTCGGCGTCACCGGTGTCCCGAAGGGCAAGCACCTCGTCGTAGTACGGGTCGATGTACTCGTCGATCGTGTTGAGCACGATCTCGGAGAACAGCGATCCCTTGTCATCGAAGTGCTGGTAGACGGTCTGCTTCGACACCGTCGCCCGAGCCGCGATCTCGTCCATGCTGGCTCCGGGGTAGCCCCTTTCGAGGAACACGGTCGTGGCTGCGTCCAGGATCGCCCTGCGCTTGCGCGCCGAACGGCCTTCCTCCTGGATCGCGTCAGACGCCCCCGGTTGTCGGTGATCGCTCACGGAGCCCTCGCCTCCTTCGAGGAGATAGTACTAGACAGTCCAGTTCTAGCCGGCCTCGTTCTCGCCGGCATTGGGATCGCCTGGTTGATCCTCGACCAAGGCAGCTCCCGCGACACGGGGGCCCATGCGACGGTGGGATCGAGCTCGGAGTTCGGCGATGGGAGCGTCTCGTTTCAGCCGGCATCGGGGTGGACGCTTCTGCAGGGCGGGACGCTCTCGGCGTGCATCACCACGGGTCCGTTCACCTCCACCGACATCCGTCAGACTCGCGAGCTGCTGGCATACGAACTGCTCGGATGTCGGGCGACGGCTGCGGCACTACTGCCCGTCTACGTGCTCGTGACCGCGTGGGCCTACGATCCCTATGCGTGGGCTAAGCCGAACGTGAACTTCCCGGCTGCGACGATCCCGCCGACGCTCGATCCGAGCAGCTGTGGCGTGGCCGCCTTCGAAGGTCAGCCGCCCAGCACGACCGAGTGTCATGTCTGGGTCGAGGCGAACGACCGCCTGCTCCAGATCACCGTCTGGTTCGGAACGGAGTCCCCTTCGTCGGCGCTCCTGGCGACGGCGCAAGAGGGGCTCGACACGTTGGTCGTCTCGGAGCCCGCGAGCCTCGGGAACGACATCGCGTTCGAGCCTGCTGAAGGGTGGCACGACCAAGCCGTGACGCCCACGAGCGGCAACCCCGCATGGGCGCTGCCGGTCGCGTGGACCTCGAACATCCCTCTACCCATCTACTCGGGCGCGTACCTGCCCGCCGGCCCGTCGAACGACGACATCGCCAACCTGCCGCAGGACGGTGTGATCGTGTCGGTGAGTCAGTACATCCCCACCGACAGCCCTTCGTCGACCGATCAGGGTTCCGTCGATGATGCCGTTCCTTTGCAGCTCTCGGACGCACGCCTGCTTCACGGAGGATGGGAAGGGCTGTCAGTCGGGGACGTCTCGCAGCTCTACATGCGAGTTGTCGTGGATGGTCGCCCGGTCGTCGTGCAGGCGTTCTTCCACACGACCGACCCGACCGCAGACCTGATCAAGCAGGCTCAGATCGCGTTGAACCGGCTGGTAATCGTTCCGGCGTCGTGAGGGGGTTCGCAGTTGGATGCCGGGCACAAGACCTATCCTCGGAAGCATGGAGGGCATAGCGTCGAGCGACAGCGGCTTGCCTCATATCGTGGTGGATCGAGCATGACAAGTCCGATCCTGACCCCTTGGTGGCGGGATCGAGTCTCCGACGACGGGACCACTCGCGTCGCAGGCAGCACCTCCCCCACGCGGATCCTCGACTGGACGAACTCGAAAGCGACCGCGCTCGCGAGCGAGACTGGCGCGGGCGTTGCAACGGGCGACGACGGCGATCGTCTTCGCAGTGCTCATCCACTCATCGCGGGTCGGATCCGTCCTGTCTATTCCGTGAACGACACGCTTCCGGTCTCCCGCGTACTCGCTCGTGGTCGAGGCTCGTGCAGCCAGCGTTGACAGACGTCTCCGATCTGTTCGTGTCGCTCGATAGCGTTGGAACGGACACCACCGACGGCTTCACGAATGCCGGCGACGAAACGCTGTTCGACGCCGTGTCGAGAACGACCGTCGATTGGGATGGCCGTACCAGCACGCCCGAGACGTGTTCCGCGTGCGATCTATCGGCGAAGGTCCTGAAGGACCTCGGTCTCTTCGATTCACGAGACCAGTTGTTCGGACGGCACGGACAGACCGTGTCGTGGATCGCGCGCGTCCTTGCCGAGCCGGTGCTTGGGCGCTGGACACCTGGCTGACCCGCTCGCGACCCGCAACACGGTGTTGCTAGCCCGCGATGAGCACGGGTTCCATGCGCGGCGGCTTGGACACGCGCCATGTTGCCCCGAGCATCGAGGCCACGACCGCGATGGCCGCGATGGCCTCGCTGATCGAGATCGAATCGCTCGAACAGCCGGACTCGGTCGCGCCCGCCGGGAGGTCCCGGCTGTCCATCGAGATCGTCGATCCATGCACGAACCGATCGGCGTCCAGGCGGTAGGACTGACCGGTCGCAGGGTTCCTCGCCCAGCAGATGGGGTTCTCGTGCGCGAACAAGGCGAAGAACGCTGCCGTCCCCAGCACCACAGCGACCGCGACGGCGGCGGCCGACCTGAAGGGGCTCGTGGCATCGCTCCGTGTCCTTCCGGCGGCGACGAAGAACAGCACCGCGGGGATCACGAAGACGAGTCCGATGAACGAGAACAGCGCCAGGAAGGCCAGCACCATATCGAGGGCCCCGGCCGCGAGCAGCAAGGACGGTCGACCGCGCACGCCGAGCAACGCGAGGAGAGCCGGCGCGGCGAACACCGTCGCGAACGCGATCGTCCCCGCAGCCTCGGCAACCCTTTCGACAGGATCGGCGTTGAAGCTTCGAAGGCCCGCAACCCCCACCGCCAGGACGAACGAGATGACGATCCCGACGACAGCGACACGCGGAGCTGTGTGAGGCTGCGCCAACCTGCTCGACCTCCCCCTCGATACTAGGCTCGCGAGCCCCTGTGTCGAGGGTGTGCCGGCTCTTCCGCTACGATTCGGCCTTGCCGCGCCCTCAGAGCAAACTCTCGGCCACGCAGCAGCGATCGCTCGATCAGTGGGTCGCGAAACTCGAGGACGCCGACCAACATCGCAAGGACGTTCGCGCGGGGTTCGCAGCGTGGGTCCGAGAGGTTGGACCCGCAGCGGTCGCGCATGAACTGGGGATCACGCGCGGGGCGATCAACGAGCGGCTCAAGTCATACGAGGATACGTACGTCAGGCGAGGCAGCAAGGGATGAACCGCCCATAGCTTCGCCGATCGTCATCGCGCCGCGTGCACGATCGCGTTCGCGTACCGATGGACGGCCACTGTCGAAAGCGATCCGCTCGGGAGCTCGACGACGAATGCCGCCGCCTCCGGATGCCAATGGTTCTGCCAGCTCGTCACGCTGCCCGGATAGCGTCCCTTGAGTCTTACCAACGGGAGTCCGACTCGTTTGGCGAATCGACGCTGGATCGTGATGTCCCCCGCAGACCGGACCACCAGGGCGAGCGGCTGATGGAACCAGATGCTCACGTCGGGCTGCACTCGTGCGATCCAACGCCTCGCGATCCGGTCTTCGGGCTCGGAGAGCGGGTGGGATCCCGAGTACTCCTTGTCCCACGGCCGCCCGAACGGTCGCCACTGAAAGGGAAAGTTCCGGTTGAGGTCCACGCCGCGTCCGTTCTGGCGCGTTCCTGCGCGGAACCCGTCGGGGTTCAGGTTACGGATCACCCAGAGGTCGATATCGGCCGGCGGCGCGGCGATCAAACTGCGAGCGATCGCGATCCCGGCGCATTCGTTCCCGTGGATACATCCCACGACGAGGATCGTGGTCTGACTCTCGGGATCCCCCAGACGGAACGCGATGATGGGACGCCCGAGCACGGAATGCCCAAGCACCATCCGTCGAACCACGGGCGGGCTCGCGGAGAGCAACCACGATCGTGCCCGCATGACGGATCGCCCCACATCCACGTGCCGGTCGGAACGGCTTCCCTCTATCGCCGTCGCGGCACTGGGCTCCGCGGCCAAAAGCAGTGGGACCAGAAGCATCCAACCGACGAGGAACGCTCGCAACCGCCGATAGTTGAACAACGCCACATCCTCCATCAGCGGCGAACGATCCGTACGCGAGACCGAAGCCTCGCAGGTCAGAGGTGGTGGGCGAGGGGGGAGTTGAACCCCCACGTCCTTTCGGACACAGGAACCTGAATCCTGCGCGTCTGCCAATTCCGCCACTCGCCCGTGGGGGGCCTCATGGTAACAAGCCGGGGTTCGCCACCCGGCTGAGACCTCGAGCTGACTACCCCATACGGTAGTCGCCCGTAGTCAGATGGGGTGACCGCGGGAAAGGGGCCAGCTAGCCGATGGCAGGCGAATGACGACGCATGGAGACTAAGGCGCATGACGACCAGAGCGCGAACCGATCTCGACACCCTCCTCAACGACCTCACGAGAGCCGCGTTCGCGGTCCTCACCGCGTGGTCCATCGTCGGCCTCTACGGCACGCTCGGCGGCTACCTGGCGGTCAACCGTCCTGCGACGCTTCGTTTCCTGCTCGCGGTCCTGGTGGTGGTGTTCGCACACCATCTCGTGATCCGCGTGCGCGAACGGCGCCTGCGCCGCCTCCACCCCAACGAGCGCTACGGGTTCTTCGGGGTATCGGACGCCGCAACAGAGCCGCAACAGACCGACGGGTAGAATCGCTCGCGGGAGCGCAGGGCCTTGCCACCTGCGCAAACGTTGACGCGTGGCGATCCTTCGCGAATTCGAACGACGACTCGGTGGTCTGGTCGAGGGCTTGTTCGCCAAGACCTTCCGCAGCGGCCTGCAGCCCGTCGAGCTCGCCAAGCGCGTCCTCAAGGAGATGGATGCCGGGCGCAGCGTCGGGGTCTCGGAGACCTGGGCGCCGAACGCGTTCGTCTTCCGGCTCTCTGCATCCGATGCCGAGCGCTTCCAGCAGGCCGAGGCCGCGCTCGTCTCGGAGCTGAAGGAGGTCGTCCGTGAGAACGCCTCCGAGCGCGGCTGGGGATTGGTCGGGCCGCCCGAGATCACGTTCGAGACCGATGCCGGGCTGAAGAAAGGCGAGTTCCGCTGCAAGGCCTCGCTCGTCGAGGGCGAGGAGAAGGTCGAACCTGTGCCCGCGTCGGCCGCCTCGCTGATGATCCACGAGGACGGCGAGTCTCGTTCGGTCGCGCTGGTCTCCGAGGTCGTCACGATCGGGCGCCTGCCCGAGTGCCAGGTGACGATCACCGACAAGGGCGCCTCCCGGCGACACGCGCAGATCCGGCAGAAGGACGGCTCGTACACACTCACCGACCTCGGCTCCACGAACGGCACCCGCCTGAACGGACAGACGATCCAGACCCGCGAGCTGTCGGACGGCGACCGCATCACGATCGGCTCGACGCTCCTGGAGTTCCGCGAGGGCTCGGCGTGACCCCGTTCGCGCTCTCGGCGCTCAAGTACGGCCTCTTCGCGTTGCTCTTCCTGTTCGTGTGGCGCTCGATGCGCTGGGCGGTGCGCGGACTCACGGTGGAACCCGCGCAGTCCGGCCGGAAGGCACGCAAGAACGGAGGTGCCGTCCCCGCGCCGACCGGTCCCTCGTCCGTCGTCGTGCATCCGCCCGAGGGCAAGGCGCGCACGATCAAGATCGGCCCGAGCATGACGATCGGGCGCGCGCCCGAATGCGAGCTGCTGATCGACGACACGTACGCGTCCTCGCAACACGCGCGGATCTTCGGCAAGAACGGCACGTGGTACATCGAGGACCTGGGCTCGACGAACGGCACGTTCGTGAACGACCAGAAGCTCGCCTCGCCGGCGATGGTCCAGCCGGGGGACAAGATCCGCGTGGGGACGACCGTCCTGGAGCTTCGCCGATGAGGGTCGTCGTCGGCGTGGCAACGGACATCGGCAGGGTCCGCGAGCGTAACGAGGACTCCTATCTGGTGGAGCCGCCCCTGTACGCCGTGGCCGACGGCATGGGTGGGGCCCGCGGCGGCGCCGTCGCGTCGAGCTTGGCCCTGGACAAGATGGAGGAGCTGTTCCGCACCGGCAAGGGATCGCTCAGCGAGTGGATCCACTCCGCGAACCGCGCGGTCTTCGAACGCTCCATCTCGGACCGCAAGGTGTCGGGGATGGGCACCACCCTGACGGCCACGACGGTCGACGATCAGGGCGCGCATCTGGGGCACGTCGGCGACAGCCGCGCCTACCTGTTGCGAGCAGGCGCGTTTCGCCAACTCACCGAAGACCACACGCTGGTCAACCGCATGGTCAAGGCCGGTGAGATCACCCCACAGGAAGCAGGTGTTCACCCCCACCGCAACGTGCTGACCCGCTCCATCGGAACCGAACCGGAAGTGGCCGTCGACGAAGAAGACGTGCCCTTGATCGACGGCGATCGCCTCCTCCTGTGCAGCGACGGCCTGACAGGCATGGTCACCGAGCCCCAGATCCAAGCCATCCTCGAGACCACGCCGGACCCCCAAGAAGCAGCCAACCGCCTCATCAAAGCGGCGAACCGCGCAGGCGGCATCGACAACATCACCGTCGTGATCCTCGACATCCACGAGGGTGATGAGGGAGCCGGGGAAGGGACGGGCACGTCGCTGCGGTCCGACTATTCCGGTGCTCGCCGCTCCGCGGCTCCGCTCCTCAGGGTCGGCCCTCCGCGACGCACCCGCCCCTCACTCGTATCCAGCAAGCGATGGGCGATCCGGATCGGCGTCGTGGTCCTCGCGACGGTCGCGGTGTTCTTCGCCGTGCGCGTGTATCTGGATCGACAGTGGTACGTGGGCGAGGCCGACGGGAATGTCGCCGTCTATCAAGGGATCCCCGCGACGTTCGGTGGCTTCGACTTCTCGCACGTGGAGCTCGAGACCGACATCCCCGCGGCGGAGGTCGCCCAGCTCCCGCAGTACCCGGCGCTCGCCGACGGCATCACGGCGAATGATCGCGCGGAGGCGGAGGCGGTCGTCGAGCAGATCCGGCGCGACCTGACGGCTGCGGCGGAAGGCCCGTGAGCCGGACCGCGACGACCGAGAGGGCGCCTCGCGTCTCCAACGGCATCTGGCTGATGCTGCTGGCGCTCGTCGCCGGCATCGGCGCCTATGCGCTGGTCGGGCTGGGCAGACGAGGACGCGTACCGCCGAGCATCGAGCTGTACGGCTCGATGATCGCCGCGGGGTTCATCGGCGCGTGGCTCGTGGTGCGGAAGTTCGCGCGTCGCGCGGATCCCGTGCTCCTGCCGTCCGCGGCACTCCTGTCCGCGCTGGGCTTCGCCGTGATCTGGCGGTTGAAGCCGGACCTCGCGGTCGAGCAGGTCACATGGCTCGGGGTCGGGCTCGTCGCGTTCGTGCTGACGCTCGTGCTCGTGCGCGACGATCGGATGCTCGACGCCTACACGTACACGATCGGGCTGGCCGGGTTGGTCATGCTGCTACTGCCGATCGTGCCCGGGCTCGGCAAGACGATCAACGGCGCCCGGCTGTGGGTGGCGATCGGGCCGCTCTCGTTCCAGCCGGCGGAGTTCGGCAAGGTCCTGATCGTCGTGTTCCTGGCCTCATACCTGGCGGACAAACGGGAGATGCTCGCGGCCGGCTCCGGCCGGTTCTCGCTTCCGCGCGCGAAGGAGTTGGGCCCGCTGCTGATCGCGTGGGCGACGTCGCTCGCCGTGCTGTTCCTGGAGAAGGACCTGGGGGCGTCGCTCCTGTACTTCGCGGTCTTCGTCGTGATGCTCTGGCTCGCGAGCGGCCGCCCGATGTTCCTGCTCGTCGGTCTGGCGCTGTTCGTCGCGGGCGCGTGGGCCGGCTACCTGGCGCTCAACCACGTGCAGCTGCGCGTCGACTACTGGCTGCACGCCCTCAACCCGTCGAAGGTCTACCAGCTGGGGTACGGACAGCTCGCGCAGGGGCAGTTCGCGCTCGCCTCGGGTGGCATCGTCGGGACCGGTCTCGGTCAGGGTTCGCCGACGCTCATCCCGTACGCGCCCACCGACTTCATCTTCGCCGCGATCGGCGAGGAGCTCGGACTGCTTGGCACGGTCGCGATCCTCATGGTCTACCTGTCGCTCATCGGGCGGAGCCTCAGGATCGGCATCGAACGGACCGACGCGTTCGGCAAGCTCCTGGCGACCGGACTCACCACGATCGTCGCGGTCCAGACGTTCGTGATCGTCGGCGGCGTGACACGCCTGATCCCGCTGACCGGCATCACGCTTCCGTTCGTGTCGTACGGCGGATCGAGCCTGGTGGCGAACTTCGTGATCCTTGCGCTCCTGATCCGCGTCTCCGCCGGGCCGTGGGCGCGAAGGGTATCCACGTGAACCGACGGATCCGGCGCCTGGGGATCGGGCTCGTCGCGCTGTTCGGCCTGCTGTTCGCTCAGGTGTCCTACATCCAGGTGTTCGCCGCAGGAACGATCTCCGGCAACCCCGCGAACGCCCGCCGCCAGATCATCGCCGAGTACAAGGTGGAGCGCGGGCAGATCATCACCGCCGACGGCACCGTGATCGCGCTCAGCGAACCAACGACCGGGAACGCAACGCGTCTCTACGAGCGGCACTACCCCGAGGGACCGCTCTTCGCCGGGATCACGGGGTACTACTCACCGGTGTACGGGAGGACGGAGCTGGAGCAGGCCACGAACAGCTACCTCTCGGGGGACGCTCCTGAGCTCGTGGTCTCGACGCTCGCCGACCTGGTGCTCGGCAGGCCGAAGAAGGGCGGCCACGTCATCACCACGATCGACGCGGGGCTACAGCGCGAGGCGTCCGACGCCCTGGGCTCCTTGCCGGGAGCGGTCGTGGCGATGGATCCGCGCACGGGCGAGATCCTGGTGATGGTCTCGAACCCCACGTTCGATCCGAACGAGCTGTCGTCACAGGACACGGACGCGATCCGGTCGTCGTGGGAACGCCTGAACGCCGATCCGCAGACACCGCTGCTCTCCCGGGCGAACGACGAGCTCTTCCCGCCGGGGTCCACGTTCAAGCTGATCACCGCGTCCGCCGCGCTCGAGAACGGATTCGGGTTGGACAGCGAGTGGCCGAACCCACACGAGCTGGACCTGCCGCTCACCACCGGGACGATCCAGAACTTCGGCGGGGGAACGTGTCCGGGAGGCGCGAAGACCACGCTTCTGACCGCGTTCACGGACTCGTGCAACGTCATCTTCGGCGAGATCGGGCTGGAGCTCGGTGCGCAGAAGCTGGCCGACCAGGCGCACGCGTTCGGATTCTGTCCCACCGACCCGCCGGAGGAGACCGGGTGCCTCGAGCCGACGATCCCGTTCGCGATCCCGTTCGCGACGGGACGCTTCCCCTTGGCGAGCTACTTCGAGGACAACGATCCCCTCGTCGCCATCTCGGCGATCGGCCAGGACAACGACCTGGCCAACCCGTTGCAGATGGCGCTCGTCGCGTCGGCGATCGCGAACGGCGGCGAGATGATGCAGCCGCTGTTGGTCTCGCAGATCCGCGACCCCCAGGGACGCGTCATCAAGGACTTCCTTTCGGAGCCGTACGGGCGATCGATCTCGGAGGACACCGCCGACGCCATGCGGACCATGATGGTGAACGTCGTGGCGAGCGGGACCGGTACCGCGGCGCAGATCCCCGGCACGGTGGTCGCGGGTAAGACCGGCACCGCACAGCACGGCGGCCCCGACACCGCCCCTCACGCCTGGTTCGTCTGCTTCGCGCCGGCGGGGCCCGACGAGGTCCCGACGATCGCGGTCGCGGTTATCGTCTTGGACGGCGGAGACCTCGGTGACGATGCGACGGGCGGCCAGTTGGCCGCACCGATCGCGAAACAGGTCATCGAGGCGTACCTGGCGGGCTAGGGGAAAGGAGCGGTTTGAGCGGATCGGTGCTGGGGGGACGTTATCGGGTGGAGGCCCGGATCGGTTCCGGTGGGATGGGCGAGGTCTACCGCGGCGTCGACACCGTCCTCGACCGCACGGTCGCCATCAAGATACTCCTGCCGCAGTTCGCGCGCGACGTGAGCTTCGTCGACCGCTTCCGGCGGGAGGCGCAGGCGGCGGCTCGCCTCAACCACCCGAACCTCGTCGGCATCTACGACTCCGGGGCCGACGGCGAGACGCAGTTCATCGTCATGGAGTTCATCCAGGGACGGACGATCGAGGACTTCATGAGCTCGGGCGGGCGCTTCACCGTGCCGCACGCCGTCGAGGTGGCCGAGAAGATCTGCGACGCGCTGGCGTACGCGCACGTGGCGGGCGTGATCCACCGCGACATCAAGCCCGCGAACGTCATGGTCACGCGCAAGGGCGAGGTCAAGGTCATGGACTTCGGCATCGCGCGGATCGTCGCGGGACCGCAGACGGCACCGCAGACCTCGGCGGTGCTCGGCACGGCTGCGTACATCTCGCCGGAGCAGGCGCAGGGCATGCCGGTCGACGGCCGGAGCGACATCTACTCTTTGGGCGCCGTCCTGTACGAGATGCTGACCGGCCGACCGCTGTTCACCGGTGACTCCCCCGTCTCAGTGGCGTACAAGCAGGTGAACGAGTCTCCGGTGCTCCCCTCGATCGCGAACCGCGAGGTCACGCCGCTGCTCGACGCCGTGTTGATGCGCGCGCTCGCGAAGAACCCAGCCAACCGCTATCAGACGGCAGACGACTTCCGCGCGGACCTGGAGCGTGCGCGTCTCGGACAGGACGTGCTCGCCACGCCGCTCATGCCGCCGGGCGAGGACGCTACGCAGGTGATCAATCGCCCCCAGGCCACTGCGATCCTTCCGCCTCAGGAGTCGCTGCCGGGAAGCGGAAGGAAGGTGTGGCTCGGCGTCCTGATCGGCGTCATCGTGGTCGCCGCACTCGCGGGCGGTGGGTACCTCCTGGCCCAGGGACTGCTCGGGAACAACGACGACACGACAACGCCCGTTCCCGTTCCCAACGTGGTGGGGTTCACGCAAGACCGAGCGGTCGAGGAGATCGAGGGCGCGAACCTCACCCCGGACGTGAAGTTCAAAGTGACCGATACGGGGCGGCCGGGACGGGTGGTCGAACAGAACCCTATGGACGGCACGACCCTTACCCCCGGCAGCACAGTGACCATCTTCGTGGCGAGGGCTCCGACCACCGTGTCGGTCCCGGATGTGACGCTCATGACCGTGGATGAGGCGAGAACGGCGCTGGAGACGGAAGGACTCGTGCTGGGTGCGACCACGGCTGCGCCCAGCGACACGGTGCCCGTCGACCAGATCATCAGTCAGGATCCCCCCGCGAACGAACAGGCACTGAAGGACACGCCGGTGGACGTCGTGGTCTCGACCGGACCCGGGACGGTGGAGGTTCCGAACGTCACGTGCCTGCCGTTCGGAGCGGCGGTGGCGAAGCTCAACCAGGTCGGGCTGAACGGCGTTCCGGCCGGTCCCACGACGACGAATCCCCTGTGCCCGAACCCGAACCGCGTCGCTCTGCAAGATCCGGCCCCGGGCACGCAGGTCGAGACCGACAGCGATGTCCTCCTCTACACGGGCGAGAGCACGTCGCCTTCGGGTGAGCCGACGGGACCGACGGGACCGACGGGATGACCGTTCGGTACGCGCGCGAGACGTTCACACCCGACGAACGATCGATCCTCGAACGTCACTTCACGAACCTCGATGGGCCGGTGTTCGCGCTGACCAACCTTCCCGAGGTGGTTAAGGGGGCACTGTTCGCCCGGTACTCCCGGACGAAGAAGTCGCTCCGCCGATTGTTCCTGGACGAGTTCGCTGAGGACGTCGGTTCCACCGGCGAGCTGACAAAGGCCGGCGAGGCTCGCGCCGAACAGCTCTACGAGCGCGTATTCGTCGAGTACGGCGACGACTCCGTGGCGCAGCTCGGCGGGGTGCACCTGGCGTGCGAGCAAGCGTCCCAACTCTTGTGCAAGGCGCTCGAGTGGGGGCGTTTGGCGGCCTACCTGGAGCAGTCAACCCGGTACATGCGGTACGACGACCGTCCCGGCGACGCCTGGCGCGCGACGGTTCCGCCGGAGGTCGCCGGAACGGCGCTCGAACTGCGGTTCCGCACCTTCCTCGACACCGCGTTCGGCGCCTACGGGCGCATGTACGAACCGATGGAGTCCTTCTACAAGGAGCGGTTCCCCAAGGACGAGACCGACTCCGACTTCGTGTACCGCTCGACGATCATGGCGAAGACGTGCGACACGCTCCGTCTGCTGCTCCCGGCCGCGACCCGCTCCAACCTGGGGATCTACGCGACCGGCCAGTCGTACGAACAGCTCCTGATGCGCCTCGCCGCTCACCCGCTCACCGAGATGCGCGAGTACGGCGAGCTGATGCTCGTCGAGCTCCGCAAGGTGATCCCGGCGTTCCTCAAGCGGGTCGACGTCGACGAACGCGGGATCGCGTGGACCGCGTACTGGCGCGAGACGCGCGAAGCGGTCCAGGATGCCACCGCGAAGGTGCTCGCGGGGATGGAACCGGAACTTCGGCCGGAGGTGACGCTCACGGACTGGGATCCCGACGGCGAGGTGAAGGTCGTCGCCGCCGCGCTCTACGCCGAGAGCGACCTCCCGGACGATCAGCTGCTCGCCGTCGCGCGTGAGCTCACACCCGAGCAGCGAGCGGATGTCCTGCGTGCGACGATCGGCGACCGAGCGAACCGCCGGCACAAGCCGGGCCGCTCGTGGGAGCGCACCGACTACCGGTTCGACGTGTGCTGCGACTACGGCGCGTTCCGCGACCTCCAGCGGCACCGTCCGCTGACGATCGAGCGGCAGCGCCTGACCACCGGGAACGGCTTCGAGACACCGACCGCGATCGACGACGCCGGTATGCGGACCGAGTGGGACGGCGTCATGGGTGCGAGCGCGGCGATGGAGCGCGAACTTCGAGACGCGGGTATGGAGGAGGCCGCGCAGTACGCCGTGGCCATGGCGTATCGGATCCGATTCGTGATGCAGATGAACGCGCGCGAGGCGATGCATCTGACCGAGCTGCGATCGCAACCCCAAGGACATCCGACGTACCGGCGGGTGGCGCAGCAGATGCATCGGCTGATCTCCGACGTGCACCCGGCGCTGGGCGCCGCGTTCACACACGTCAGTCACGAGGATGTGGATCTGGAACGTCTGGAGTCGGAGCGACGGACTGAGGTCAAGCGCAACGCCCTCGGTCAGACCTGAATTCGGCCCTACCACCCCTGCGTGCACTCCCCCGTGGTGTCGACGTTGGCGTACGTCGTGCTGCCGCCGCGGGTAGTCAGCGGGCTCCCAGCGACCTGGGCGATGCAGAAGAAGATGCCGGTCTTGGATTGCTCGATGAGCAAGACTGCTTCGTTCAAAGCGAACTTGATCTGGATCTCGGTGCCGGAGGGCGGAGTTGCACTAGGGACGACCCAGCTCAAGCCGTTCTCGATCGTCTGGGCAGCCGCTACGTCGAAGCCGGTGTATGCCTGGGCGGTCGCGTAGAAGGTGGACGCGGCGAGGTAGCCGTTCCGGAGGTCGGCTTGCGCGGCGCGGTCCTGAGCGCGGGTCCTGGCACCGAGGAAGGTGGGAAGTGCGATGGCGATCAGGATGCCGATGATAAGCACCACCACCATGAGCTCGATGAGCGTGAATCCCGCTTCTTGGTCCCCGCGCCGCGGCGCGAGGTATGTGGACATCTTGGTCTGCACCCCTTTCCTGGGGACGACGTTTCCCTTCTTGAAGAACTTGTCGGCACGCCCCGGTCCGACCTGAAGATGTCTGCGCCACAACCTCGCAGGTCAAGGTGATCGGAGCCTCGTGTACCCTGTCGGGCTCATGGACCGACAGACCACGTTCCTGCTGGCACTCGGCATGCTGATCGCGGCGGCACTCGCGGTCGGCGTGAGCGGCTGGGTGCTCTTCGCGCGCGACCGAGCGCTCGTTCGCATCGGTCACGCTCCCTCGGCCACACCCGAGGACTCGCACCATCACGAGGGCCTCGAGGGGTCCT
>JBBQVZ010000054.1:0-21149 GCA_038211015.1 Actinomycetota bacterium | reverse complement strand
GGTCTGAGAGTACCGACAGCACCAGGAAGCCCCCCGGGGTCGACCAGCTGTACGTGCCGGGCGGGAGACCCTCGCAGATGTCGGTGCTGAACGCAGCGGTCCGGAGGGTGTCGGCTTGCAGCTCGAATGGGCCGGAGACGGGAGCGCCGGGGAACGAGTCGGGGGCGAGCAGACGGAGGCCGTCGGCGTCCGCGCTGATCGTCCACGTGCCGGCGATGCCGTTGTTCCGGACCACGGCGGTCCCGTCGGGGATCGACCGGATGAACGTGCCGGTCACCGAAGGAACGGCCGGCGTCACGCTCGGCGTCACGCTCGGCGTGGGGTTGGATCCGATCGTCGTTCCGCCCGGGTCCTTGATGCCGTCGAGCACGCTCGGCCCGATGACGATGGCGAGCGCCACCACGGCCACCGATGCGGCGGCGGCCAATGAGCGGTGGATCACGTGCCGACGGTGGGTCTTGTGCACGACCGAGTCGAGGAACCGATTCACATCCGGATCGAGGACGCCGGCGTTCCGCTCGGCTCCCTCTCGTATGCGGCGCTCAATGGGCATCCTCATCCACCTCCTCTCCGAGGAGCGCCGCCAGGCGCTCCCGTGCTCGGTGCAGGTGCACCTTCACGGCCCCCTCCGAGATCCCCAGGATGTCGACGATCTCGGCGATGGGCCGGTCCTCGTAGTAGAAGAGCAGCACGCAGGTCCGCTGCTTCAACGGGAGCTGCCGGAGCGCGTTCGCCAGATCCACGTCGGGGGCGTTCAGTCCCCGAGCCTCTGGCGTGCCACGCTCCAACACCTCGCGCATCCGCTCGCGCCTCTGCATCTTGACCGCCAGGCGGATCGCCACCCTCCGGACCCACGCATCGGGTCGCTCGTACCGCGAGATCTTCTTCCAATGCGACAGGAGCTGGATGAATGCCTCCTGCGTCACGTCCTCCGCCTTCCCTCTGTCGCCGAGGATGAGGAACACGGTTCGAAGGACCATGGGGAACTCCGCCCTGAAGAACCAGGCGTACTCGAGATCCGCCTCAGCCACGCTTGCTCCTCACCCGACGCCGCTCGCGAGCGCCGCGCCTCACCATCAAGACAGCCACGACCAGGCATCCAGGTTGACACACCGGGAAGGATCAGCGGTTCCGGATCCATCGCTCCAGGTCGCTGCGGTGAACGATCCCGAGGACGAGGATGACTCGCTCACCTTCGATCACGTCGTACATGACCCGATGATCGCCCACCCTCAACCGGTGGAAGGCATCGCCCGCGCCCTGGATCGTCTGGACCGTCTTGCCGCCGATGCGGCCTGGACCGGCTGCGCTGAGAGCCAGTTTCTCCAAGGCTTGGCGGACGCGTTCCTTGACCTCCGGGGTCAACTTCTTGAAGGCGCGAACCGCCGCGGGGGACAGCTTGACCTCATAGCCGCTCAGTCGAGGTCACTCAGACTCGTCGAACGACCCTTGGCGTGAGCGGCCCGTGCCTCTCGGCGCATGCGAACGTATTCGTCGGCATTGGCCAAGACCAGATCCTCCGCCTCCTCGACTGGGAGGAGCACGGCGGCCGGCCGTCCCCGCTTGGTCACGATGTAGGCGGCGCCGCCCTCCACCTCGTCGATGACAGCCGAGGCCGTCGCCTTGAGCGCTTTCACACCGATCTCCGCCATCATCATCCTCCTGAAGTGACCACCTATGTGGTCACTCTATCAGGCGGTCCCCCGGCTATCTATGTCAGCCCTCGGCCCGAAAGGAGACTCGGACTCCCGGATGGCCGACTCTCGAACTCCCAGATGGCCGACCTCAGGGATCCAACAACGGTTGGGACGCTCGAGCACAAGAAAAAGGAACCGGCCCCTTGTGGGGGCCGGTTCCTTTCGATGCTCGGAGGCTCGTGAAGAGCTCCGTGTTCCGTGCTGTCCTACGGCTTGATGGCCGAGAGACGAGCGACGTGCGCCACACCGGGGCCGTTCGGGCCCTGGTGGTGGCGACGCGGACGCTCACACGTCTTGATCAGGTCGTGACCGGCACCGCCGACGCAGAAGTCCTTGCCCTTGCCGCCGAAGATGTCGTCATCGCCCTGGCCACCGCGGATGTTGTCCTTGCCGCCCTGGCCCTTGAGCGTGTCGTCGCCGCTACCACCGCGAACGCGGTCGTTACCGGCGCCTGCACGGACGAAGTCCGGACCCGCGTTGGCCGAGATGCTGTCGTTGCCCTTGCCACCGACGAGGAGGTTCGCCCCGTTGGTGCCATCGACAACGTCCGTGCCGAAGATGGTGTCGTTGAACGCAGTACCGACCGCGTTCTCGAACCCACCGATCGCGTCTGTCGCGCCGCCGGTAGCACCGCCGCCTGACAGGTTGATCGTGACCCCGGCCGTGTAGCCGACCGAGTAGTTCAGGGTGTCGATGCCTCCCAAGCCTTCGAGCGAGTTCTGCCCGCCGTTCGGCCACACGATGTTGTTGAACGTCGAACCGCTGAATGTGTCATCACCGGTTCCGAGGATCGCGTTCTCCACCGTGTTGTTCAGGATCTGGTCGACCCCGCCAGTGACCCCGGCGGCGCCGCAAACCGCACCGGCGCCGAAGGTACCGGCACAGGCCACCGCTCCGAACAGGGAAACTGTCGTGCTGAGCGTGTTGCTGCCGTAGTCCATCGTGTCGATGCCCGAACCACCGTCGAAGGAGTCCAGACCGTCCTTGTCGCCGGCGCCGCCGGACAACAGGTCGTTGCCGCCTTCGCCGTACAGGACGTTGTCGCCCGAGCCACCCGTGAGCGAGTCGTTGAAGTCCGAGCCGCTCACGTCATCGATGTGCTTGAGCGTGTCTGTCCCCGAGCCACCGGTCGAAGTACCGGCGCCGAGATCGACCGTCACCGCTTCAGTGGCGCTGGCCACGTCGTACGTGTCTTCACCCGAGACACCGTCGATGGTGTCACTGCCGGTACCTGCGTAGAACCAGTTGTCACCGACATCGCCGGTGAGCGTGTCGCCATGGTTCGAGCCCGCGATGTCCTCGATGCCGGTCAAGGAGTCAAGGCCTTCACCGGATCCAACACCTGGAGGACCAAGCGTGACGATGACCGCGGTCACAGATGCTGAGTAGTCCGCCGCGTCCTCGCCGGCGCCACCAACCAGGCTGTCGTTGCCCAGGCCGCCTGCCAGGAAGTCGTCACCGGCACCGCCGGTGATCGTGTCGCTGCCGATACCACCGGTCAGCACCTGGTCACCGACGCCTGCGGAGCCATCGATCGTGATGGCGGTCGCATAGGGCCCACCGGTGATGGTCGTGCCACCTGCGTTGACCGTGTCTCCTGCCAGGAGAACAGTGCCGATGCCGGCCAGGTCAAAGGAGGTCTCGATGCCTGCGAGCGTGACATCCAGGTCGCCGTCACCATTCAGGTCGACGCCGTTGACGCCCCAGTCGGTCTCGACCCCGTCGTCGGTGTTCAAGGAGTTGTCGACCGTGAACGTGTCGCCGGGCGGAACGGCCCCATTGTCTCCCAGGTTCACTGTCCAGTTGATCGTGCCATAGCTGATGGACGTGCCTGTAGGAGCAGTGAAATCCCTATCGTCGGTGACGATCTCCAGGGCCTCGTTGGTCAGCGAAACGCCGGCGGGCCCGGTGATGTTGATCGCCGTGGTGTTGCCGACGTTGGCGGCGGGAGAGGTGGTACACCCTGCCAAGGTGTCCGTCTTGACACCGTCCAAGAGGATGTTCTTGGCGGTGTCCTGCGAGACGACGCTCGTCCCTGTGATCCCTACCGTGAGGACGCCGGCAGTGAAGCTGCACGTCACCACGGCCGCCGATGCCATGCCGGCGCCCACGACGCTCAGAGCCTGAAACGCTCCGAGCGAGAAGGCTACAACTACCGCTGATCGGCGGAGCTTGCCACTCATGATGCTCATCTACTCACCCCTTCCTTCCATTGCTCGTTACTACTTTTCGACTTCTCCGAATCCCCCGCGCAGGCGACCTAGGCCAAAGGTGGGGGGGGAAGCTCGCCAGAATCTACTGGCTTGCCGCGAGCTAGTCAACGTTCTGACCAGCCCAAATCGCTTCCGGGCCCCACCCCCTTCACAGCCAAGGATCCTGCGCGTGGGTGCACTACACCTCAGGAAACGCCGACCACTGCTCAGGGTTGCTCGTGAGCGGAGGGAACTCTCTCAGGATTCGTCCATGGAGACGCTGGTCGCGTAGAGCGACCCGTCGCCCCAGAACCCCAGTGAGATGGAGATGGTCCCGTCGTGCGGGACCCGCGCCTCGACCAACTGGGGAACGCTCGAGAGGCTGTAGCGCCCCGAGAAGGCGTACGTGGTCGAGCCGTCCTCCGCCTGGGTGGCTGCCGCGAGATTGGCACCGGCCGCGTATCGGTACTGACCCTCTGGGGTGTCGATCCAGAGCCAGAGGCTGGACAGGGACCCCGTGGTCCCCGCGATCGAGCCGCCGAAGTCGATGTAGACGGTGCCGACCGGCTCGCCGTCGCCGACGACGAGGTTGCCGGTCATGACCTCACCGAAGAGGCGCTGGTCGCGTGGACCGGTCACTCGCTGGGACACCAACGCGAGGCTCGCAACCTGGATACCCCTCGTCGCCGTGAACGCTCCGGTCCACGCGGGTGCCGGCGGTGGAGGAGGCGGCGGGCTCTCTGGCCCGGGGGTGGGACTGGGCTCGGGCGGCGCGGGTGACTCGGGCGTCTCGCCGGGAACGGCGCCCGTCTGTCCCTGACCGGGCGTCTGGTGATCCGGCTTGTTCGGCGTGTTGTGGTGCGGCTTGTCGACCGGCTTCGTCCTCACCGGCTGCGGCGCGATGACGATCTCGGTCTCGGTGGTGACCGGAGCGGGCGACGCGGCCACCGGGGTGGGCTTCGTCGGCTTCTGCGTGTGCCTGATCGCGACCGCGCCCACGCCGACGGTGCCGGCGACGATGACGGTGATGGCGGCGGCGGTCACCTTGTCGGCCATGCTGACCGCCGACTGGGTCACTACGGGCGCAGCCGACACCTGGATGGCGGCCTGCTGCACCGTCGAGGTCGCGCTGGCCACCACGTCGTGGGCGGGCTGCCAGAGCTTGCGGAGGAACCCCGGCAGCCGGAACGGCGCCAGGAAGATGATGGGCGCGAGCGCGGCGACCCCGCGTCGCTCGCCGCCCTGGTCCCAGGCGCGGCGGAAGCTCTTCTTGGCGCGGTGGATCAGCGCCTTGGCCTGCTGCGGCGAGACGCCGAGCGCCTCGCCGATCTCCTCGTGGGACCGCCCCTCGAACTCACGCAGGACCAGCGCCTCACGGTGGTGGTCCGGGATGGACGCCAGGGTCGTGCGGATCTCCTCCTGATCCAGGACCCGCTCGACCGCCTCGGACGTGTCCTCGGTCAGCGCGAGGATGAGCCCGGAGTTCTCGGAGATGTCGGACAGTGCGGGGTCGCGTTGCGGACGGCGCGAGCGCGCGCGGACCATGTCGAGCGCGACGTTGGTGGCGATGCGCGCGACCCACGCCTGGAGCTGATACCTGCCGTTGAACCGGCCGAGTCCCCGGTAGACGCGGAGCATGGTCTCTTGGACGGCCTCGTCGGTTTCCTCGCGGTCCTGGAGGATCCGGTAGCAGATCTGCGCCGAGAGGGCGCGGTACTTCACGAAGATGTCGGAATAGGCGTCGATGTCACCCGACTGGAACGCGAGCACCAAGCTCTTGTCGTCGTCGAGGTCGACTCCGGACCTGGGGAACGCTCGAACATCGGTGAGTCGTGTGGCCAAGGTCCACCCTTCAGCGTTTGGCTCTACCTGGGTAACGTCGGGCACCGTACGAGGGTTATCCCGCCTCAGCAGCATCGGTACCCGCCCATCGACGACTTAACCCCCCGAGACTAACACGGAGCCCTTTGCCAGCCTTTCAAGGACCGACGCCAGCCAGAACCGCATGGTTCCCGTCTTCCCGACGTTTTCCCTGCTCACCCGGAACTAGGAGCCTACTCGAAGGAGCATCGCGTAGCTGGTCCAGCCTGGGCTCCGGCCCGTGTAACCCACGATCCGCGTCCCACCGTCCAGCCAGGCGGCCGTGGGCGACTCGTTGATCTGCTGGTCGGCGTGCACCGATCCCTGCACGACCGACGGCGTGGACCAGGCGCCACCGTCTCCCGAGTCGCTCCATAGGACGTCGACACGGGTCCGATCCGACAGCAGATCGCAGCCCGTCCTGCATGCGCTCCACACGGCGCCGAGCTGGCCCGACTGCGATGGGACGATCTCGATGTCGAACCCGCCCTTGTACGTGCCGCCCGAGCCGAAGGACGCGATCGTCCGCGTGGGGCCCCAGCTCTTCGACCACACCCGGGAGAACGCGCCGGCCGGCGTCGTCCAGGCGAGCGCGAGCTTGTCGCCCCATCCGCGGAGCGACGGGGTCCCTCCGTTCGCGGCTCCCAGCGAACCGACGACCGACACCGAGTCGTGCCACTTCTTGCCACCGTTCGTGGAGACACGCGTTTTCACCGCGCCGGAGCCGCTCGCGATCCACGACACCCCCACGGCATTGCCGGCGGCGCCGATGGTCGCGGAACCGCGGAGTCCTTCGTTGTCGGGTGAGAGCGCCGATGTCTTGCCGATCACGCTCCGCACGAACGTCTGGCCGCCGTCGCCGCTGCGAGCGACGCGGACCTGACCGGTGTTGGCGTCGACCCACGCGATGTACACGCGCGAGCCGGACGCCGCGATCGAGGGGGAGTCGACCCGGCCCTTCTTCCTGGTGAGCGCGACGGTCTTGCCCCATCCGCCTCCGGGGTTGGCGCGGAAGAACAGGACACGGGGCTTGGACGGGTCGTAGTTGTCGTAGCTCTGTTGCGTCACCCACGCGGCGTAGGTCGTGCCGCCCGCGACCGCGAGCGCCGCGCGGTCGGCGTGACGGTTCACCTGACTCACGCGGACGGACGTCGACCACGTCGCTCCCCTGTCGGAGCTGGTCCGGGCGAAGACGCCCATGAACGGTCCGTGATCCGTGGCGAACGTGCCCTGGGCGAAGTCGGTCGTCACGAGCGCCACTAGGTCGCCGTCGGCGGTCCGCGCGAACGACGAGCCGGCGGCCCACGCCCACGTGTCCACGGTCCGCTGCGGCCCCCACGCGGGAGCCGCGGTCACCGGCGGCGCGAGCAGCGCGGCGCTCGAGACGACGAGCGCCAACACCATCCACAGACGTCCGGCACGCATGAGGCTCACCTTATCGCGGGGCCGTCGGAGGACCATTCCAAACCCGACCGGGGCGGTCGTCAGTTCGACCCGGCGGCGGAACAAGCAGCTAGGGGTCGTACCAGATCAAGTGCAAGAGTGCGATGAGAGGGTCACCGGAGTGAGGATCTGTCACAGCGAGATAACCCACGAAACCGCTTCCGTCCTTCAGGTACAGCGAATACCCACTCAGCCATCGATTGCCGAAAGACCAACGCGCATGTTTCGTTCCCTCCAAGATAGGCCCGTTCTCCATTAGCTCGAAGAACATGGTGTAGAGCTCGTCCCGGTGCGGATCCCCATCCGGTAGAGCATCGACCTCGACCCAGAACGAGTACTCGCCACGAACCTTGTTCGCCATCGTGTCGGAGCGGGTCTGCTCCTAGCTCCTAGAAAGAGCGGTCGGGGAGTAAGTTCCAGTCCTCAGCAGTGACGACGGGCTCCGCGTAGTGCTTGGTTTGCGCCCTGGCGAAGAGGGCACGTCTGTACCACTCGTCCAGGAACTCTGCCACTGCATCAGGCTTGCTTCCGCCGTTGACCTCGGCCAGCGCTCGCATGAAATCCGACAAGAGTGCAGGAATGGCCTGGTCAGGAAGGTCCAGCATGGCGATCTGGATCGTGCGCCACCGCGCTTCGGCGGAAGGCGAGGACACTCCCAAGGAACCAAGATCTTCGGCTGCGGAGGACATGGACCCCTTCCGTGGTGGGCGACGGCTCTCCAATCTTGAGCTTATGGTCGCTCGGTGACAAGAAGTGCGACAAGAAGGCTCGTAGACTCTCGAACAAGCGTTCGAAGGGAGGTCCGATGAAAGACAGACGCTCCGAGGGCGTCGAGGAGCTTCTCACCGATGAGGAGATCCGCGAGCGTCACAGAGATCGCGGGGCTCTAGACAAGCCAACATGAAGAGATCACGTCGCGATACCCCTCGGGCAAGGTGATCTCGCTCGACCACTGATCTACTGACCGCCGGGTACGCGAACAGTGAAATGTTGGGGCTCGGCTGTTGAAATCTCAGGGTCGACGGGCACGAGCTCGGACCAGGACCGTTCGTATCACCGGTGGGACGAGCTCACGCTCGGGGGAGCCCCGCTCTCCACGTGCACGCCCGCCGTTCGCCTGGATGAGTTCGCGGAGGACATGGTCGCAGCCATCGCGCGGCCCTCGAAAGATCCTCGTACCAGCCGGCACGGACCCTTTTCGAAGATTTGCGTCAGACGTGACGCTGCTCACAGACGTGAACGCGTTGGCTCTTTACGATACGAACGTATGTTCGAGTCTTGGGCTAGCCTGTGAGTGAACTCCGATCGGCGATCGAGACGTTCCGTGGCGAGACGCTCGCCGGGCTTCCCGATGCGCGGCTGGAGGAGGATTTCGCCGAGATCCGGAGCGTCGTCGAGCAGCTCGAGGTGGAGGGCCTTCGACGGCTTGCCGAGATCGATCGCCGACGCCTGTTCGAACGGGACGGACACCTGTCAGCCGCCGCATGGCTCGCGTCGGCGTTCAAGACGGCGTGGGGCGCGGCACGCGATCAGGTGCGCACCGCCCGGGCGCTCGAGGAGATGCCGATCACTCGCCGGGCACTCGAGGCGGGCGACCTGTCGATGTCGGCGACCCGCGTGTTGGTGGCTGCCCGCGACGCCGACCCCTCGGCGTTCGCGCGTGCCGAGTCACACCTCGTGGACGCGGCGCGGATCCACTCGATCGGCGACCTCGGACGAGTGGTGAGCTACTGGCGTCAGATCGCGGAGCGCGAACGCTCACTCGATGGTGAGGAGCCGTTGCGGCAACGGCGTCGGTTGCATGCGTCAGTCACGTTGGATGGGTCGGTCCGCGTCGACGGAGACCTCGATCCGGAGAACGGCGAGAGCCTGCTGACCGCGCTGAGCGCGGTGCTCGACGCCGAGTCGCGGCGCCCGTCCGAAGACGAACGCACACCCGTCCAACGGCGAGCCGACGCGCTCGGCGAGATCTGTCGCCAGTGGCTCGATCGCTCGGATCGGCCCACTGTGGCCGGCGAGCGTCCGCACATGACCGTCACGGTCGGCGCGGATGCGCTCGTCTCAGCGAGCGCACCCAGCGAGCTCGATCACGTCGGCCCGATCTCCGTCGGAACCGCCCGTCGCCTCGCGTGCGATGCCTCGGTGATGCGGGTGGTGCTCTCAGGGCGCTCCGAACCGCTCGACGTCGGACGCCGAACCCCGGTCGTCTCACACGCGATCCGTCGCGCGGTGATCGTCCGCGATCGCCATTGCCGATTCCCCGGCTGCGATCGCCCACACACCTGGTGCGACGCGCACCACATCCTCCATTGGGCAGACGGAGGTCCCACCGCTATGACGAACCTCCTGCTGCTCTGCCGTCGACATCACCGACTCGTTCACGATCGGGCCGGTTTCCGCCTGGAGATATCAGATGGAGTTCCAACATTCCGTCGTCCGGACGGCTCGCGGCTCGACGACCGCGCACCACCGTGACAAGGGAGGTCCTCGCAGACCTCGACCCCGGTGCTACGTCAGGCCTCCAGCGAGGGTCGCTGATCGCCGGACCGCGACGGAACCCACGACACCGACCGTCGGGCGGTACGCTGCCGTCGCCACGACGAACGAGGGGGTCCCATGTCGCACCCGAAGGACCGAGTGCCGCCGCTGTCCCGACGCGAGTTCCTGCGCCGCGCCGCCATGACCGGCGTCGCGGTGCCGAGTCTGGCCGCCATCCTGGCCGCCTGCGGCTCCGACAGCGGAGGCGGCGGCGGCGGCGGCTCGACCGGGCCCTCGTCCGGCGGCCTCCAGCTCGCCCGGCCCGACAACCCGGTGACGCTGGCCGTCACCGACGACAACCCGGCGATCGCCGACGGCCTGTCCCCCGAGGCCGGACCGCTCAAGATCTTCGGCTACAACGACTACATCTATAAGAAAGTGCGGAACCAGTTCGGCGACCGGTACGGCGTGGACGTGGAGTACACGGTCTTCGACACGCCCGACGAGATGGTGTCGAAGATGCAGTCGAACGGCTCGGACTTCGACCTGCTCGTCACCGTGACGCTCGAGAACGTGGGCAAGCTCGCGCAGGGTGGGCTGATCCAGCCGCTGAACAAGACGTACCTGCCTACGTTCGAGGATCAGCTGTGGACCGGTATCCCCGACTTCTACGACGTGGGCCGGCAGTACTCGGCCCCCTACGTCGTGTTCACCACGGGCATCTCCTGCCGGAACGACCTGATCACCGACGACATCGGCGCCATGGACAACCCGTACGACATCTTCTGGGACACAACGAATGAGGGCCAGGTGCACCTGCTCAATGGGTCGCGCGACACGCTCGCGACGGCGCTGCTCCGCGGCGGCTACGACCCGAACGAGGACGACCCGGCGATCATGGAGACGATCAAGCAGGACCTGCTGGACGGCGCGGACGCGATGGGCTGGAAGTACGACCACGTCGACTACACCGAGCTCAGCACGAACGGGTGGGAGATCCACGGCACGTGGTCGGGGCAGATGGTCTATTACCAGTACTACCTGCCGAAGGGCCTGGACATCACATCCCTGTCGTACTCGTGGCCGCCGCAGGGCGCCGCAGGGAAGCCTGGCCTGGTCTCCCACGACCTGTTCGCCATCTCGAAGGGGGCCGCGAACCCGGTGCTCGCGCACAACTTCATCGACTTCATGTACGAGCCGGACAACGCGCTCGCGAACTACACGTACGAGGGCTACCAACCCACGGTGCTGTCGCTCGACAAGGAGACGGCGCTCGCGAAGGGCTTCCTGCCACCGAGCCTCGACTACACGTTCGTGACCGAGGACATGCTCCCGATGGGTGTCACCGAGCTGGAGCTGGCGCCCGCGGTGAACCAGCTCTATCAGCAGATCTACCAAGAAGTCACGGGTGGCGCGTAAGGACCGAGGCTCGTCGGGAGCCTGGTTCCCGCGCTGGTTCTGGCCGTCATTCGCAGGCCCGGCGTTCGTGTGGCTGCTGCTGTTCTTCGTGTTGCCGTTCTACGTGATCTTGTCCGTCGCGTTCGGCGGGCTGGATCAGATCTTCCTGACGGCAACGCCCGTGTACGACCCGCTGCATTGGACCTTCGGGTCGTTCCGCGACGTGGCGACCGGCCTGGTCACCACGCACTCCATCTACCAGGAGACGTTCGTGCGGACGCTGGTCTACGTGGGGATCGCGACGGCGCTCAGCCTGTTGATCGGCTACCCGGTCGCGTACTTCATCGCGCGGCACGCCGGGCGGGCGAAGACGTTCTTCTTGGTGGCGTTCATCGCCCCGTTCTGGATCAGCTACATGATGCGGATGTTCTCGTGGGTGAACCTGCTCCAGCCCGAGGGGTACGTGAATCGCGTCCTGCGATCGCTCGGCGTCATCCAAGAGCCGCGCCTGTGGTTGAACGGCAAGCCCTCGACCGTCGTGCTAGGACTGGTGTACGGGTACGTGCCGTACATGATCCTGCCGCTGTACGGGATGCTCGATCGCATCGACCGCGCCACGTTGGAGGCGGCGCGGGACCTGGGCGGCAGCCAGGCCCGCACGTTCTTCCGCGTGACGCTCCCGCTGTCGCGGCAGGCGATCCTGGCCGGGTGCGTGATCGTGGCCCTGCCGATGTTCGGCGACTACTTCACGCAGACGTTGCTGGCGAGCACGCGGCAGACCGCGATGTTCGGCAACCTGATCGTGAGCTCCATGGACAGCTCGCTCGTGAACCAGGGGGCATCGCTCGTCATCATCCTGATCGTGGCGCTCGCCCTGCCGATGTTCTACTACCTGCGCAGCACGAACGCTGCGCGCGAGCTGGCGGAGCGATGAGCGCGACGGCCACATCTCTCGGGGCTCGCGTGCGCGGTTGGACGATGAACCCGTGGGCGCGCGCGCACTTCCTGTGGGTGATCGCGATCGCGTACGTCGTGTGGACGCTGCTGCCGGTGTTCATCGCCGTGGCGTTCTCGTTCAACGCCGGGAAGGCGCAGACCACATGGCAGGGGTTCTCGCTCACGCGCTGGTACGTGAGCGACGTGAACTCGCTGTGGAAGGACGAGACGCTCCGATCGGCGCTGTTCCAAAGCCTGAAGCTGTCGTCGTTGGTGGTGCTGATCGCGGTGCCGTTCGGCGTGGGGTTCGCGCTGGCGCTGGATCGGTGGCAGGCGCGCAGCGCGTCCGTCTCGAACTTCCTGATGCTGTTCTCGTTCATCACGCCGGAGATCGCGATCGGCGTCGGGCTGTTCCTGATGTTCACGCAGCTGGTGTCGGGCGTGGGCCTGGGGTTCAAGGCGCAGCTGGTCGGCCTGTCGATGTTCGAGATGGCCTACCCGGTGATCGTCGTCCGCGCGCGGCTGCTGTCGATCGGCAAGCAGTACGAGGAGGCCGCCATGGACCTGGGCGCCACGCCGATCGGAGCGATGCGGCGCGTGTTGTTCCCCATGCTGTCGCCGGCGATCTTCGCGAGCGTGGCGATCGTGTTCGCATCGGCGATCGACAACTTCGTGATCTCGCAGCGCCTGTCCGTCGACGCCTCGACGCAGACGATCCCGATCATCATCTACAGCTCGGCACGCCGCTCGCCGCTCCCGTCGTTGAACGCGCTCGCGACCGTCACGCTGGTGTCGTCGACCGTGTTGGTCGCTGCGGCGGCGCTGCTCTACCGGCGCTTCACCCGGATCGAACGCGGGTCACCGGCGTAGTGGGCGGATCAGACCCGCGGCATCCGTGCGAGCGGGCGACCGCGAGCGATCCCGTGACGAGACACGGTCAGTCGAGGATGACGATGACGCGGCCGTTCGTACGGGTTCAACCAGATCGCGGCGGCGCCCAGAACCATCTGGAGCGCGAACCACCACACCCAGATGGCGCCCCGGAACAGGATGGGGAAGTACGCGAGACCCAGGAGCCGCGACCAGCCGTGTCCCGACTGGGCGTAGGCGACGATGCCGGCGACCCAGAACGAAGCGAGCGCCACGACATATCCGGCGGCGAAAAGACCTGCCGCCCTTCCTCGGATCCGTACGGACCGGGTTCGAGCCTCTGCCATGAGGGTCCACCTCTGGAGTCGCTCGGGAACAAACTCCAGCCTACCGCGTCCGTCGACCCTTGGCTCGCACTTCGAGGAGGACTTCGAAAAGCGCCGCTGACCTGCGGAAAGGCTGCTGCTCAGTACGCCCCGCGACCGGTGATGACAGCCGGGACGGTCTTCGCGAGCAGCATGAGATCCAGGCGGAGGGACCATTCGTCGATGTATTCGAGGTCCATGTCGATCCAGGTGTCGAAGTCGACGTCGGACCGTCCGCTGACCTGCCAGATGCACGTGAGGCCAGGCTTCACCTGGAGACGCTGACGTTCGCGCTCCGTGTAGTCCAGGAACTCCTCCGGCAGCGCCGGGCGAGGCCCCACCAGGCTCATGCTCCCCATCAGCACGTTGAAGAACTGTGGCAACTCGTCGAGCGAGAGCCGGCGGATGGCCCTGCCCACGGGCGTGATCCGGGGATCGTCGCGGATCTTGAAGATGGGGCCCTGGTGGATGTTCAGTTCCGAATGCTCGTCCCGGCGCTCGTGCGCGCCGCGGTACATCGAGCGGAACTTCATCATGCGGAACGGCCCGCCACCGCGACCGACGCGTTCCTGCACGTAGAAGACCGGACCGCGAGACGTGGTCCTGATCAGCAGCGCGACCGCCAGGAGCACCGGCGTCAGGGCGACGATCGCGAGCGTGCTCACCACGATGTCCATCAGGCGCTTGACGGCGATCTGCCAGAACGCGGCGTTCAGCAACCCGACGCGGGAGGGTGCAACCTCCTCGGCAACGCGGAACTCGACGACCGCCGTCTCCATCGGCGTGAGGTCGAGGAGCATGTCATCGGTCGTGGGGTCGAACCTGATCTCTTGGTCCATGTGTCACGCCCTGTTCTTGAACCGGAACTGCGCCCAAAGCCTACGGGGATGTCGGATGCCGCACCAGTCAACCAAGTGACGACTTCTGGCAGGCCTCCCTACCCCATACGTACCAGTCGATATCCGAGCAGTGTGGCGTTCAACGGGTGATACGTCTTCCCCCATACGGACGGATTACGACTAGTCCCTTCGTCCTAATCATGTATGAACAGCGTTCGGGGGAGATTCATACTCTAACAGCCCACAACTTCTGCAAGAGACTGCAACAAGAGGCGATCAACTTTCTTTCTCACGGAAGTCACGCACGGAGAGGTTGACAAGCGTCGCGGATGACGTCACTCTGACGTCACTGAGACATCCGTTCGACGCCAAGGAGGTGGCACCGATGGGACCGCAGATCCGCGAGGAGCTGGGACGGCTCCGGCTGGACGACCTGCTTCGTGAGGCCGACGACCGCTCGAAGCGCGGCGTCAGACGCAGCTCGACCCGGCGACCCGCCCCCCACACGGGCGGCGAGAGGTAGCCGACATGGACCTCACCCCGTATCTCGAAGCCGTTCGAACGGACCTCGAGGCCGTGTCGGGCTCGGACGAGGCGACGTTGGCCGTCGCCGAGCGTCTGGCGCGCGCGCTCGAGCCGTCGCTCCAACTCCGGATGCTTGACGCGCTGGGCCAGGCGGCGCAGGAGCTGAGCGAGCAGCTGCCCTCGGGACATGTCGACGTCCGCCTGTCGGGCCGAGACGTGCACCTGGTGGTGGCACTCGACGAAGCTCCCGCCGAGCCCGCCGCCCCGGAGGAGGAGGGCGGAACGGCACGGATCACCCTTCGGCTCCCGGAGAGCGCCAAGGCCCGGGTGGAGCAACAGGCGGACCGCGAAGGCATCTCGACGAACTCCTGGCTGGTCCGCGCCGTTCTGCGCGGCTTGGAACAGCAACAGGATCAGCGTCGTCGCCGCGTGGGCAACCGCATCACGGGGATGGCGCAGAGCTAGCTCGGCCGCTCCTCGACGCGATCAGGGACTTCTCGGAAGGAAGGGATCACCGTGGAACAGACATTCGACACACCCGGCCGCCTGGAGCTGGAGCTCCGCATCCCGGCCGGCTCGATCCGGATCCGGGCGGAAGCGACGTCGCAGACCCAACTCTCCATCCGTGGCGAGCGCGACCCCGACGACTTCCGGATCGTGTTCGACGACGCTCGTCCGGGCGAGCAGCACCTGACGATCGAGTATCGGGAACGCGGGAAGCTGTTCGGCTGGAAGAGCACCGAGATCCGTGTGGACCTGACGGTGCCGCTGGGTGCCGTCATCGCGTGCGACACGGGCTCGGCCGACCTGGAGATCACTGGGCGGATCGGCTCGCTGGCGTTCCGCAGCGGCTCCGGCGACTGCCGGTTCGACGACGTCGACGGCGAGGTCAACGCGAAGGTCGCCAGCGGCGGTCTGGCCGGCTCCACGGTCGGCGGGGGGTTCTCGTTCACCTCGGCATCCGGCGATGCGCGCGTCCGCCAGATCGGCGGTGACGCCGGGGGGAAGAGCGCCTCGGGCGACTTTTTCCTGGGGACGGTCGGCGGCTCGGTTCACCTGGCCACGGTCTCGGGCGACGTCGAGATCGGCTCCGTGGCAACCGGTTCGGCGACCGTTCGATCCGTCTCGGGCGACGTCGAGATCGGCGTGGCGCGCGGCACCCGCGTCTATCTGGACCTCGGCTCCACGTCGGGAGACACGGTGAGCGAGCTGGACATGTCGGAGGCGTCTTCGGGCCGCGGTGGCGCCGACCTGGAGCTGTCGGTCGGCACGGTGAGCGGGGACATCCGGATCGTGCGTTCGCCGGCGTTCAGCTACGCCGCGGAGGACTCCGCTTCCTCCGAGTAGTCCCCCGTCTGCGCCAGCCCGTTCATCCGCGCCCGGTGCGCGAGCGCTCGCTGGCCCCCATCGACCTTGGCGGGATCG
The DNA here is from genome assembly GCA_038211015.1 of Actinomycetota bacterium. Classification (GTDB taxonomy): domain Bacteria; phylum Actinomycetota; class UBA4738; order UBA4738; family HRBIN12; genus JBBQVZ01. Next base: position 5,121 of record JBBQVZ010000054.1, on the reverse strand, counting down.
CCGCCCCACGCCTTGAGTGAGGGCGCCTGCAACGCGCGGCCGTACGAGAACGACAGCGGCCACGGGTGCGGGGCCGTTCGATTCATCTCGTTCAGGTGGACGGTGGAGGCCACGTCGCTCTGGCCACCGGAGAGGAAGACCACCCCGGCGACGTCGGCCGGCACGTGGGCACGCAGGACCCGGAGCGTGGCCTCGGCCACCTCGGCCGGACCGGCCTGCGTCGCGGCATCCGCCCCCGAGAGCACCATGTTGACCTTGAGGAGCGAGCCCGGGAGGTCGACCCGATGGTCCGCGAGCTGCGCGTACAGCGTCGAGAGCGTCCTGGCGGTAGCGTCCTCGCACGCCTGGATCGAGTGGTCGCCGTCCATCAGGATCTCGGGCTCGACGATGGGGACGATGCCCGCCTCCTGACACAGCGCCGCGTAACGCGCCATGGCGTGCGCGTTCGCGAGGACGGCGAAGTCGGTCGGGATGCCGTCGCCGATGAAGATCGTGGCGCGCCACTTGGCGAACAGCGCACCGAGCTCCCGGTACCCGGCCAGCCGCTCGCGGAGCCCGTCGAGACCCTCGGTGACCGTCTCGGCCGGGAACATCGCCAGCGGCTTCGCGCCGGTGTCCACCTTGATGCCGGGGATGATCCCCAACGAGGCGAGCAGCTCGGGGAAGGGCGGCCCGTCGATCGCCGACTGCCGGATGGTCTCGTCGAACAGGATCACGCCGCTGATGTGCTCGCCCAGTCCGGCTGTCGTGAAGAGCATGTCGCGGTAGGCGCGCCGGTTGTCCTCGGTGGAGTCCAGACCGACCGAGTCGAAGCGCTTCTTGATCGTGCCGGTGCTCTCGTCGGCCGCGAGGATGCCCCTGCCGGGCGCGACCAGCTGTTTGGCCGTCGCGTGAAGAACGTCGGTGTCCATCTCTTGCCTCCCTGGTTTGAGTCTCGTGTGACGCCGTTGCTGTTTGTGCGTTGGAGGCAGCCTACGAGGGGCGGGCGTGCCCCGACACGAACGTCCGGAGGTCGGGCACGTGTGCTTCCGCGTGACGGAACAGACCACCCGGGCCGCCGAGGATGGAGCCGACGCGCACGCCGAGGGGACGGCCGCGCATGAAGGGGGGCTTGGCCCACCGATCCGCGGGAACCGCGCGGACGGCCGCGACCAACGCCTCGTGCGTGTCTCTCGATCGCCGCACGAGCGCCGATGGTTTCAACGTGGATGCCTCGGTGAGCGCTTGGGTGTTCACGGCGTCGAGGCCCCGCTCGTCGAGCGCGATGCTGATGGGCGCCCGTTCACGTCTGTCCCAGGCGTGGAGAGCATCGAGCGCGAACCCCTCCCACGATGCCAGGTGACCGATGAGGTCGGCCGGCGACCACGCTCCCCCGCCGACCCCGACCAGCGTCAGCGCTCTTGGAGGAAGATCCTCGATCAGCCTGTCGACCTCGCGATGGCCGCGCGCGAGGATCATGAGGGCTTCACGCTTGGTCGGTGTCGATCCTGCCACGCCTCACTCCCGCGATCCGGACAGACTGAGGCTAGCGGGTGTTGCGGTGGTCAGTCGATCAGGTGCGCGGTCTCGATGGCGGCCGCGGCCACCTGACGGAAGACCGGCTCGAGGTCGGCGAGGGCCGGAGTGCAGAAGTAGTGGTCGCCGTCCTTGTTCTCGTTCGGACCGCAGCCCCCGGGGACGTCGTCGCTCGAGATCTGGGTCGCCGCGGACGCCAGGTTGAACGTCGCAGGCCGGTTCCGGAACGTCACACTATCGTTGTTCGGACAATTGACGCTGCTGACGCCGTACGCGATCGTGAAGATCGTCACGCCGGCGTCCTTGGCGGCGGTTGCCTTCGCGTTGAAGTAGCCGCACGGCTGCATCGTGCTAGGTTGGTTCGCCACGCCGTCGGTCATGAAGATGATGACATCGGGAACGGTGGGTCGCCCCGACGGGCCGGCGAGCATCGCGCGAGCAGCGTCGAGTGAATCACCGAGGTTCGTGTGGTTGCCATTCGCCGTACCGCCCTGTGATGTCGCCCAGACCCAGTCGTCCGCTCGTTTGAGGCAGTTGATCTCCCTGACGAGGTTCGAGTTGGGGTTGATCCCCGTAGAAGTCTTGTAGTCCTGGCTCAGCCCCGTCGTGTTCCACCAGAGCGTCGAACCCAAGCTCGTCGGATACTGCTGATAGGTCGGCGGCGGCGATGGGTTTCCTTGCGACCCGGTACGCCGGTCGCCGTATGCCATGCACTTGCCGGTGGTGCTCCCGAGGCTGCCGGGCGCGCCTTTACCGTACGGCAGTGAGACCAGCCCGATCCACTGGTCGACCGGGTCGTAGAAGTCCAGGACCGACAGAGCGGCATTCTTGACGTTCGCGACATCGGGAGCACTCATGCTTCCCGTTCGGTCGAGCACGATCACCACGTCGATCGGGGCCATGGCCGCTCCGCATGCGCCCTTGCACGAAGCCGCGTTCACGGCACCGGTCGAGCCCGAGTTGATACCGATCACCGGCGCGAAGTAGTAGGGGATCGTGGTGCTGGTCGTGAGATTGATCGTGTTGCATTTGTCGCCCCCGAACGGATTGCAGTCGTGGATCAGCCGGCTGGTCCCCTTGGGTACCCATCCGGACGTCCACGAGCCCGTCGGGCCGCACACGAAGGGGACGTCGCCAGGATCGGGCAGGCCATCGGCGTTGCGGTCCCCGACGACGCATTGGAACTTGATGGTCAGATTGGCCGCGGTCACCTGCGGCGCGTTCGCGGTCGCCACGGTGCGCGCGATCGTGCTGGCGATGGTCGCTTGCGGCGCTCCCTGCACCGGAAGGTCCTGGGCGCCGGCGAGCGCACCGAAGTCCACGGCGTTCTGAAGCACCTGGCGCTCGTGGTACAGGCGACTGATGTCGATCACGAACGCGACCGCGGCCAGGAGGATCACGATGGTGAGCGCGGCCAGGACGGCGATGGCGCCACGCTCTTCCTTCAACCGGTCTCTCATGATGCTCCCTCCGCGGGACGGTCGTTCCATCACCCCTCGAACCTCGACTCCGATTGCGAGTGGAGATTCAAGGTGGTGCCCAGACCGGGAACGAAGGAGCCGATCGGCGTGATCATGTCGTAGACGTAGTCGACCTTGACGCGGACGATGTCGCCCTCCGCCAGGTTGGAACCGCAGTTCAAGACCGAGAACGCGCCGCCCAGGAAGTCCTGACACTCGACCGACACCGTGAGCTTGGCGGGATCGAGCGTCGACGCCGCGGCTCGTGCGCGAGCGATGACGACGCTGGAGCTCGATTCGACGGCCCCCCTTCGCGCACCCTCACGGGCGGCGTTCGCGGTGTTGTTCCACGAGTGGAACGCGAACCCGAAGTCGATGATCCCGAAGACCAGCATGAAGAAGAGGGTGGCGACGATGGCGAACTCGACCGCAGCTGCTCCGTCCTCGCCGCGGACTCGGCCTCGACGCGAGACAGCCTGCGGAGGCCGCGTTCCGCTCTCGAGCGGGTCTGCGGGTGCCCGGTGCCCGGGGATGCGCTGTGAGCTCTTCATCGGTCCCTGACGGGTAGGTGGGAATGCCTGGTCACAAAGCTAGGGTTCGGAGCCGTCCGGTGGTATTCCGAGTTTCCCGGAGAGCGCTTACGTAGTTCTGCGTACGTGGAACGGGGGGGCCCGCCGGTCACGCGCGGCTTGGGACCGTTCCCCCCGAACGGATCCAGCATCGTTCTCGCTCCTTCGGTCAAGTTCGTGTGTGACACACGCCGACAACGGCCGCGAAGAGGCGGCACACCACTTCTATCGACAGTTCCCCGGCGATTCCTGAGGGCTCCCGCCGATCAGAGCCAGTCGATGCGGCGGAACACCACGTACAGACCGACGCACGCCCCGACGATCAGCAGGGTGGACGCCACGACACCGGAGTGCTGCAGGGCTCCGGGGTACGGCACGTTCATGCCGTAGTAGCCGGTGATGAGGGCGGGCACGGCGATGATCGCGGCCCAGCTGCTCACCTTCTTGACGATCTGGTTCTGACGGTAGTCCCGCAGGCTGAGGTTGGTCTCGACGATCGTGCTCACGAGGTCCCGCAGCGAGTCGGAGGACTCGCTCACTCGCAGGACATGGTCGTAGACGTCCTGGAAGTAGGGATAGAGGTGCTCCGACACCGCGGAATGCTCGCGCCGCATGAGGCTGCTGATCGCTTCGCGCATGGGGACGACCAGGCGGTGGAAACGGACCATGGCGCGACGCATGTCGAACCAGTGGCGTTGTTGGGCGGGGTCCAGAGGATGGTCGGCGAAGATCCCCGCGCTGACCTCCTCGTAGTAGTCGTCGAACGCTTGGACGGCTTCGAAGTAGCTGTCCACGATGACGTCGAGCAAGCCGTAGAGCAGGAAGCTCACCCCGTTGATGGCGAGGTCGGGAGAGCGGTCCCAGCGCTCGAGCACGGGCTCGATGGCGAAGCTCTCGTCCTTACGGGTCGTGATGAGCCACCGCTCGTTGATGAACGCGTCGACCTCGGTCTCTTCGAGTGCGCCGCTCTCGACGTCGACGCGAACATCGTGACAGGACAGGAACAGGTGCGTGGCGTACCGGTCGAGCTTGGGACGCTGGTGAGGTTCGATCGCGTCCTCGACGGCGAGCTCGTGCAGGCCGAGCTCCTCGGCGAGCTCGTGGAGCTGTTCGAGCGAAGGGCCGCAGAGATCCACCCACACCACGGTGTCGGGCTGCTCGAGGTACTTCGAGACGTCGGCGACGGGGAACCCCTCGGCCTCCATCACGCCCTTGCGGTACACCCTGGTCATGGGATCCATCGCGTTGGATTATCCAACGTCGGCGGCCTGGCCATCGTTCACGCCTTCTCCAAAGCCCGCGCTGAGTCCGTCTGGGTGTGCTCAAAGGCCCAGGCCATCTCGGCGATCTCAGTTTCCGAAAGTCCATGAGTCTCCGCCACGAGACGCCAACGAGACGTCACCATGACCACCTCCCGTAGCACCGTCAGGGCATCGGCGTCCGTCAAGCGGAACAACTCGGCAACGGACATGAGGACATCGATGCTCGCCTCGGTGGAGTAGCCGTCGATGGCCGTGCTCAGCTGCTTCGGGCCGGGAGCCGGATCGGGGTTGATGTCGAAAGCGGGCGAGAGCCTC
>JBBQVZ010000053.1:0-21682 GCA_038211015.1 Actinomycetota bacterium | reverse complement strand
ACGGCACGCAGGAAGCCGAGAGCCGCCAGATCGAGACGTACTCGTGCGGTCACACGGTCATCGGGCCACGGTTGTCCAGCGCCGACCAGGAGGCCATGACCGTCGAGCGCCGTACCTCGGACGAGACGACGATGCCGGCCGCCGACCTTCCCGACACGACCTGAGCAGACACAAGGGGGGGAACGCGATGGAAACAGTGCTGGCATTGACGGGCTCGACCGCGAGCTTGTTATGGGTCTTGGCGGCGATCCTGGTGATCTCCGGCATCGTGATGGTGATCCGGGGAAGCGTGGTGGCCGGGGTGGTGGTGATCATCGTCGGTCTGCTCGTTGGCCCCGGGGGGGCGAACGTCTTCAAATGACCTGGCCCGAGCCGATCCCGCAACCGGAGCCGGTCCCGCAACCGCCGGAGCCGGTTCCGCAACCGCCCGCCCCTGAGCCTACGCCGCCGACCCCTTCGCCCGATCAACCACCCGTTCCTCAAGCCTGAGTTCCGCGCATCGTCGGACTACCCAACCCTGGGTAAGTCGTCGTTACCGGTTTCAGGAGTTCCGCCCAGTGCCCGAAGTTTTCACCATGACGCAACACGAAGTGAAACGACTCCACCCGTTCCTCCGCGATGCCGCGATCAGCTTCGTTCCGGAGTTGACCGACGACCAACTCGTGCGCGTCACTCGGGCGCTCATCGCCGTCTATCCGGATACCCTCGTGAGCCGCATGACCGATTTCACGGCCATGATCCAGGGGATCCCCGTCGAAGCCGCAACGGGCAACGAAGCCGACCGTGTCACGTGGGCCGTCATCAGCCGCGAGGTCCATGACGTCCTCGTCACGACCGCCGACGCCGGCACCGAGCTCACGTCGATCGACGTGCGCATCCCGGAGGAAAGCATGTTCGACCTGAACTGAGCGTCCCCACGGGAACAGGCTCGGGCTGAGGCCCGACGACTACGATGGGCCGCATGGCACAGGGACCGGCGTTCCTCTTCGACCTGGACGGCACCCTCGTGGACAGCGTGTACCAGCACGTGTTGGCGTGGCAGGACGCGCTCGACCGGATGGGCATCGAGCTCCCGGTCTGGAGGATCCATCGGAAGATCGGGATGAGTGGCGGGCTCTTCGCCAACGCGTTGCTCCGCGAGACGGGACGCGCGGTGACGACGGAGGAGGCCGGACGGCTCCGCATCCTTCACGGTGAGGCGTACGCCAGTCGTGTCGAACGCGTTCGACCGCTGCCCGGCGCGCGCGAGCTGCTCGAGCACCTGACCCGCCTCCGCGTCCCATGGGCGATCGCCACGAGCGGCTACATCGAGAGCGCTCGCCCGACGCTCGAGGGGCTCGGCGTTCCCGAGACGACGCCCGTGGTCACGCGCGACCAGGTCGCGCACGCGAAGCCCGACCCCGACCTGTTCCTGGCCGCCGCGGAGCGGCTGGGCGTCGTCATCGCGCGGGCGGTCGTCGTCGGGGACAGCGTGTGGGACCTGCTCGCCGCGCGACGCGCGGGAGCGTTGGGGGTCGGGCTGCTGTCGGGCGGGTACGGCCAGGAGGAGCTCGAGCGCGCCGGCGCGTACCGCGTGTACGAGGAGCCCGCCGACCTGCTGCGACATCTCGATGAGGTCGGCGTCCGATCCGATCCCTGACGGGCTCCCGCTATCATCCGGCGCGGTGATCGGATGAACGACAACGACCGGGGGCACGCGCCGACCGCGGAGCGACTGCTCAGCGTGCGGACGCCTGCGGAGATCGCGTTCTCGCCGGACGGGTCGCGCGTGGTGTTCGCCTTGCACGCCACGGTGGCCGACGTCGGGTCGTTCGTGCCGAGCGACGTCTATATGATCGAAGGCGACGGGGCGCCGGTGCCGCTCACGAGCGGGGCGTGGAGCGATCGGACGCCGGTGTGATCGCCGGCCAGCCTGCGGTTGGCGTTCCTCTCGGATCGGGTCACGCCGGGACACCAGCTGCCGTACACGATGGTCCCGGGAGGCGAGCCCTTGCTCGCCGGCACGTTCGCGGGGTCGGCCGAATCGGTGGCCTGGTCCCGGGACGGCGAGCGGTTGCTGGTCCTGGTGGCCGATCCCGGCTGCTACGGGTTGGACTGGAGCGCTCGCGCCGTCGGCGGTGCGGGCCCCGCGCCCGATCCGGCGATCCTGCGCCCCGGGTCGGCCCGGCGGCGCCTCTTCATGCTCGATCTCGCGTCCGGCGACATCGCCGAGGTCGGACCGCCCGACACGGACGTGTGGGAGGTGGACTGGGACGGAGACGCGACCGCCGTCGCGATCGCGTCGGTGAGCCCAACGGGAGGATCCGGTTGGTACCGCGCGAACGTCGTCCAGCTGGACCTCGAGTCGCGGACCGCCCACACGCTCTACGAGCCGAGGTGGCAGATCGAGTGGGTCTCGCTCTCGCCCGACGGACACCACGTCGCCGTGACCGAGGGCTACGCGAGCGACCACGGATTGCTCAACGGCAGCGTGATGATGGTCAACCTGGTCGACGGAACGACGACCGATCCGTGGCCGGACCTCGAGACGGTCGGCATCGCCGCATGGTGCGACGAGGGATCCCTCTGGTACGCGCGCTGCGACGGGACGGGAACGGCGTGCGGCCGGATGTGGCTCGACGGGCGTCGCGAGGAGCGGTGGCGCGGCGCCGCGTTCATCGGCGACGAGGTGACAACGCCGTTGTGCTCGGTGAACGACGGCGCCGACGTCGTGTGGACGACGCACCAGGCACACGGACAGCCGCCCGAGCTCGCGCGGTTCGATCACGCGATCGGGGAGTGGTCGCGGTTCACGTCGTTCAACGACGCGGTCGTCGCGGGCACCGTGTTCCCGGATGCGCGCACGATCCGGTGGAACTCGCCCGACGACGGCATGGAGATCGAAGGTGTGCTCATAACCCCGCGAGGCGCCGACGGGCCGTTCCCCATGATCGTGTGCGTGCACGGCGGGCCCACGTGGAACTGGGGCGCGTTCTTCTCCGACTCGGAGCCGAACGCGGTCCTGCTGGCGTTGGCCGGCTACGCGTGTCTGCTGCCGAACCCTCGCGGGAGCATCGGGCGGGGCCACGCGTTCGCGCAGGGGGTGATCGGCGACGGCGGCGGGATCGACTACCGCGACATCATGGCCGGCGTCGATCACTGCATCGCCAAGGGCATCGCGGATCCGGAGCGGCTCGGCATCTCGGGACTGTCGTATGGCGGATACATGGCGGGCTGGGCGGTGGGGCAGACGGATCGGTTCGGCGCGTCGGTGGCGATGTCCGTGGTCTCGAACTACGTGTCGTTCCACCTGACGTCGGAGGTGTGGTGGTACGACCACGCGATCCTGGAGGGCGAGTGGAACGATCCGAACAGTCAGTACGTTGACCGCTCGCCCGTGACGCACGCGCACCGATGCACGACGCCGACGCTGATCATCCAGGGAGCCGAGGACCGATGCACGCCGCTCGGCCAGGGCCAGGAGCTCCATCAGGCGATCGCGGAGGCCGGCGCCGAGACCGAGCTGGTGGTGTATCCGCGCGAAGGTCACGTGCCGCTCGAACGTGCACACGCCCTGGACGCGATCCATCGGACGCAGGCCCGGTTCGACCGCCACCTGTGCGGACAGGGCTAGGCGTTCAGCGCCGACTCGAGCACCGGGTCGCGACCCGCGAAGTAGTCCGACGACGTGAACGCCACGGCGATGTCGGGTTCGAGCATCGTGCGCGTGTCGTCCGGTCCTCCGATGCCGAGGTAGCGACTGGCGATCACGGCGCGGAGCCCCGAGTTCGGGAGCGTGATGGTGTCGGGGTCGGCCCAGAAATTGGGTGCGCCGCCGGAGGCCTCCCCGATGAACGTGGCGTTCGCGGTCCGTCTCTGAAGGAGGACGGCCAAGCTGGCCCCTGCGGAGAACGTCAGCCGGCCGATCAGCACATCGAGTCGGCCGGGCCGGTCCATCCTGGGGCCGGTCAGGAACCGGAGGAGGTCGCGATAGCCGCCAGCCTCCCCCCCGCCGTTGTTGCGGAGGTCGAGCACCAACCGATCCACCCGGTGGCGGTGCATCGCCGTCTCGATCAGACGCACGAGCTGCGAGCTGTGCTCCCTCACGACGTTGTATTGCACGTACAGCGTTCTGGACGGCGCCAGGTACTCGAGCCAGAAGGCACTCGCCGGGTCTCGCAGGAAGAGCAGATCCTCACGCGGCGGGAGGAGCAGTTCCCATCCGCCCACCCAGTCCGCGTACGTATCGCCGTCGACGGCATCGACGGTGGCCGTTCGTCGCGTGCCGTCGGGCGCTTCGACCTCGAGCCGCATCGTCGTCGGGTCCTCGGCGATGCCGACGCCGGTCAGCACCTCGGCGCTGGTGAGGAAGACGGTCCTGGCGTCCCGCAGGTTCGATGCGTTGTCGCGCGGGACCACCGGATCGAGTCGCCGCAAGACCTCCCGGATCGGCACGCCGTCGACAGTCAGGATCTTCGAGGCCACCAGGCCAGCGTTCGGTTGCCGCGCCGCGGTGACGAACAGGCCGTCGGGGAACTGCCAGACCCTGATGGGGAATCGGTGGACGACCTCCGCGTTGTCCGGTGGCCACACCCCCATGTGCCCGTCGCGTCCCTCCGAGCTGATCAGCGCGACGAGGTGCATGATCCCGACCAGGATCTCGTCGTCGTCCAGGGTGGGCACGGCGACGACGAGATCGTCGACCGCCCGATCGAAGTCTTCCTCCGTCACGCCGTGGAACAGGTCGGCGTGGATGGTTCGCATCTGTTCCGCGAGATAGTCGATGTCCTCGGTCCAGCGCTCCTCGCGCGTGAGGATGGGTGACGACGACGACGATGGAGCGGAGACGCTGCTGGAGGCGGGAGTCCCGTGCGAGGTGCACGCGGTGGCGACGAGCACGAACGAGACGATCAACTTGAGCATCCGCCACCGCATCATGAAGCAGCCTCTTCCAAGAGATACTACGAAGTCGTATCATATACTACGAGTCCGTAAGATATCGTGCTACCGTTCATCGCGATGGCTCCGCGGCGAACCTCTCGATCCAACGTCGACGACACGGCGAGCTGGCGCCCTCAACCCGGCCGGCGCACGTCGATCCTCTTCGACGTCTTCGTGCTCGGGCAGCGGACGCGAGCGCTCGTGAACGAGGCGATGGACGACGCCGGACTGCGGCCGGACGAGTACGCGGCCTACAGCGTGGTCTTCGAGGTGCAGCCGATCACGTTGACGGAGATGGCCAACCAGCTCGCGATGCCGTTGACGACCGTGGCCGAGTACGTGCGCGCCATGACGGACCGAGGTCACATCCGTGCGAAGCCGGATCCGAGGGATCGGCGCGCCCGGCTCCTCGTGCTGACGCCCGCCGGACTCCGAGCGCATCGGAAGGCGGCTCGGTCGTTCGAACGCGCGCAGCAAGCGTTGCTCCGAGAGCTCGGCCCGCTGGAGGAGGAAGCGACGCGCGACATGCTGCAGCAGCTCGCGGGATGCGCCGAGCGCTCGCTCGACACGTTGCCGGCGCGCCGAGCTGGCAGCGGTCGCATCGCCTAGGCTCCCTCGGATGGACGTTCTGGAACATGTCGAGCAACTGCGACTGAACGGCGAACGCTTGGCCGAGGTCGCGTCGACGACCGATCCGGCCGTTCCGGTGCCGACCTGTCCCGACTGGCAGCTCCGTGATCTGGTGCGACATGTGGGCGGCGTGCATCGATGGGCCACGGGGTTCGTCCAGGGCGCCGGACGTCAACCTCCCGACGGGGATCTGGAGCAGTTCGTGGGCGGGTGGCCGGATGACCCCGATCTCGTGGCGTGGTTCCGAGTCGGTCATCGGGCTCTGGTCGAAGCGCTGGTCTCGGCGCCATCTGATCTCGAGACGTGGACGTTCCTCGACGCTCCGACGCCGCTGGCGTTCTGGGCCCGACGTCAAGCGCACGAGACGGCGATCCACCGGGTCGACGCCGAGTCCTCGGCCGGGGAGGTCACCGGGTTCCCGTCCGACTTCGCGGCGGACGGCGTCGACGAGCTGCTGCTCCGGTTCGTCGGTCGGCCGGGAAAGACGCTCGCCGTCGAGACGCCGCGGTCGATGATGATGCGTGCGGTAGACGTGCCGCGGAGCTGGCGTGTGACGTTCGCGCCGACGGGTTTCGAGACGCAGACCGACCCGATCGAGGACGATGCGGAGCTCGTGGTAGCGGGTGATGCGTCGGATCTCTACGTGGCGCTGTGGAACCGACGGGACGCCACCGGGCTACGGCTGGAAGGGGCGTCGGACCTGCTCGATCTGTGGCGGGAGACGGTGCGGATCCGCTGGACGTGACCCGCAACCGGCTCAGGACGCGAACGACGAGGATCGGCCATCTTGGATCGTGACGACCACGACGCGGGCGTCGTCGTCGAGGGTCAGGTAGACAAGGATCATCCAACGCCACGGTCCGAGGAGGAATCGGAAGCCGGACCATCGACCTCCGAGTTCCCCCCCGAGCAACGGGAAACGTTCCAACGGGGCGATCGAGCGCTTCACGCGCTCCCGCGTGTCCAGCGGGAGGCTGTGTGAGTGGATCAGGCGCTCGAGGTCTTCGACCGCGGCCGCGGCGAGCTCGACCCGAGCCACGGCTCAGAGCTCGTCGAGGGGAATCGTATGGTTCTGTCGAGCCTGTTCGAGTCCGAGTTGCGCTCGGTCGAACGCTCCGGAGATCCCATCCAGGATCTGGACGACGTTGTCAGGGTCGACGTCTGCCTCGTCGATGGCGTGCGAAAGGAGCGATCGGGCGAGCGTGCCCTCCTGGACATGGGTCCGCTGTGCGAGCCGGGTGAGCTTGGCGGCGTACTCCTCGTCGAGAGTGACATTCAGCCTTCCGCTACCGGGAGCCATAGCTGCCAGGGTAGCACGGAACTACACGAGTTGTGTACCCGGCTAGTCACGAGCAACTCTTCGAACAGCACTGCCTGCGCGGCGGGGTAGTCTCGCTCGAGAAGACAGCAAGGGGTGTTGTATGGAGCACCGCAGGCTCGGCCGGATCGGGCACATGAGCAGCGTCATCATCTATGGCGGTGCCATGCTCTCCGAGACGTCGCAAGAGGTCGCGGATCGGTCGATCGAGATCGCGCTCTCCGCCGGGATCAACCACTTCGACACCGCGGCGGGCTACGGGGATTCCGAGCTTCTCCTGGGGCAGTGGATGAGCCGCATCAGGGATCGCATCTTCTTGGCCACGAAGACCGGCGATCGAACCGCCGACGGCGCCTACGACAGCATCGTGCGTTCGCTGGAGCGACTCCGGGTCGACCGGGTCGACCTGATCCAGCTCCACGCCGTCTGCGACCCCGACGATCTCGACCGAGCGACGGGGCATGGCGGGGCGCTCGAGGGCGCGCTCCGGGCGAGGGACGAGGGCTTGGTGGGTGCCATCGGCATCACCGGTCACGGGATGCATGCCCCCGTGGTCCATCTGGAGGCCCTGCACCGGTTCCCGTTCGACACGGTGCTGACCCCGTACAGCTATGCGCTCTCCCGCTACCCGGACTACGTCCGCGACTTCGACGCGCTCGTCGACGAGATCCAGACGCAGGACGCCGGTCTGATGCTGATCAAGGCGGCAGCCCGGAACCTCTGGAGGACCGGCAAGGAGCACCGGCACACGACCTGGTACGAGCCGCTCGACGAACAAGACTCGATCGACGCGGCGATCGCCTTCGCCCTGGCGCGACGGGAAGCGACCGGGATCTGCTCTCCGGGCGATGTCACGCTGCTGCCGATGATCCTCGAGGCGCAGCGACGTGCGGACGGAACGTCGATGGAGGCCGTCGGGGCGCAGCTCGATCGGGTAACCGACCTCGAGCCGCCGTTCCTGCCCAGCGACGGACACGACGTGCCCGATTGGATCGCCCCGCTGCTCGAGCGCGGCTGAACGGGTCCGGGCTCCGTTTCCAGCGGTCGTTGGAACCGATCGTCTGATCGTTCGGTCCCGTGACCATGAGCCGATATCCCAGGGCCGGCATCGCATGCGCGTTCGCCGCCGCCTTGGTCGCGTGCACTGCGACGTCGGATCGCGCGCAGGAGTCGCCTGGGTCGAGAGGTCAGCCCCGCCGGTCACCACCGGCACCGACGAGCCCGGCTCCCGAGGCGGCATCTCTCTATCTGCAACCGTTCTTCTTCCCACTGCCTGGCTGGCATGTGTTGGACTTCGGTCGCGTTCATGACGGAGCGCCGTCGGTCGCGTGGGCCTCGACCGTTCCGTTCGACCGGCGTGACCCGCCGCTCCGCACCGGGTTCCCCTGGAGAACGATCGACCAGCTCAAGCCGAACAGCATCGTGATCTCGGTGATGGCCTCGCCCTGGTACTTCAAGGACCAGGGGCCCTGGCCGGAAGGCAGCTGGAAGCCGCCCGATCTCTCGACGGCAGAGGTTCGCGGTCCTGAAGCCGAAGAACCTGTCCGACCGATCAGCGTGTACGAGATCAACGGTCCGTACGCGCTGACCCGGGTGTACTTCGGCTCCTCATCCCCCACGGAACGTGCGGTCGAGCGGGCGCAACGCCAGTTGAACCGCGTCCAGCTCCCTCCGGCCTGCCCAGAGCCTTCCGGGCCCGGGCCGCTTCTGTCGACATTCAGCGCGCATTCGGGCTCGCCCGGTTCCGTGGTTCACGTGAGCGGGACGATGCCGTATCAAGCGAAGACGGGCGCCTGCCGCGTCGGCTCAGAGGTGATCGACGTCTGGTGGGGACCTCAGGAGTCGATGACGCGCTTGGAGGAACTGCCTTGGACAGAGCCGCCGCCGTACTCGGGCCTCCCCGCTGGCGTGACGTTCTTGGGTGAGGGCGGACGCGACGCATGCTGGTTCGACATCGCGTGGACCGTTCCGAACGTGGCACCCGGGACCTACCGGGTTCAGGTCCTGCAGGTGAGTGAGAACCGGCAAGGCATGGCGGGGTGGGGGTCGATCGACTTCCGCGTGACCTCCGAACCTCGCGAGCAGCAAGCACTTCATGTCGCGCGGTCATCTCAGTGGCGAGGCTTGGGATCCGAGGTCGCTTCGAACCCGACGGGCAAGTACCTCGACCGCAGTGAACCGCGCGTCCGGGATGGCGGCCGCCGTACCGTGCGAGATGCTCGATACGAGGGGAAGGAGACCACGATGAACACCGTCACATCGAAGGACGGCACCACCATCGCATTCGACCGGTACGGCGAGGGACCGGCGATCGTCCCGGTGGGCGGCGCGTTCCAGCACCGAGCGATCGACCCCAGCACGGCGCATCTCGCCGAGCTCCTCGCGCCGCAGTTCACGGTCTACCACTACGACCGCCGCGGCCGAGGCGGCAGCGGCGACACCGCGCCGTACGCGGTCGAGCGCGAGATCGAAGACATCGACGCCCTGATCCAGGAAGCCGGCGGGTCGGCGTTCGCGTTCGGGATGTCGTCCGGTGCGGTCCTGGCCCTCGAGGCCGCGGCTCACGGGCTCGCCATCACGAAGCTGGCGTTGTACGAGCCGCCGTTCTTCGTCGACGACAGCCGTCCCCCGCTCCCGGCCGACTACCTGGAGCGGCTCACCGATCTGCTGGCGAACGATCGCCGAGGCGACGCGGTCGAGCTGTTCATGACGGAGGCGGTGGGTGTGTCCGCCCAGACCGTCAATCCCATGCGAGACATGCCGTTCTGGTCCGGACTCGAGTCCGTGGCGCACACGCTGCCATACGACAACGCGATCATGGGGGACACAACGTCAGGGAAGCCATTGCCGGCCGGGCGATGGGCGGCGGCCACGATCCCAATGCTCGTCATCGATGGCGGGGCCAGCCCGGCGTGGGCGCGCAACGCGGTGCAAGCGCTCGTGGACATGCTGCCCGATGCGCAACGCTGCACGTTGGAAGATCAAACGCACGACGTCGCACCGGCGGTTCTTGCGCCCGCGTTGGAGCGTTTCTTCGAAGGCTGAGGTACGCGAACCTCTAATCTGAGGTACGGCGAGATCGACGTCGCCTTGCGGGCGGAGGGCCGTTAATCGGGCTCGGGTCCCGCCAGCTCGTTCAGCACGTTGAGCGACGGTGCGAAGTTGTACGCCCCGCTGACCGGGTGTGAGAAGTCGGTGAGGCGATCGTGCAACCCGTCGTCCGAGGTGCCGAACATCCGCTCGAGCATGACATCGAAGCGCGATGGATCGGCGCTGAACGCCACGAAGTACAACCCGTGCTCGGCGACGGTCCCGTAGGGCACGCTTCGCCGGAAGATCTGGAGCTCCTCTCCGTCGACCGTCACCTCCACCCGTGCGATGTGGGCGGTCGGCGGCTTCTCCGTCGCGGAGAGCTCCACGCTGTCCCGCTTCGTTCGCCCGAACACCTCCTGCTGTTCGGTCACGGAGAGCCGGTTGAACGCGTCGAGGTCGTGGACCCAGCGCATCGCGATGACGTGGCTCCCCCCTTGACCGGGGAGGCCGGGCGGGACGAGCGCCACATCGGGCGCTCGTCGTACCGGAGGGTTGGCGGTGCCGTCGATGAAGCCGGTGATGTCTCGGCCGTCGTGGTACGCGAATCCGGCCTGCTCGGCCGCGAGCTCGACGACGTCGTCGACGGCGAGAGCCGCGGCTCGCGCGTGGTCCCAGGTCACGTCGGGCGCGCTCCCGCTGATCCAGATCCACGCGTCGTGTTGCGTCGCCGGTGCGCGACGCCCGTCGGGTTCGACGATCTCGCGGAAATCACGCGACGATGGTGGGGATTCCGATGGAGCGACATCGCGCCACGCGTTCGCACCGAACGCGATCACGATGTTCACGCCGCCCGCTGAGACCTCCGGTGCCCGGAGTCGTCGGAACGACGCCACGGCATCCGTGGGCCTGACGCCGGGTCGAAGGTCGAACTCGAGGAAATGATGCGAGTCGGTTCCCTGCGCGAAGATCCCGAGCTGGGGCAGCGTGAATGCCATACGCCGCAGCGTAGTGCAGCGCGGCCCCTGGGCAGATGTGCTCGTCCCCGGCTCGGACGAGGGGGCGGAGGTCGACGTCGGTGCGACCGAGACCGGGGTGTAGCGGGGTCTTCGAGCGTCATAGTCGTGTGGTGACCCAAGAGGATCGAACGACCCGGATTCCCATGGGCTCGGTGTCTTCGCCGCTGGCCGAGCTGTACGAGCGCCACGTGGGTCGGATGGTGGGGCTGGCGCGCCTCCTCACGGGGGATGCCGCCGCCGCGGAGGACATCGCCCACGACGCGTTCATCCGGGCCGCGTCGAAGATGGGCACGCTGAGGTCCCGAGCGGCTCGACACGTACCTGCAGCGGACGGTCGTCAACCTCTGCCACTCGCGCGGTCGGCGCCGCATGGTGGAGACGGCGTGGCTTCGCCGCGCTCGTCCGGTGGACGATGTGCACCAGCCGTCGACCGAGATCCGCGACGAGGTGTGGACGGCGGTCTTGCGATTGCCGGACCGACAGCGCGCCGCCGTCGTCCTGCGGTTCTACGAGGACCAGTCCGAGGAGCGCGTCGGGCAGATCCTCATCTGTTCCACGAAAGCCGTGAACGCGTTGGTGGATCGCGCGAAGCAGACGCTCCGCGACATCTTGGCTGAGGAGGAAGACCGATGAACGACCTCGAGGATCGTCTGCGACAGCGTCTCGCCGAGATCGGGAACGTGGGTCCGCGACCGATGCCGGATGGAACCCAGGGTCGCATCCGCGCACGCAGGGCGGGCAAGGCCGTCGCGGGGATCGCGACGCTCGCGGCGTTCGTCGTTGGCGTCGGTCTGATGGTTCCGCGCGGAACGCAGAGCGAGGGGCCCGCCGACGGGACGGGCGAGGACTGGCCCGTCGTGATCGTCGGAGACCCTGCTGACGCATACGTCGGCCCCTCCACGAACGAGGGCGTCGTCGGTGACAAGCACCTGCTGCTATCGGGGACCGTCGATGGATCCGAGTTCTCGTTCGTGGGCTATCAGTCCACGGATGTGCCGGGGGAGGGGCCGTCGCCATGTCTCCAGGTAGCCGGTCCGGCGATCCCCGGCGCGCCCCTCGAAAGTCCCGGTCCCTACCCGCCGGGGATCGAGGCGACGACGGGTGGCGTGAGTGGCTACTGCGTGATGTCGTCGTCCATCGAGAGCCAGATGGGTTGGCCCCCGTTCCCCGATGGAACGGATGTGTTCATGAGGACGACCGCGGGCGGGCGCGGGGGGGTCTGCATCAACTGTTCCGACCAGGAGCATCGCTGGGTCGTCGTCACCGGGTTCGTGACCGGCCGGGTGGCACGGCTCGAGGTTCGCCTGGAGGACGGCTCCGTGCGCGACGTTCCGGTCGAAGTCTGGCCCAACGACGACTGTGTTGGTGGGTTCATCTTCTTCCCACCCTCCGCGTTCCTGGTCGGCGATGTCCTCGCCTACGACACCGATAGTCGTTTGCTCGCCCGCGCGCTGCTGTGTGGGCCCGACGACGGTACGGGGGGCGGGGGCTGCGACGTGGCACCGACCGAGCAGATCGCTCCCATGGACGGAACGACGACAGGAACTCCACAGGACTTCACGGACTTCACGGACTTCACGGACTTCACGGTGACCTATCCGAGCGATTGGATCCCCGCCTCCGAGAAACTGACGCCGGACCTGACGGACCCGCGAGAGATCTTCGCCCTCGGGACGTATCCCCTTCGGCCGGGTGGGCCGAACTGCGCCCAGTACCCGGTGAACGCGATCGAGGACCTC
The DNA here is from genome assembly GCA_038211015.1 of Actinomycetota bacterium. Taxonomy (GTDB): domain Bacteria; phylum Actinomycetota; class UBA4738; order UBA4738; family HRBIN12; genus JBBQVZ01. The sequence continues at coordinate 9,026 of JBBQVZ010000053.1, read as the reverse complement.
GGCCCCACGGACGCGCTCATCTGGCTGGCGGAGCGGCAACAGTCGTCGGGCAACGACCCCTCTCGTCCCTCCGACTTCGAAGCCTGGATGAGCACCGCCCAGGCGGACGATTCGCCCGACTGCCTCTCGGTGCCGAGGGACATCGTGCACCATTCGGGCGCGTTCTCGGACGCCGGGCGGGAGTTCCAGCTCTATGTCGCCTACGGCGCGTCCGTGTCGCCGAAGACGTTGTCGGAGCTCTGGGCGATCTTGAACGGCATGGAGTTCACGACTCGTTGAGACGGTCGTACTCGGCGGCCACCTTCTTCGGAACCACCATCCGCCACGCGTCGAGCACGAGCTCGCGCATCTCCGTCACGTCGATGCCCGCCAGGCGGGCCTCGACCCAGTGGAAGCGCATGTCCGACTGCCTCGGCATGAAGAACTTCTCGGGCTCGGCCGCCACCAGCGCCTCGCGCTCCTCCTTGGGGAACCCGAAGCCCATCTCGGTCTCGTCGCGCGAGAACGCCAGGTAGACGATCTGGCCGACGCGGAACTTCACACGGTCTCGCACGAGCGCCTCGTAGCTCCGCGGGAGCGTCGAGGCGAGGGCTCGCACGTCGTCGATCGTGACCATTTCGACCGGTGAATCTAGTGCCCGCCGGTGACATGCCAAGGGTTCAGTGGGTGGGACCCACCACCATGCTGATCGCGCCCTTCTGGACCTCGAGACCGTCGATGCCCATCCCCGCTCGCGCGAGCTTCCCGTTCAGGCCGTCGAGGTGTTTCTGCACGGCCTTCGTCACCACCGAATCGGAAGCCTGGCCCGGGATGTCGACGACCAGACGGCCGGCGTTCGTGGAGAGCGTTCCGATGACGTCGATATCAGGGAGAAGGAGGTCGAGGAGCGAATCGGGCGAGTCTGGCGGGTGCACCGTCACGTTCACGCCGCCGATATCGATCGATGCGACCACCTGGCCACCCTTGTAGAGACCGCTCTTCACCTTCCCGCCCTCGCCGATGAGCTTGGGCGCCAAGGCGTGCAGATCCTCGGCGGTGATGGTCTTGCCGCCGGGGGTCGTCAGCCATCGATCGAGCAGCGCTGGATCGGCCGGCGGGCCCGAGGACGCCGTCGCGGCCGGTGCGGGGGCCGTGAGCGAGGTGGGAGGAAGTGCAGAGATGGGGCCATCGGGGTTGATGGTCTCCGCCGTGGTCTCGATCGAATCGATGTAGACGCTGTCGGCGAGCGACGGGCCCGGGGGCCGATCGGGCTTATCGAGGACGGCATCAATCGGGACGCCCGTTGCCACCGCTTCCATCTGCGCCGCCCACAGCTGATCCCCGAGCGACGCGCCGGGGGGTTGAGCCGGATCCGGTGAGGGCGTCGGCACCGGTGCGGGCGCACCGTTCGGCGTCGCGGCACCACCGGGACGGACCGCGACCGTGATGCTCGAGATCGTCCCGTCGGGTCTCGGCTCGAACGCGACCCCGGACAGGTGCGTGGCAGTCCCACCGTCGGGCGTCGCGAGCGGGTGCGCGAACGCGGGCTGCCACGGTGACGCGGCGTCGAGCAACTGTTGGAGATCTCCGAGGGGCCGGAATCCCACGGGTCGTCCCGTCGCATCCAGTACCGGCTCGATCAGGCCGGCAGAATGCAGGAGGTCCAACGCCTCCTGACCGCTGAAGAGCTTGTCGGCGGGCGGCGTGAGCTGGACGCTTCCGCCGCCACCCTTGCCGAGCACCATCGACCCCGCGCCACCGACCACCGCGGCGACCAGGCCGCCCACGACGAGCGGCACACCCGCGCCATCGGATCCATCGGCGTCGGCCGGCTCCGCCACGGTTCCCGTTTCGCCGGTCGACCCGGTGGTCGCGGAGCCTCCGTCCGTGGTTCCTCCAACGGAGGGGCCTCCGCCCTCCGACATCCCCGGGCACGGGGCCGCGCGCGCTTCGGCGAGTGGCAGCATCTCGGCAGCCAGATCGATCGCGGGCTGGATCGGGATGCCGTGCGACCCGCCGTGGTCGGTCGACTGGTTCGCGAAGCTGAACGCTCTTCGGTCGGTGCTCAGCGTGCTGATCATCTCCCCGTTCGAACCGACATCGTTGAGTGCGCTCCCGTCCCCCCGGCAGTAGAAGCCCTCCGGGCTGATCGCCTGCGTCTCCCAGATCACACCGGCGGACAGACGCCTGTCCCCGACCGTGGAGCCGCCATCCACGCCCTCCGTCTGATACACGCAGTCGAAGGAGGCACCGTGCTCGCCGAACCATGGATCGACCTGGGATGCGTTCGCGTCCTGCTCGGTGAGCGGCAAGCCGCCGAGCGTTGACGGGCACGTGAACAGCGTCGCCGGATCGTCGGCCCGCGCCAGGCCGGCACCCAGCACCGGGGCGCTGATCACCGCCATCACGAACACGGCGCGCACCAGCCGCTTCATCCGGCGTCCCCCGAGGGGAAGCTGATCGAGCCGCTCATGAGCATCACGTACGACATGGCGGTCTTGAAGTCGTGGTCGTAGTCCGAGAACGTGTCGATCACGAGGGCATCGGCGCCGAGGTCGATGATGACCGCGAACGCCCTCCCGCCGGTGGTCGTGTGGGCCTCGAACATGAACGCCCGATGCCCGTCGACGTGCGTGGGACTACGCCGGATCACCCCGGAGTTGGGACCTCGGCGATAGAGGCGATCGGCCTTCGCGAACGGGTTCGAACTCAGATAGATGCGGATCGCCGCCGCGGGCAGGGGCGAGTCCGTCGAGACGGTGAACGACGATCGGTCGAAGAACCGGCAGTCCAACCGGTCGTTCGACTCGGCGGCGAACCAACCCGGCGGGTATGCGATCTGGTAGGCGAGCGCCCCGTTGGAGCATGTGGGCCACGACGCCCACTCGTCGGCCGGCGAGGTCGGAACGGGTGAAGCAAGGCTCGCGGCGGGCGACGCGCTGACCGTCGGCGAAGGCTCCGCGGCGATAGGACCGGACGAGGCCGACGGCTGCGTGCCGGGCGCCGCGTCGGCATGAAGGAGCGACCAGGTCCCGACGCCCGAGCTCACCAGACCCACGACGGAGATCACCCTGAGCACGATCGGCAGGAGACGGCGGCGAGCGCGGGTCGGCCGCGGGGAGGCCGTGACCACCTTCAGCGCCTGCAACTCCGGCCCGGCGAGGCTCTGCCCGCAGGTCCGGCAGAATCGATCCCCGTCCAGCGCGCCAGAACCACAGCCAGAACAGAACATGACTCCAGGTGTATCGGCAGGTTCGAGCGATTGCTTACCTGGGCAACAGAGAGGCCCTCATGTCCAACCGACACGACCCAGGACCCCGTGGCCACGTCGCGGCGCGGCCGGTCGTTTGGCGACCCTGAAGGCCTCCGGCCAGACCCAGATCCATCCCTAGATGAAGAGGGTGATGGCCTCCTGCGCCTCCAAGAGCATGGTGGCCGCACCGGCCGGCTCGTCGAGGCCGTCGATCATGTCCTCACGCTTCAGCCCGAGCAGGTCCATCGTCATCTGGCACGGGATCAGGCGGACGCCCAGATCGCGCGCCATCTCCAGGAGCTCGGTGGGGCTTGCCACGTCGTGCTCCTTGGCCAGGTGCTTCATCATCTTGGGGCCGGCGCCGGCGAAGTTCATCTTGGAGAGTCCGAGGTGCTCCATGCCCGGCCGGTCCATCATCGAGAGCATCTTCTGCATCCAGTTGTCGCCCGTCAGGCCGACGTCGGTCTTCACCAGTGAGAACAATCCCCAGAACGTGAAGAAGATCGTCGTCTGCATGCCCATCGCGGCGCCGGTCGTGGCCAGGATCATCTGCGGCCACACCTTGTCGAGCTCGCCGCTCCAGGCGATGATCACCAGCTTGCCGGGCGTCGTCTTCGGGTGCTCGTGCTCCTTGAGCTCGCGCGAGAGATCGTCGATCGTGACTTCGGTCGTGACCATGGTCAGCTCACCCCTTCCGGATGAGGAAGCGGAACTCGCCGTCTTCCCCGGTCTGCTCGACGAGCTCGTTGCCGGTGGTCTTGCTCCACGCGTTGAAATCCGGCACCGAACCCGGGTCCGTTGCGAACGCCTCCAACAGCTCGCCCGGCTGCAGATCGCGGATCGCGATCGCGGTCTTCGCGATCGGCAACGGGCAGGCAAGTCCGCGGAGATCCAGCGTCTTCGCGATCGTCTGGCTCATCGTTCGTCCTCCTTCGTTCGTTTGGGCATGGTGCCCGGCGCCCGTTCGGGCAGACGTCCCTGCGGGACCGTCTGCCAGTAGACGCGGTTGAAGATCCATTTCGCCATGTGCCACGCGCGGTTGGGCTGCGGCGGGACCGGCGGGTGCTCGTAGTCGAACCGGAGCGCGGTCGCCTTGCCGTTGCCGGTCTCGAGGAAGCACATGACCCGGCCGCCGTAGTTCGTCTTCGGCGCGGTACCGCGGATGAGCGAGGCGATCCGGCTCACGACGACCGGCGCCTCGAAGTGCGCGGTCGAGCCGCTCTTGGAGATCGGGAGGTTCGTGGCGTCGCCCAGCGCGAAGATGCGCTCGTGCTCCCCGACCTGCAGCGTGTGCTTGTCGGTGGGCAGCCAGCCGCTCGCGTCGCCCAGGTCAGAGTCGATCACGACCTGTGCGCCTTTGTGGGGCGGGACCAGCACCAACAGGTCGTACTCGACCTTCTCGCCCTCGAGCGATTCCACGACGCCGGCCGACGGATCGACCGCCTCGACGTTGAAGAACGTGGTGAGCTCGATCCCACGCTCGTCCATGATCGGCTGGATCAGCTTCGACGCGCTCTCGATGTTGAACGCCCGGTTGAGCGGTGAGAGCAACGTCACCTCGCTCCGCTCGCGGATCCCGCGCTTCCGCAGGTATTCCTCGACCAGGAACGTGAACTCGACCGGCGCGGGCGGGCATTTGTACGGGATGCCGGCGATGCCGATCCGCACGCGTCCGCCCTTGAACGTCCGCAAGACCTCGCGGAGCCGTTCGGCGTCGGGGAGCGAGTAGAACCCGTACGCCCCCTCGACCAGACCGGGGATCGCGTCGTGCACGAGTCGCGCACCCGTGGCGATCACGAGGTAGTCCCAGTCAAGGCTCCCGCCTCGCTCGAGCTGGACCGTCTGCGCTTCCGGGTGGATGCGGACGGCCTTCTCGATCGCGAGGTCGACACCGTTACGCAGCAGCGTCCGCTCGTCGCGAGAGAGCCAATGGCCGCTCGCCTCACCCAGCGCCACGTACAGGTAGCCGGGCTGGTAGTCGTGCATCCCCGATGGATCCACGACCGTCACTTGGACATCTGAGCCCAGGGTCTTGTCGAGCAGGTTCGCCGTGAGCGTCCCGCCGACCCCGCCGCCCAGCACGACCACGCGCGCGGGCATCGACCGTCACCGGACCTTCCGGATCACGAACCGCGCGTACCCATCCTCCGGGACGACCTCGACCAGTTCGTGCTTGGCCTTGGTGAGCCATGCGGGGATGTCCGTCTTCGAACCCTCGTCGGTCGAGAGGATCTCGATCACGTCGCCGACCGTTCCCTCGCGGATCGCCCCGATCAGGCTCATCAGCGGGCCTGGGCACGGCATCCCTCGGGCGTCGATCGACCGGGTCACCTCTGTTGCCGTCGTCATCGTTGCCACCTCCTGGGTGTTCAGATGAACGTCACCGGACCGTCCGCCTCCGAGAAGAACGAGGCGACGCCCCACACACCGTCGACCATGGGATCCAGATCGTCTCTCGTGATCCCGAACATCTCGAGCGAGTCCGCGCACGCGTAGATGCGGACCTCTCCGAGCTCCTTGGCTTGGCGGAAGAGCTCGCTCCAGTGGGGCTTGCCCTGATCCTGCATCGCGCGGAGGCCCTCGTCGCCGGCCTCAGGCGAAACGCCGTGGTCCTTCAGCACGCGGTCGGCGCGGAACGCGTCGAGCGCCCAATACTGGAGGAAGACGTTCACCTTGCGCCCCATCGCCGCCGCACCCACCGTGAGCACGGCGCTCGCCTGGAGCTTGTCGTCGGTCCCCGAGAACAGCGCGAGCGACATCATGCTTTCGTCGTCCATGCTCGCTCCCTTCGTTACCTAACAGCTTCGGTCCATCGCGGGACGAAGGACGGTGCCGAACTACCCGCCATGTCAGGGACGTTCGGGAGGCTCTCGCGACGTTCGCGAGCGGGCGCTAGAGGGTGAGCCCGTCGGGAACGGGCACCGACGCCATGTGCTCCTCGAGCTTCCACGCGACGTCGACCGTGCGGACCCATTCGTAGAACAGGCCCTTCGCGCCGATCAACATGACACCGGCGGCTCGCATCCGCTCGATCCCGTCGTCGTGGGCGTCACCGGGAGCCAGCACCGCGTCGCGAACGACCACGACGCGATAGTCGCGGTCGAGCAGGCCCAACGCGGAGTGGGCGACGCACACGTCGGTCTCCGTCCCGACGAGCACCGCGGTGTTCCGCCCCGTGGCCTCGACCGCCGCCATGATCTCGGGGACGTCGGCGAGTCCGAACGTGGGCTTCGTGTACCGCGGCGTCGGATCGGGGAGGCGCTCGACGATCTCGGGCAAGGTCCGGCCGTTGCGGTCCGGCTCCTCTTCGGTGACGACGGTTGGAACCCCGAGCGCGTTGGCGAGCGCCGCCACCCAGACCACCCGCTGGATGAACGGTCCACGGCCCTCGGCTTCGCTGATCTTCCCCACGAACCCCGGCTGCACATCGACCACGCACAGGACCGAATCGTCGACGTCGATCAGACGCTCACCCTGCGGCGAACCCATGCACGGACCTCCATCGCGGCCGGTCCTTCGCATCCTACGGGGGCCGGCATCGACACGCGTCCCAGTAGCCGTCTTCCGCTAACGTGAGTCGCGGGGTGTTCGGGAGAAGGACGTTCGTTCCTTTGATCCCTCGAACTCGAAGGGATGCGTAAAGCAAAGGCGGTCGTCGGCAGCTCAGCCTTCTTCATCGCGGCGCCGACGCTCGTCGCGGGTTTGCTTCCCTGGTGGTTGACGCGCTGGCAGGTGCGGCAACCGCCTCCGTGGGCACCGTTGCGAGCGATCGCCTTGCTTCCATCGTGGTCGGCGTGGGCGTGCTCGTCCTGGCCTTCGTTCGATTCGTCGTCGAGGGATCAGGCACTCCAGCACCCGTCGCACCGATTGAGCAGCTGGTCGTTGGCGGGCTCTATCGATACGTCCGCAATCCGATGTACCTCGCGGTAGAAGCCATCATCTTCGGCCAAGGGTTGGCGCTGGGGCAACTCTCGCTCTTGTGGTACGCGGCGATCATCATGAGCGCCTTCGTGTTATTCGTCCGCGGGTACGAGGAGCCCGCGCTCGCTCGTCGATTCGGTGGGTCGTACCAGACCTACCGACGCGCTGTTCCTGCGTGGTGGCCGCGCAGACATCCGTGGGTGCCGCGATGACTCGCCTGCTGCCTATGGCTTGCTGGTTGGCCTAGGTCGTTGTCGCGCGACTGACGGCCCATGTCAGGGCGTGGTCGGCAACTTCCTCCCACCCGTCCTGACCGCACGTGTAGTGCGAGCGGCCCGGGTACTCCTTGTATTCGACCGTCGCCGGTCCCTTGTAGTGCTTGAAGATCGACCGGCTGAGCCCCGGAGGGACGACGTGGTCCGACCCTCCTCCGATGATCAGCAACGGCGCCCGGTCGGCCTTCGCCCAGTCGATGCGGAACGGCGAGTGGCGCTTCATGTTCGCCATGGCGCCTTCCCACAGCACGGCCCCGGCTCCGGGGACGGCGTAGCGCTCCCAGACCTTCTGCGACTCTTGGGCCGTCATCAGGTTGCCGAACGCGTAGTGGAACTGCTTCGCCGTGAACGGCACGGCCTTGTGCTTGTTGGCGGGGTTGCGAAGGATCCCCCATCCCGAACGGATCGTCGAGAACGGGAGCTTCAGAACGCCTTTGGGCGGGGCGGGGTCGATCGCGACGCCGGCCGCGCCGACGCCGCGGTCCAGCAATCCCTGCACGAAGCCACCGCCGAACGAGTGACCCATGATGATCGGCGGACGATCCAGCTTGTCGATGATGCGTTCGTAGTGATCCAGGATCGCCGGCGCGGTCGCGCGCGCGATCGGGGACGGGTCGCGAAGCAGTTCCTCGTTCTCGGCTTCCATCCCGGGCCAGCTCGGAGCAAGCACCGTGTGGCCGCGGCTCGAGAAGCGCTCGATCCACTTCTCCCAGCTCCGCGGGGTCATCCACAGCCCGTGGATCAGGACGATCGTTCGGTCTTGGTCAACCATGTCTCCGGCTCCCCTCTGGTGGTCGATTCGCCGGCGGATCGTGGTTCGTGGAGCGGAGCCTCCGACTCTAGGCAGGTGATGCTTGTCTGCCAAGCTCGAGCGCGGACGGGTGCAGCAGCGGGACGACCGCGTGCCAGTCGTCGCGCAGAACCTCGAGGAACGACGGGGGCGTGATCGACGTCGCCCGCCCGCGCGAAGGGCGCGGCGAGGCATCCTGGTAGCCGGTCGGCGTCCAGCGCAGCAGTTGCGTTCCCAGGACCAATCGCGGCTGGCCGTCGTGCACGACGAATGCGCCATCCGGTAGCACTTCGAAGCGAGCCTCATGCTGGAGCTGGCCTCGCGTTGCTGGACCTACCCGCTCGCGGTGCAGCTGCGCGTCGATCGCGTCGGCGCCGGTCTGTCCCGGATGGATCCGGCGCCAGATGTCGACGAAGCGGTCGTAATCCTCGCGTCGACAGAGCGCGCACGGCCGCTGCCCGGCGGCGAACGCGGTCGCCTCGTCCAGGAAGAACAGCTCGGTGAACCTGCCCGGCTGCATCATCGGCCCCCGCTGCCAGCCCTTGAACTCCAGCCGGCACCCGATCCACCGCTTCACGGCGAAGTGGCGCCGGATCCGCCCCGGGCGATCGTGCAGGCATCCGCGGTTGCCATAGACGAGGCCGCGGGCTGGATCGGCCACCAGATCGCCGAGTGGGGTAATCCGGTTCTGTCGCGCCACGGTCAGTCCCCGCTGGCGGCGAGACCCTTTATGAGCAACGCCACCACCGCCTGCATCTCGTCCCGGGCGGAGGGCTGGTCCTCGGCGCGGGCGATGTAGAGCGCGGCC
>JBBQVZ010000052.1:0-21753 GCA_038211015.1 Actinomycetota bacterium | reverse complement strand
CGATGTCACGCGATCAACGCCGCGGTGCGCGGCGCGACGGTCCGCTCACGTTCCGATGCGGCAACTGCCGCTTGGATGTCTCGAACCGCGCTCCGGGCACCGCGCACCGCAACCACTGCCCCAACTGCCTGTGGAGCCGTCACCTGGACGACGATCGTCCGGGCGATCGAGCCGCGGATTGCGGGTCGCTCATGGAGCCGATCGCCGTCACCGTTCGCGGCGACGGCGAATGGGTCCTCGTCCACCGCTGCGGCGGCTGTGACGAGCTGCATCTCAATCGCACCGCCGCCGACGACAGCCCGCTGATCCTGCTACGGCTCGCCGTGAGGCCGCTCGCCCAGCCGCCGTTCCCCATCGAGCAGATCGGTCGGCTGTGATCAGGTGCTATCTCCCGTCCGCCACGTTCCGCGAGAGGTCGGAAGACGAATCAACGGACTCGGGGATGCGCACCACCGGCCCCGGCCCGATCGACGATCCGCGATCCGGCAAGGTGGCCAGGCTGATCTTCTTCGCCTTCGGGTCCGTCTTCTGTATGACCTCGAAACGGCGAGGGTTCCCCTTGAAGAGCGCGACGACCTGCACACCGATCGCGACGGCGGACGTGATGAAGGCGAGAAGCACCGCCACGATCGCACCCCGAACCCGTCGGATGCCGCTGGATCCACCGCCCCCCGAGTTGATCCATCCACTGAGTGCGAACATCGAGAGCCAGAGCGCCATCGAGGTCAGGAGCCAGGGTGTGAAGTTGGACTCCAGGCGCAGCGACCCGCTGAGTGCGAGCACGATCCCGATGGTGGAGACGACGAACGTGAAGAGCCCATAGACGTAGAGGGACAGCAGCAGGATGCTCGATGACAGCGGCAACACACGCCGGATGGCGTGGATGTTTCCCCAGAGCCAGCGTCGTCGCTGCGTCAGGAAGTCTCGCCACGTGAACGGGGACGTGATCTCCACGTAGTCCCACACGAACCCCCAGGTCATGCCCCTGTGGGCGGCGATATGTCCGAAGACGAGATCCTCGGAAGCGAACATCCGGTAGTCCCACGTCACGAGAGCCTCAGCTGTCCCTCGGACGCACAACCCCTCTCCGTGCACATGGATGGGATGACCGAGGCCCTGGAACACGGAGCACATGTAGATGCAGTTGATCGTCCGAAGATCATCCATGTGCGAGAGGAAGCGTCCGTACCCGGTCCGAGGAGTGGGGATGCCTTCGCACACGTCGAAATCGGCATTGAACACCTTCTCCATGTAGCTCTTGGTCGGCACACCGTCGTCGTCCACGAACAGCACTTTGACGAAGTAGTCGTTGAGTCGTCGTTCGGCCCTCAACCGCCGCGAGTACTCGAGAGCTCTGGCCTTGTATGACGCCTGACACTCGAATTCCTCGGGAACCACGATGAGCTCGTCGGCCCCTCGGTAGTTCGCCGAGGCCCAAGGCTCGGTCACGACCCAGATCCTGTGCGGGAAGGAGAGTTGATACCCACGGATCCTGCGGATGATCGCGTTCACCGTCTCCTCATTCCCTACGGTGGTGATCTGGATGATCAGCACGATCGGGGGTGGATCGAGGATCCGCTTGCGGGTGAGACGGGCGCGCACAGCTCCGGCAAGGATCATCGCCGCACACAGCAAGGGAGTGAACCAGGCTATGAGGATCAGTGTGGGCATGGACTCATGGTACGTGCGAGGAAAGGTTGGTCTGTCTGACGGCGGACAGGATCGGAAGGTCCAGGCCGTTGCGTTCAGCCCAGGTCAAGAACGCTTCGAGATCCTTCGGCAGGCACGCTCCTCCGTAGGGACCCAGATCCAACGTGCCGTACTCCACGTTCCACATGGCCTCCGAGCTTTGCGCCACGAGCGCGAACGCGCGCTCGGCGTCGACGCCGATGGCGATCGCGACCCGCCGCAATTCGTTGAAGAACGCGATCTTCGAGGCGTTGAAGAGGTTGTGCGCGTACTTCTGGAACTCGGCCTCCCGGATGGGAACCCGATACACCGGACAACCGAACCCCGCGTTCAACCGCTCGGCGACATCGCCCGACCGATCGTCGAGCTGACCGATGACGACGAGCCGCGGGTCGATCGAGTCGCTCACGGCGATCCGCTGGCGAAGGAACTCGGGGCTCACGCACACGCCGAAGTCGAGACCGGCCAGGAGGCCGGCGTTCGCTTCCAACAACGGGATGACGACGTCCTCGGTCGTTCCCGGCGGGACGGTGCTCCGGACGATGACGACTCGATAACGTCCGGGTTCCGACGAAGAGGCCCTCCCCATCGCGTCGCCTATCGCCGCCACCGCCGCTTCGAGTGGGAGGAGGTCGATCCCTCCGTCTGAGGTGGGGGTGGAGACACTGATGAGCACGACGTCGATGCCAACCAGATCGAGCTCGATCATGGTGACGGTGTCGAGGCCCTCGGCGCGGCGTTGCGAAAGCACCGTCGGGTCGATGTCACTGAACGCCACAACGTGCCCATGCTCGAGCAGCGCAGTCCCCTCCGCGTGACCCACGACCCCAGCCCCGACGGTGAGCACGGTGAACTGTTCGACCGACTCCGGGTTTCCTTGGATGGCCTCAGGCATCATGAGGTCTGTGCAACCTCCTTCCCCACACGTGGGGTCCGGCCTGCGCGAGCCTATGGCCGCGCCGGATGGGCGTCAAGATGACCGTTGGACCGTGACGGTGGTCCCGGTCCTGCTGGTGGTCGCCCTGGGAGCGCTCCTCCGGCTGTACAGGATCGGAGCGCAGCCGCTCTGGCTCGACGAGGCCACGAGCCTCCATTTCGCGCGACAAACCCTCGGCGAGCTGTGGAGTTGGAGCACCATCGTCGACCCCGGGAACCCTCCTCTGTACTACTCGCTCCTTCACGGATGGCTCGTCTTCGGAAACGGCGAGGCGAGCCTGCGACTCCTGTCTGCGTTGTTCGGCGTGCTCACGATCCCGCTCGTGTATGCACTCGGCCGGACGATCCGCGACCATCGGCTCGGGATCGTCGCCGCGCTCCTGTTCGCGATCTCTCCGTTCCAGGTCTGGTACTCGCAAGAGGCGCGGGGGTATTCCCTCCTCACCTTCGGGGCGACGTCGGCGATGCTCGGGGTCGCCTATCTCCTTCGCCACCCTGAACGATCCGGGAGTCTGCGCGCGGCCGCATGGGCCTGGCTCGCCTACGTCCTTGGAACGACGGTCGCACTCCTCGCGCACAACACCGCCGTGTTCCTGCCGATCGGGGCGAACGTGCTGATCCTAGGTTGGTGGTGGACGCACGGACGCGAGCCTCGAGGCTTCTTGCGGAACTGGTTGCTTGCGCAACTCGCGGTCCTCTGTCTGTGGGGCAGCTGGCTTCCGGCCTTCCTGCAACAGGTCGCTCACGGTGAGTCGTACGCGTGGATCCCGCGTCCGACGGTGGGGAGCGTGGTGAGCGGCGCCTACGCCCTCTATGGCGGCGTGACCCGTGCCACGCCGTACCCCGTGGAGGCGATCCTGGTCTTGGCCCTGGGGGGCCTGGGCCTGCGGAGCTGGAAACACGATCGCCGGTGGATCGCGTTCGTGCTCGTCTTGGGCCTGGCGGCTCCGCTCGGAGAGTTGGTCGTCAGCTTCTGGAGACCGATCTTCCTGACGCAAACCCTGATCTGGGTGGCCGTGCCTCTGAGTCTGACCGTCGCAGCGGGACTGCTCAGCCTGCGGTCGCGCGTTTTCGCGGTCGCGCTCGTGGTCCTGCTCGCATGCGCCGGCTTCGGCCTCAGGAGCTACTACTTCCTGCACGACAAGGAGGCTTGGGATCAAGTCGCGGCGTTCGTCGACCATCGTGTGCAGCGAGGGGACGCGATCGTGTTCAACCTGGGTTTCCTCCATATCCCCTTCGATCACTACCACTTCCCGCCGGCCACCTACTCCGTGCCCGAGATCGAGCTCACCGGAGGTCAGGAAGATCCCTTCGTCGTGCTCGAGGAGACGAAGACCCGCAGCCGTGTGTGGCTGATCGTCAGCCACGCCCCACCGAGCACCGACGCCGTCATCTCGTCACTCGGGGGGGCGGGGCAGCTGGTCGGCCTCGCCCGATTCACCGAGGTGGACGTATACCTCTTCGAGTTCGGGCAGGGATAGGAGTCAACGACAACTAGGCCGCCGTGATCTCTTGCCAGACCGCTTCCCACTGGTCGAAGTTGGAGGGGACCTGTGTGGGGATGGAGGTATCGAGCTGCGATGGGTCGGCCAGCCCGATCTCCTCGACCACCGATTGCGGCAGCGAGTCGAGCGTCGCTTGATTCGTGGCCATCTGGTTCAACTTCGTCGCATACACGGCTTGGGCCTCCGGGCCCAGGAACCAATCGACGAGTGCGTACGCTCCGTCGAGATCTTCGGCGTTCGCTCCGATCGAGTACCCGCATGTCCAGGTGAGCGCACCCTCCGACGCGGGAGCGAACGCGACAGATGCGCCTTGCTTGGCGAGGCCCACGTCGTAGCCCTTGTACCCGAAGGCAGCGACGATGTCGCCGCTCTTGTACAGGTCGAAGAAGTCCGACTCGTCGGAGTAGAACGCCCTGATCTGCGACTTGCGTTCGATGTACCACTGCTTCACCTGTGCGAGGTCGGCGTCGGTCAGGTCGTAGGGATCTTCTAGCCCCAGGGCCAGCGCTCCCATCGCGATCCCGTACTTGGGGTTGTCCTCGATGGCCACTTTCCCCTTCAACGCCGGGTCCTCCAGCAGTTGGGCGAACGAGTCGACCCCTCCGGGAACCTCGTCGGGGTTGTAGACCAAGCCGGTGGAGCCACCGAACGCCGGCACCATGTAGACCTTGTCGTTGACCCGGATCTGCGCACTGTCCTTGAAGTACGGGAACAGCGTGTTCCAGGCGGTGAGCCGCTTCGTGTCGATCGGCTGAACGAGGCCGGCGCTCACGAGCCGTTGTGTGTCGGTCAGGCACGCGTACACGACATCGGCCTTGAAGCCCCCTTCGAGCTTCGCGACGGCTTCGTCCTGCGTGGTGAACGTGGACGCCTGGAGCTTGAGGTCCGGATTCGCATCGGTGAACGGTGTGATCACTTCCGGCAGGAGCGAGCTCTCGAACGTCAGGAAGACCACGGATCCCTCCTGGCCCGTTCCGGATCCTTTCGAGCACGCCACCCCCGCGAGAGCGACGGACATCAGGATCGCCGCGAGGCGGCTCATCGGACCGCGCAGCTTCATCCAACCTCCATCATCGATGCGCCGCCATCCGTGGAGCCCATGTGGGCTGAGTCGACACCGCTCACGGCAGGATAGTCGGAGCCTACGGAACAGGCGACAGCGTCTGAGCCGCATCCTCTCAAGAGGAGTCGGACCTCATCATGCCGTCACTCGGAAGTTGTGCTGGAGCGCCCGTCGTCCTCATCCCATGCGAACCGTGAGCGGAGGCCGACACGGATCGCCACGCCACTCGCGGACGCAGTGACGAAACCTGTGGGCGGGGAAGTCCGGGCCTACCATCTCGACTCGGCGGACCCTACTCCAAAAGGCTTAGGCCGTAAAGACTAAGGGCAACCGACCCCGACGTCTCGGTGGTCCGGGCAGTCGACTCTTGCATCTCGGATCCGGGAGAGGGGCGTCGCGTCCGGTCTTCGTCCGACGAAACGAGCCCTGCTCGGCCCGCCGTGTGATTGAAGCCTAGTCAGCCACGCCGACGCGGCGCGAACATGATCCACGCCACAGGAAGAGCCGCCGCAAGGGCGACCAGGCCCAGCGCTCCATAGCCAGCCGATTGGCCCACGGGACCGCCGACAAGGGGTCCGATCAGGTATCCCACCATCCCGATCTGCGACCACACCACCATCGCCGTGACGATCCGTTCGGTCTGAACACCTTCGAGCAACAGGCCGACCGAACCTGTGTTGGCCAATCCCATTCCCGTGGCGGTAAGAGCGAGCACGACGACCCATGCAGGGACGCCCGTCGTGATGCCAGCGCCCGCGACGCCTAGAACGACGAGCACGAGCGCGATGCCGAGCGCCGCTCTCGGAGCGAACCGAGCGGCGACCGCCGCCGCCCCCGCGAGAACAACGGCGTTGGCCGAATAGAGCACACCGATCCCTGTCTGGGAGAGCTCCGTCGAGAAATGAAGCGGAAGCACGCCATCGACGAGCCCGAGGATCAGTTGAGCAAGAAGGATGCCAGCGGAAGCGAGCCAGAATCCCCGAAGGCGCAGTGCCCTCCAGTCGCTCTCGAACACCCGCGGGACCCTCCCAGGGCCGACCGCGAGCACCATGGGTATCGCGAGGATCACGAGCACGAGATAGGCGAGCGAAGGTGACACCGCCGATCGCCCCGAGCGCAGGACCGAGGAGCGCACCAACGGAGTACGCGGCGAAGATGCGAGACATACAGAGGTATTCACAACCGGGCCAGCGATCGAGCGTTTCGAATGTGATGCTCATCCATAGGCACCCCGAGCCGAGACCCATGACGAACCGCCACCCGAAGTAGCCGGTGAGGCCACCCCCGAGCGCGAACCCGAGCGATCCGATCGCGAGCACGACGAGCGCGACGGCTAGGACGGCGTGGGTCCGACCACGCCTGATGCCAACGCCACCGAGAGCGAACCCGATCAAGATCCCAGCCGGGAAGCTCGCTACCAACGCGCCGAACACGGCTGGACTCGCTCCGGTCTCACGAACGATGGCCGGAGCCATCGGTCCGATGATGCTGTAACCGGCGGCGTCCAAGACACCGAGCGACAGGAGCATGACGTAGGCGAACGTCGATCCGTCGCGACGCGCAGGCAGATCCGCCGCAGATGCCGCCATGCCTAGGACGAGATGCGTTCGGCTGCGATACCGATAGGGGGCGCAAGCGCGCCCCGCAGAAGTTCCAGCGGCTCCGGGAGCACCCAGAAGAACACCCATCGACCCCGCTTCTCGCGCCCGACCAATCCGGCGTCGGCGAGGACCCTCAGGTGGTGGCTGACCGTTGGTTGGGAAAGACCGAGGGGTGCTGTCAGTTCGCAGACGCACGCCTCACCGCTCGGATGAGCCCCGAGGATGCTCAGCAACCGGAGTCTCGCCGGATCGGCGAGCACGCGCAGAGCAGCGGCCAGCCGTTCGGAAGCGGCCTCATCTAGGGGTTCAGCGAGTAGCTGCGGACAACATTCGGAGTCGATCGTCTGGATGAGTTTCATGACGTCATATTGACGGCAGTCGGAACTATAAAGTTGACGCCGGTACCGGCTTCGGGTTAGTATCTCGGCATGGGAAAGACGAATCGCAACCAGCCGGTCAACGCCAAGTCCTCGGACGCTCGCTACACGATCTGGAACTTCGACGAGGAGTTCCCCGACGACGCCACCTGCCTCGAATGGCTGGTCGCTCACCTGTACCCCGAAGGCATCTTCTGCCCGAAGTGCGCGCGAGTGACCAAGCACCATCGGGTGAAGGCGCGTCCGGCGTACTCGTGCCAGTTCTGCGGGCACTACGAGTACCCGATGGTCGGCACGATCTTCGAGGGGTCGTCCACGTCGCTGCGTCTTTGGTTCCACGCGATGTACCTCATGGCCAGCACTCGATGCGGTATCTCCGCGAAGCAGTTGGAGCGCGAGATCGGGGTCTCCTACCCGACGGCGTGGCGCATGTTCAAGCAGATCCGCTCGATGCTCGACCAGGACGATGACGCTCCGCTTTCGGGCACGGTCGAGATGGACGAAACGTTCATCGGTGGCAAGCCTCGCCACAAGCTGGCCAACAAGCAGGAAGCGCGCATGTTCGCGGAGCAGAAGTCCAAGGTGCTTGGTGCCGTCGAGCGCGGGGGACGCGTCACGGTGTCTGTGGTGCCGAGCAGGAAGGCTTCGACGCTCATGCCCATCGCCACGACGCGCATCCTTCCCGCATCCACGGTCTACACCGACGAGTTCAAGTCCTATCGCCAGCTTGGGCGCGAGGGCTATCGCCACGAGCGCGTCAATCACTCGCAAGGTGTCTACGTGGATGGAGACGTTCACACGAACACCATCGAGGGGTTCTGGGCGCTCTTGAAGGGTGGACTGAGCGGCGTCTATCACTCCGTCTCGACGCAGCACTTGCAGTCGTACTTGGACGAATATGCGTTCCGCTACAACAACCGGAAGATCACGGGTCGTCGCGGGATGTTCGACGCTTTCCTTTCGAGGATCGTGAAGGACTCGCCGGCCGTTTCTTAGTGGCCTTGGTAAACACGTCCATGACTTCGTCGCGCTTGGGGACGGGAATCTCGTATCCCTGTTCGGTCTTCTGTGTATCGCGCTCGCCGTTCTTGTCTGGCATGAGACCTCCATCCTACGACGGCACTCGGGGATTCCATGAGCAACGAAACCCCTGACGACGAAGAGACCCTGAAGCGGCTGCACATGCGGGTGTTTCAACGTCACCTGTTGGAGCAATTCGACTTCGCTCTCGTGGCGTACAACTCCATGCGCCGCGCCAATATCTCGCTTCCTCGGGACAGTGACGGCTTGTGGTTCGCGATGCAGAGCCTTCTCACAGCGACCGCCAACATCAAGAAAGCTCTCTGGGGTATCAACGACGCCAAACGCGAGGCCCGTGCGAAGGCACGGGAACCGCTTCGGCGGAGTATTGGGGTCGAGGATGATTCCCCGTTGAATGACACCGACGTTCGCAACGCGGTCGATCATGTTGACGAACGGATTGACACTTGGCTCCGGGTTTCCAAGCACCATTTCATCGCCGATAGAAGCATCGGACCACCCTCGGGATTCGACATTGGGCCTCGCGAGCCGAACATGTTTCGCTTGTACGATCCCGAAGCCGACATCGTGTACTTCTGGGAGAAGCAGTTCAATCTGACGGCGATCGTCACAGAAATCCTTCGCGTCCGACCCGCCTTGGCGATTGAAGCAGCCAAGCCCCACTGGAAACCCTAGGGTCATCCGTCCCCTCTCAGAATCTCAGGAACTGGCCACATGCAGATGCGCTCGGGATTCGGGTGAAGCCATTCGTTGTCGCAGTGTTCCGCGTGGTTAGCTGACCACTGCAGCCATAGCTCCTCACGTAGCAGCGCGTTCGCGCGTTCGAGTTCGGAGATGCGGTCCTCGTCGGGTAGGGACATCTAGCCCACCCCCCAGGGGCGAGAGAGGGGAGTCGTTATGGCATGGACGGTGCGCAAGCCTCGGTTCGAGGTCAGAGAGTCCCGAGAGGGCGGCTGGTACTGGGAACTGATAAACGACGGTAAGACCGTCGCCCAGAGCTTGGGAGAACACGTAGCGAAGAACGAGATTCTGGACCTCGTGCGATTCCTGAAGTACCACGCCGGCGAGGTCCCGATCATCGGGGACGACGTCCTCGAACCCTAGTGAAGCATCCGAGGCACGATCTCTTGGCTACACCGATCTGGGCGACATACACGTCACCATCTTCAAATGGTTCGGCGCATTTGAAGCAGGCAAGCGGCTCATCCTTAGAAGCTAAGGATTCCTTAGTACCGGCGTCAACTTTATAGTTCCGACGGCAGTCGATACTTCTGTCCAACGTATCGACGCTCATCGATATCGAGAGGAGGTGAAGTAGTCCGATGACCCTTTCCAACGATCCTTGTTGCCCGGAGGAAGGTTGTCCACCCGGCTGCTGTTAGCCATAGCCCGCGTTCGGCAGGGGCTTGGCCAACCCCTGCTCGGGCGCGAAGGGCGGTATCACAACCAGAAAGCTCGACACGAACGCGGGATCCGTCCGCGTGGCGATCGTGGACGAGCTAGCTCTGAGCGATCGCACCCCCGCAGAACTCGGGCGATCGCTCGGAGTCCCGTCGAACCTTATGGCGCACCCCTCCGAATCCTGGAACGGCGGGGCGTCGTCGAGAAGCGACCATCGATCGGTGATGGACGCCGCGCTTATCTCCATCTCCTCGTTGAGCACCTAGACGGCCTCGCGATCAGACCCACGTTCGCGAACGACGTTGTGATCTTCGTCTGTACACAGAACTCGGCGCGATCCCAGCTCGCCGCCGCCATGTGGAATCGCTCAGCTCCTTTCGTGCGAGCTGAGACCGCAGGGACGCACCCGAGCGGACGGGTCCATCCGAGGGCGGTCCGCGTCGGGCATGAGCGTGGTCTTGACCTTTCGAACGCGTCCCACGACTCCTCGACACTGCTTCGTTCCCCGAAGCGCTGATCGTGACCGTCTGCGATCAAGCGCGGGAGGGACTGGATGGTCCCGTCGCGGTGCACTGGTCGGTGAGGGACCCTGTGACCATAGGAACGGACGCAGCGTTTCGAGCAGCCGCAGACGAGATCGAACACAAGGTTGAAAGGCTGATGGGAACGGTCGGAATCGCAACCAAGAAAGCTTGACGATTCAGGAGGCGGCGATGTCTGAGCTCGCAAAGCGATGAGCGTCCTACCGGTGGAGCAACGGTCTGTCGTGAGGCACGCGGCGGCTGATCTGCAAGAGACCCGGCGAGCGAAGTCGATCCGGCGGCGATCTCTGCGATGGCAGAGGTGGGTATCGACATCGCGAGCGAGTTCCCGAAGCCTTGGACAACCGAGGTGATCCAGGGACTGACGTGATCATCACGATGGGGTGCGGCGACGCGTGTCCGATCTTCCCCGGCAAGCGCTACGAGGATTGGGAGGTTGCCGACCCGGCGGGTCTTGAGGTCGTCGACGTACGGGAGATCCGCGACGACATCGAGGAGCGAGTGAAGGCGCTGCTGCACCAGATGGGAATAGTCATCGGGTAGCTCCTCGCACCGGCTTCCACGGCTTCCCCGCTCGGAACCAATGCACAAAGGTTGCACATGAAGCACCGGTCGACTCGCAATGATCGTCGTTGGCAGCCTGCTCCTCGATCCACACGGCAACCTGGTATCTCACCGTCGGGCGTGTGGCGGATCCTCAAGCGGTTGGACATGAGCCGGCTCCCGAGCTCCTAGCGCTACAAGCGTCCCAAGACCGATGGAAGCGCTACGAGAAGCCGCTGCCGGGCCATCGCGTGCAGATCGACTAGTTATTCGCTGTCACAGGGTCTCTCCTCTCTCCTAGAAGAAGCTCGGAACGAAGTCGGCTCCGTCGAGGTGACTTCGGAGGCGATGTGACTCGTCGTCGCCTCAGGGCGACATGCTCGCGTTCACGCGGTATACCGGACCGGTCGACGTTAGGGCTCCACGTACGCCGCATCGCGGTCGGCTCACCCGACGGTCCCTTCCGCGATCTCACTCGGCAATACCCAAGCGGGGTCAGTGACCGATTCCGGCCAGTCGAACCAGAGGGTCACGCGGCCGTCGAAGGTCTGAGCCTATTCCTGGGTCCTTTCGATCGTCGCTGGCTTCGATGTGAGTGACGGGGACATCGAACTTTCGGGCAACCCGCGCCGGAAGGTTCTGCTTGAGCCACCTCGAGCGGCTCGTGGGAAGCGTTGAGATCACGATCTCGTCGTACCCATGTTGGCGCAGCTCGTCCCCGATGGCTTCGATCGCGCTGAAGTCTCCGAGGACCGACCTGACGGCGAACCCAGAGCTCTTGAGCATCGACACCGCCGCCTTCAGTCGCCGCTTGGCGTCGCGAAGGGCCTCACCCTCCTCCCAAGTCCATCCTCCCGGTGCCGGCGAGGCCGGCACAAGCAACGTGACGTCACACACGCCCCGGGCAGCGCGAGCTCGAAGAGCAGCAACGACATGGGATCCTGCCGCTGTTCGGTTGGCGACCAGCAAGACTCTCTGGGTCTTCATGGGTGTCCCCTTTCTCCTAGACAACGCTCGGTATTCAGTGGTTGCCGGAAGGCGTTGGGCGCGGAAGGCGCCTCTGCTTGATCGATCTGCGTTCGGACGATCTGGAGCAGCGTCGAAACCGATCCACACAGGGTTGTGAGGCCACCAGCGAGCACGGCCAGATCGCGAAGGCCAAGTCGTTCGACCTCGTCGCCAAACCCAGCGAGCTGATCAGCCAGGATCGCAACCTCGCGCTCGAGTACATCAACCTCTTCTCGCTGGGTCGTTTGAAGCGCTTGCTCTGCCATGTGTCTCCGATCAACTCAGGTGGTTCACGTTCGTTATCCCTCCCAAGTGTTACGGGACTGTTAGGTGACGGCCACGGGTCGATGACCTTGTTGGCACAATGCAGGTCATGAACCCACCGCCGTCGGGCACCGCCCGCGTCCTCGTGGTTGACGATGAGATGTCGCTTCGGGCCTTGTTGCGCGCCTATCTCGTGAAGGCCGGCTACGACGTGGTCGATGCGCGCGATGGGCGCGAAGCGATCTTCGAATTCGAGCGCGCGACGCCTGATGTCGCGATCGTGGACGTGATGCTGCCTGAGCTCGACGGGTTCGAAGTCGTGCGGCGCTTGCGAGCCCGATCCTCACTCCCGATCATCCTGCTCACCGCCAAGGACCAAGAGCGAGACCGGGTGACCGGGCTCGAGCTCGGGGCCGATGACTACGTCGTGAAACCGTTCTCGGCGCCGGAGGTGATCGCGCGCGTGCGGGCGCAGCTGCGACGAAGTCGTGGTTTCGGTGAAGAGGCACTTCCTGGCAAGCTGGAAGTCGGACGCGTGAGGCTCGACCTTGCCGGGCGACGCTGCTCGCTCGACGGCGCGGAGGTCGAGCTGACGCGTCGTGAGTTCGATCTCCTTACCGCTCTCCTTCAATCGCGTGACCGGGTGCTGACCCGTGAACATCTGCTCGAGCGCGTCTGGGAGACGGAGTTCATGTCGCAACGGACCGTCGATGTCCATGTCGCGGCGCTCCGACGAAAACTTGGAGACGCTCTTGCGATCACGGCACTTCGAGGTGTCGGGTACCGGCTGGACAGCTGATGCCCGTCCGGCTGACGTCGCTGCGATCATGGCTGCTTACAGCGATGCTCGCCGCTGGAGCCATCGGCCTGGCGGCGGCCTACATCGCGATCGAGAAGATCGAGCACGCTGCGGAGGAGCGGACAGATCGCACGAAGGATGAGCAGATCGTGCGTGCGATCGCCGATCAGATGGAACGCGGAGCCGTCGTGGCGGACCTTGAGATGATCCAACGCGTCCTTCCGTATGACCGGTTGGTCGTCTTCCTTGGCCAACGCCAGGTGTACGCGGGCCCGCCGATCGACGCTGATCTTGAGGTCTCGGTCGTTCATCGGTTCGACGGAGGAAGGGTCGTCCTGTTCGACTACCACACCCCCGGTAATGCGGTCGCCCGTGAACTGACGCTCGTGGCGGCCGGGTCGATGCTGCTTGTCATCGTGGCCGCGTTCATGGTGGCGACACTTCTGACGCGGTTCGTGAAGGCGGGGATCGACCGGGCCGCGATCGCCGCGGATCGAGTAGCGAGCGGAGACTTCAGCGTCCGGCTCGCCGAGTTGGAGCCGGGGGAGTTCGACCGGCTGTCTCGTGCCTTCGACTCGATGGCATCACGGCTGGAATCAAGCGAGGCCGATCAGCAACGCTTCCTCAGCGATATCGCGCACGAACTCGCCACTCCGGTCAACGCCATCTCCGGGTTGGCCGGAGCGGTGCTCGACGGAACGATCGCAGGGGAGGCAGAGCGTGCGGAGGCGGCGCACCTGCTCGAGTCTGAGACGACGCGTCTCGGGGCGCTGCTTGACGACTTGCGTCGGTTGACGAAGCTCGACCGCAACGAACGCGTCCGCCTTGCGCCGGTGGACTTGCTGAACATCGGGCGACGGGCGGAGACGCGGTTCCGTCACGCCGCGCGTGATGCGAACATCGAGGTCGCCGTTTCGGGTCTCACGACGGTCGTTGAGACCGATCAGGCGCTGGTGGAGACGGTCATCGACAACTTCCTGGCCAACGCATTGCGATACACCCCCCCGGGTGGCCGTGTCGAGATCCGGATCGAGCGTCGTGGAACTGAGGTCCTGCTTGCCGTCGGCGACACCGGCATCGGCATCCCCGCGGAACACATCCCACGGATCTTCGATCGGTTCTATCGGGTCGATGCCGCCCGTGACCGGCATAGTGGCGGTGGAGGACTGGGGTTGTCGCTCGCGTCGCGAGCCGCCAGCTCGATCGGCGCACGCATCGAGGTCGAGAGCGAGCTCGGGTCTGGGACCGAGTTCCGACTGATCATGGCGAGCAGATAAGTGTTTGGGGGGAGGCTGGGTCGCCGAGTGGCCTTGGTGACTTGCGGTATCTCAGTGGACCCACGGGGATTCGAACCCCGGACCTCTTGGCTGCCAGCCATCACGGGATGAGCGGTGTGCTGAACCGCGAAAGTGCAGGTCACGTCCGAGCGGGAACCGCGATGTTATCCGCTGTGAAGGCAGAACGCCCTCGGCTACCCTCGGCGCATGCGGCCGTTCCAGGAGCTTACGAACGCCGGTAAGGCACGGAGGCTCCGGGCCGTCGCGTCCGCGGCGCTCGAGCGCTATGACCTTCGCCTCCGGCGCCTCCGTCTGATCACGAACGAGTTCAACGCGGCGTTCCTGGTGGATGCCGACGCTGACCGTAAGTACGTCCTTCGCGTGAACCTTCCGGGCCGGCGCTCGCTCGCCGAGATCGAGGCGGAGATGAGCTGGCTGAACGCCCTCGCAACCGAGACCGCGGTCGGCGTGCCCACCACTGTCCTCGCGGCAAGCGGCGATCTCGTCGTCACCGTGAGCGCCGCCGGCGTTCCTGAGCCGCGTCACAGCGCGCTGCTCGGATGGATCAAGAACTGGTCAGCAACGGATCTTGTCCGTAGGCCCAGGCGATCTCCCGCTGAGCAGGATGTCGTCCCTGGTGAGGGCTCACATCACGTCCCCTCGACAACCTCGTAGATCTCATCCGCTACCGAACCGGTCGCCTCTCGGTGCACTGCTGCCGCGGCCGCAGCGTCGGGCGCTTCGACCAGGCAGAACACCTGCCGAGATGACTCGTCGATCCAGTACCGCAGATATCGGACCCCGTGGTTCGCCTGGACCTTCAGGTCAGCGGCGTGTGCTTGAGCGATGTCTGCGACTGACGCCCCTTCTGGAACCTTCCTGTGCATATCGATGAACAGCGGCATAACCCTTCCCTTCCTCCTCGTCGGGCGGACCCCGGGCACCTTCGGCAACTCGGTCGACGCTAGCGGACGCTCGTCATGCACCGAATCGGGGGTTTCCGCGGTTCGCGGCAGGGTGGATACGTGGTCAGTTGGGGGCGCGCTCCGTCGGAAGATGCGCGGCGAGCTCCGTGCGCGAGCGGAGTCCGAGCTTGCGGTACACCCGCGTCAAGTTCGTCTCGACCGTGCGGACGCTCAGGAACAAGACGTCGGCCACCTCACGATTCGTCTGCCCCGATGCAACGAGCCGAGCGACCTGGAGCTCAGTGGGGGTAAGTCCCTCAGGGGTCGGAGTGCGTATCCCCGTTCGCTCGAGCTCCAGTGAGGATCTCTTTGCCCAACCCTGGGCTCCGATCTCCCCGAAAAGGGCACGAGCCTGCTCCAACGCGACTCGCGCCTCGGTCCTCCTCTTGGCCCTACGGTCGACGATGCCTAGGGCGAGCCATGTCCTGGCGAGCTCGTACGGCTCGTCCAGGAGATGGTGTCGCTCGACCGCATCGGCGAACGCCTCAGACGCTGTGGCTGCATCCCCCCGGGCCGCCGCGACGATCCCGCGACAGCGCGCGGAGACAGCCAGCGTCCACGGTCGCGGGAACACCTCTGCGCGTGCGGACAGGTCGGCGGAGATGACCTCCGCGCCCTCGAGGTCGCCGGTGGTGACGAACGATTCGACGGCATCCGGCAGGAAGCGACCGAGGCCCCACAGGCTTGGCTCGACGATATCGGTTCCGCCCAGGATCTCGATCGCTTCCTCATGATGCTTCCGCGCGCCCTCCGGGTCTCCACGCTCGAGGTGGACGATCCCCAACGCCCACCGGCTACGGACACTCGGGAACGGCTCTTCACGGCCCACGAGCGACAGCGCCTCTTCGGCTGCCGAGCACGCCTCAACGGCCCGACCCATCATCGCTTCGACGACCGCCGCGCACGAAAGGGCTCCCGCCAAGCGCGCGCGCCGATCCGTCTGAGACGCGATCAAGCAGGCTTCGTGGGCGAACCTTGCCGCTTCGCCGAGGTTCCCGGTCTGAACACCAAGAAGGATCAGGTAGATCAGGAGCGACGGAAGGCTCCACTCGTCCCCCTCTTCCGACGCTCGCTCGTAGAGCGGCCTGAGGATCGCACCAGCTCCCGACAGGTCTCCCTCCAACATCGCGATGGCTGCACCGAAGATGCGCGCGTCCTGCAACACGGCAACAGGTTGCCCTGCTCGCGGGAGCTCTGCTTCTGACGCCGGCCCCGATCCGCTCGGGTGCGCGACGGCCTCGATCAGGCGACGCAGGGTCGCGGCATTCACAGCTGCGGGCGTCTCTGCACCGTTCTCGGGCGTCAGTCCGCGGAGTTCTTCTCTCGCAGCGGCGGCACGACCCGAGAACACGAGCGCGAAACTGAGCCCCGCCTCGGCGGAAGCCAACACCTGGACGTTGTCCCCTGCCTCGGCAGCAGCCTCCCGGAACAGGCGTTCGGCGGCGGCGGCGCCGTCGGATTCCGTAGTCAGTTCGCCCAGGCTTATGAGCGCCCGGGCTCTGTCGGGACCGGGCTGCCGATGATCGATGACCTGCTCCAGCAGGACCCGCGCCATCCGGCTATCCCCTGCGACCGCATGATCGTTCGCGGCCTGCTCGCGTCGGCGATGGATCGCCTCGACGTCTTCCCTCGGCGTCAGCCCTATCGCAAGCTCTTCGAGTTCCGCCGCGGACCCCGGAGCTCCACGAGCCCTCGCAAGGTCGGCGGCCCCGTCAAGTGTGGCCGCGACCCGTTCGTCCGATCCTTCGACATGCAGGGCGAGGTGCCTGGCTCGCGCTTCCGGATCGGTCGCCACCTCCGCCAGCCTGCCATGCAGTCCACGAAGCTCTGCGGGTGATGCCTCGGCCTGGATCCCCGAGGCGAACAGTGGATGCGAGAACGCGATGCGGCGTTCCTCACGCTGTAGGACCCCAACGCGCTCGGCCTCGTCGAGGCCTGCTTCGCCGGACGCCCCGACCGCTTCGATCACGAGCTCCGCGGTCGGCCGCGAGAGGGCCGAGGCGACGAGGAGCACCTCGCGTGCCGCCGGCGAAAGATCCGCAGTCCGGGAACGCACGAGTGCCCTGACATCGTGCGGCACCGGGAGCGGCGCATCGGGAAGCAAGCGGTCGCGCGGTCCCAGGGCGCGGGCGATCTCGATCGCCACGAAGGGGTTGCCCTCCGATGCTTGGTGCAAGCGCAAGAGCGTCGCCCGCGGAAGGTCGTGACCGAGTCGATCGGCCACCACACGCGCAAGGCTCCTCGCATCCATCGGACCGACCGGGATCCTCGACGTCCGCTCCCGCAGGACTGACGACAGCGAGAGCGGCTCACTCCCACCGGCACGGGCTGTGAGGAGGAACCCCACGGGCTCGCGCGTGAGGCGTCTCGCAACGAACGACAAGGCATCCGCAGATGCCTCGTCGATCCACTGCGCATCGTCGAGCGCTAAGATCACCGATGTTCCGGCCGATAGTCGACGCACCAGGCTGAGCATCGCGACGGACACCGCCCGACGCTCCAGCGGCCGCCCGTCGCCTTCCTCTCGGAAGAGCGCAACGGCCAGCGCATGCCGCTGCGGCGCGGGGAGCCGATCGAGATCATCCTCCTTCATGTGCTCGAAGAGATCGCCGAGCGTCGTGAAGGACACCTTCGCCTCCGATTCCGCCGCGCGGGACCGAAGGACCGTATGACCCATCGTGACGGCTTCGCGCGCGGCCGCCTGCCAAAGTGTCGTCTTCCCGATGCCCGGCTCGCCTTCGACGATCACGGATGCGACACCTTCACCGATCGCCGTCAAGAACCCGCGCAGCTCGGCCAGCTCAACCTCTCGGCCGACCACGTCCTCAGTCCGCCCCCCCATCCGCTAACTCTGCACTGGTGATGTGCCTGAGGGCAAATGCTCGATCCGCGGTGCCCCAGGTAGAAGCCTCCGAGACAAAGTGTTCCGCGGCAAGCGCGAGCCACACTGGTGAAGACAGGTTCAGCGCTGCCTGCCCCACCGCTATCTGACTCTGCATGTATCTGACCGCTGCCGTAACTGTGTGCAAGGGGCTGCTGCCAGGAGGCGTGCCCTTTGACCTGTCGTTGTGGACCCACGGGGATTCGAACCCCGGACCTCTTGGCTGCCAGCCATCACGGGATGAGCGGTGTGCTCCCTGGCAAAAGCGCAGGTCACTCGCGAGCGGAAACAGCGATGTTAAGCGCTGCGAGAACGGCGCTCCGGGCCGACCGCCGGGAAGGGAGGGCGCTCCCTCGGCCCGCTGACCTGGCTCAGACAGATGACGGCCGGAACGCCCCTCAGCTCGTATGCGTCGGCCCCCAGAACGTAGAGCCTGAGCCCGCGTAACACTGCTTAGGCCACTGTCGGAAGGAGGGGTTCGCTCCGCCAGCGCTCAGCTTGGGCGACCAATGCGGTCGCACCCTTCGCTCGATAGAGGTCGAGAGCCTTGTCGACAGCCAAATCGCAAGCGGCCATGTCGTCGAGCAGCCGATCAACGAGCGCGATTGTCATCCAACCATCCGCTGCCGGGATGACGAACTCGGCGTTCTCGATCATCTCGACGATTTCGGCACATGCCTGACGAGCCTCAGCCGCCCTCCCGAGGCGCGCGGCGACGATCGCGGACGCCTCGGCCCACACGTCACGGACATGCCTATTGCTAGAGGCAGCGTCGTGCGCGACCGAATCCAAGAGTCGAGAGGCCCCGTCGGCAGCGCCTCTGGCCGCGACCAGCCTGGCGAGGTTGACAGCAAGGAACTTGTTCTCTTGATCGATGCGCCGACTCGCCTCGAGGCCTTCCTGCCACGCGAGCGATTCGGAGTCCGGATCGCCACGACATCGCGCGACCCACGCATCGAACTGACTCGCGTAGTGAACGAGGTAGGACTGGAGGCCATGCTCCCGCCAGAGCTCCCTAGCTCGATCGGCAGCCGCGCCTGCTGCTGAGTCGTCGCCACGCATCGCCAGAGTCATCGAAAGAGCACCGTCCACCATGCCTGCCGCCGTGGCCATACCTACCACCTTGGCCGAGAGAGCCTCGAGTTGGGGCACCGCAACGTCCACCGGGGTTGCCCCGTAGGTCCAGGCAACTCCTATCCAACTGAGGGCTTCAGCTTCGAGCGATGCATCTCCTGCCCGGCTCGCCCGTGTGGCCGCGACGTTCCAGGCGGCGACTGCCGACGATATCCGGTAGGCAACCCAATCGGCATTCCCTCGCACGAAGAAGGCGGCGGCAAGCCCGCGATCGTCCCCGGCACGTTCGAGGATCGGAATGGCCACATCGGTCTCGGCATGCACGGTCGCAGCCCAATCGAGATCATCTTCTTCCATGAGCTCCGAGTCCATGCGCTGGACCATGACGGCGGCGCGAAGGGGATCATCCGACGTAGCGGACACTTCCGCGTCGATCTCGCCCCATGCCGTCCTGGCGAGGTCCGTTTGGCCGGCTAATTCCGCCACGGCTGCGAGTTTCAGGAGCAAGCGAACACGATCGTGATCACCGGGATCGCCCAGCTCAGCGGCCCTCCCAAGGAGGGAGGTGGCCGCACCGACGTCGCCCCTTCTGCTCGCGCGTTCGCCGGCGGCCGCGAACCGCGCGGCCGCGCGATGAGCCAAAGCAGAGGCAACATCCGCCCTCCCCAGCTCCTCTCGGTAGCGGAACGCCGCCTCCAGGTGATAGGCGACGATCTCCTCCAGCTCGGGGAGCCGAGGACCTGCGACGCCCTCGAGCCAGTCGGCCAGGCGCTCATGCAGTTCCGCTCTCGTCTCCTTGGGTAAGGCCCGGTAGGCCGCGTCCTTGATCAACAGGTGCCGGAATCGGAACGCGTCCTCACCTGCGAGCTCCGCCTCTCCGGGCGAGATGAACTCCTTCTGCATCAATGGACCGAACGACGAGCCGACCTCACTGCGAAGGTCGCTCGGCAACAGCGTCGAGACGGCGCCGCGGTGGAAGACCTGCCCCTCGATCGAACCGCGCTGGAGCACCGCTCGCTGGAGATCGGAAAGGCTGTCGAGCCGGGCTTCCAGCAACGCCGTCAACGAGCCGGGGATCGAGACCTCTTCAAGAGCGCCGGCCGCCGTCGCATCTACGATCCGTTGGTCCACGAGGTGCGCGATGACCTGTTCGATGAACAGTGGGTTGCCCTGGGCGGCCTCCAGGATGCGGCCGGTGACGTCCGGATCGAAGTTGCTCCCCGCCATGAGCTGCTCCGCCAGAGCCTGGGAATCCTCTCCGCCCAAGGGTTCGAGCACGATGGATGACGCGTTCGCTCGCCCGGCACCCCACCCGGGTCGCTCGTCAACGATGTCGGGCCGAGTCATGCACACCAGCACGATCGGCGCCTCGTGTGAGAGGTCACATACGTGCTCCAGCAGATCGAGCAACGCCGGTTCAGCCCACTGGATGTCATCGACCACCGCTACGACGGGCCCGTGCCGCGCCGCGTTCTCGAGCAGTTTGCGGACCGCCCAGTAGATCTCCTCGGGGGCTCCCCGAGAATCCTCGGTGCCGAGACCGAGCATGCGGAGCAACCTGGTCGAAACCAACGGACCGTCGTCCGCATCGGCGATAGCTCGCTCGATCTTCTCCCGGATATCCTCGGAGGTGTCGTCCTCGCCTGACCCGATCACCTGCGCCACGATCTCTGCGGCGGGGTAGAAGGTGATCCCCGTGCCGTAGCTCAGACACCTCCCGCGCAGGATCGTGGTGCGTGGGGAGACCAGGTCGGCGAACGCATCGACCAGGCGCGACTTGCCCACCCCCGGCTCGCCGATCACGGTGACCATCCAGCATCGACGCTGATGGACGGCGCGTTCGTACGCCTGCTCGAGTTGAGAGAGCTCCTCCGAGCGGCCCACCAGCGCCTCCCCGGACCGCCGAGCTACGCCCTCACCTGTGGCATCGACGGAGACAAGACGGTACGCGGGGAACGGCTCCGGTTTCCCCTTGAGCGCCAACGGCTCGACGGGCTCGACCTCGACCGCGTCTCGGACCAATTCCAGCGTCGAGCTGGAGATCAGGATCCCACCGGGTGGGGCTACCTGCTCCAGCCGGGCCGCCACGTTGACCGCATCGCCGCTCACGAAAGCCTGGCCCGCCCCGGGATCGCCCGCCATCACCTCGCCAGTGTTGATCCCGGTGCGGACCTCAAGCCGCACTCCGTGATGACTTTCAAAGTCTTCGTTGAGGTGTGCGAGCGCTGCTCGTATCCCGTCGGCGGCTCGCATGGCGCGCATCGCGTCGTCCTCGTGGACAACCGGCACACCGAAGACCGCCATGACTGCGTCACCGATGAACTTCTCGATGGTGCCACCATGGAACTCGATCACCGAACGACACGCGTCGAAGTACTGTCCCATCACGCGGCGCACGGCCTCAGGATCCAGCGCATCGCCCATCGCGGTGGAACCCGCCACATCGGAGAAGAGGATTGTGACCGTCTTCCGGACCTCGAGCCCGCCTTCCTGGGAGATCTCGGCGCCGCACGACATGCAGAAGCGCGCCTCCGGCGGGCAGTTGGAGCCGCAGGATGCACAACGCACGACGTCAGCCTATTGAGTCGTCAGCGCGCAAGCCAACCGGGGCGTCCCCGCCGCACCGGAATGATCGGAGGAAGTTGGGTGGACCCACGGGGATTCGAACCCCGGACCTCTTGGCTGCCAGCCAAGCGCTCTACCAGCTGAGCTATGGGCCCTCGGGTGTCCGAGTCTACCCGGACGCGGCGTCGGACTCCTGCCACTCGAGCCTCGGCGCGTCGCTCC